>NZ_LZMB01000026.1 GCF_001673555.1 Mycobacterium sp. 1165178.9 | reverse complement strand
GAATTCCGGCCTGCGCCAACTCGAGTGCCATCGTGCGGGTCAACGCCGTGGCGCCAGGCGTCACCGAGACGGTGGCGTCGCGCACCTATGTCGACGAGGATCCCGAGCGCGACCGGCGAGCGATCGCGATGGGTCGCCGAGGGCGACCCGAAGAGCAGGCCGGCGCCATCCTCTTCCTGCTCTCGGAGATGTCGAGCTATATCACCGGCCAGACGTTGCTGGTCGACGGCGGCCTGGGCCTCAAGTGGAGCCACCTCGGCGCCGACAACACGTCGCTGTTCTTGCATGACGAATCCTTCCGCGCGGCGATTAGGAGGATGTGATGACCGAACGGGCCAAGGGCGCGAATCCCGGAGCGGCCGAGGAGCTCTCGCAGCCGATGACGATCGGAGTCGAGGCATACATCTCGGAGGATTATGCCCGTGCCGAGCGTGACAAGCTGTGGCGCAAGGTCTGGCAGCAGGTCGGTCGCGTCGAGGAACTGCCCGAGGTGGGCAGCTACCTCACCTATGACATCCTCGACGACTCGATCATCGTCGTGCGGACCGGCGAGCGGGAATTCCACGCACACCACAACGTCTGCATGCACCGCGGCCGCCGGCTCATCGACACCCCCGCCGGCGCCAAGAACGCCTGTGCGCGAACCCGCAAGTCGTTTGTCTGCGGCTTTCACGGCTGGACCTACGGTCTGGACGGCGCGTGCACCCATATCCGCGAACAACAGGACTGGCAGGGTGCGCTCACGCCCGACAACACCCGCCTGCGACCGGTCCGAGTCGACACCTGGGGCGGTTGGTTGTGGATCAACATGGATCCCGACTGCGAGCCGCTGGCCGACTTCCTGTTCCCCGCCGCGAAGATTCTCGACCCGTTCGGCCTGGAGAACATGCGCTACAAGTGGCGCAAGTGGCTGTCTTTCGACTGCAACTGGAAGGTCGCACTGGAGGCCTTCAACGAGACCTACCACGTCTACACCACCCATCCGGAGTTCAATAAGTTCGGCGAGTTCAAGGGATGGGCGAAAGCCCAAGGCAAGCACAGCCATATCGGCTACGACGCTCCCGAGGACATGGAGGCCACCAAGTCCAAGATTCGGCTGGGCATCGGGGCCGATCCTCGTGTCTCGACCGCGGAGATGCAGGTGTACACGATGGAGGAAACCAACGCCACCACCACCCAGACGCTGGTGAACGCCGCCAAGCGACTGGTCGACGAACTGCCCGAAGGCACTCCGGCCGACAAGGTCCTCGAGCACTGGCTGGCGTCGGCGCGCCGCGACGACGAAGCGCGCGGGGTGATCTGGCCGACGATCCCCGCCGACATTCTCGGGCAGGCCGGCACAGCATGGCAGATCTTCCCGAACTTCCAGATCGGCCAGGGTTTGACCAGCGCGCTGTGCTACGGCGCGCGGCCGCATCCCAGCTACAACCCGAACAAGTGCATTTTCGAGGTGTCCGTCTTCGAGCTGTATCCGAAAGGTCAAGAGCCGCAGACGGAGTGGGAATACACGCCGGTCGGAGACCCCGGGTGGCGCTCGGTTCTTCCGCAGGACTTCTCCAACATGGCCGCCGTGCAGCAAGGCATGAAATCCCTGGGTTTCTCGGGCACCAAACCCAATCCGTACCGTGAGCGCAGCACCGTCAATCTCCATCACCAACTGTCGAAGTACATGGGTACCGGCGAACCGCAGGAGCTTTGAGATATGACCACCGCTGACAAGCCCTGCGGGCCCACCGACGTAGCCCAAGACGTCGACATAGACGCGCTGCGGGCCAAGTACGCCCAGGAGCGCGACAAGCGCCTACGCGAGGACGGCGGCGCGCAGTACCTCGAACTCGAAGGTGACCTGGCCGACTTCTACGAGATAGACCCATACACTCCGGTCGCCGACCGCGCGCCGATCAACGAGGACATCGAGGTGGCCGTCCTCGGCGGTGGGTTCGCCGGATTGTTGTCCGGCGCTTACCTGAAAAGGGCCGGCGTACAGGATGTTCGGGTCATCGACATGGCCGGGGACTTCGGCGGAGTGTGGTATTGGAACCGCTTCCCAGGCATCCAGTGCGACAATGACTCCTATTGCTACATCCCAATGCTCGAGGAACTCAACTTCCTGCCGAGCAAGAAGTTCGCCGACGGTGCCGAGATCTTCGCGCACTGCCAGGCCATGGGTAAACACTTCGACCTCTACGATGGCGCGATCTTCTCTACCCAGGTCGAGACCATGCGCTGGGACGAGAACACCACGCGGTGGCGGCTGACCACCAACCGCGGCGACGACATTCGCGCACGGTTCGTGGTGATGGCGCAGGGCTCGTACAACAAGCCAAAGCTGCCCGGCATCGCCGGCATCAAGGAGTACCTGGACGGCGGGGGCCACGCATTCCATTCCGCGCGTTGGGACTACGACTACACCGGCGGCGATGCCAACGGCGGCCTGCATAAGCTGGCTGACAAGCGGGTCGCACTCGTCGGCACGGGGGCTACCGGCGTCCAGCTGGTGCCGCATCTCGGGCGGGATTCCAAGCAGCTTTTCGTGTTCCAGCGCACCCCGTCGTCGGTGGACATGCGGGCCAACACACCGACCGACCCGGCCTGGGCGGCGGCCCTGCAGCCCGGTTGGCAGGAGGAGCGCAAACGTAACTTCCATAACTGGTCACCGTTTGTTGGGGTGGTCTTCGGCGAGCCGGATCTGGTGTGCGATTTCTGGACCGAATTGGGCCGCAACATGACCGCCCGGATTGCCGCCAGCCCGGATCCCGCCTCGCTGGGGATCGAGGAGATCATGGCGATCCGCGAGGAAGAGGACTACAAGATCATGGACCGGCTGCGCCGCCGCGTGGCCGAGCTGGTCGACGACCCCGACACCGCCGAGGCACTCAAGCCGTACTACCGCTTCATGTGTAAGCGGCCGTGTTCGAGCGAGACCTACCTGCCGGCGTTCAACCTGCCTAACGTGACGCTGGTGGACGTGTCGGAGTCCAAGGGTGTGGAACGCCTGACCGAGAAGGGCATCGTCGCCAACGGCGTTGAGTACGAGGTCGATTGCGTCGTATTCGCCAGCGGGTTCGAGATCTCCACGGAGATCAGTCGACGCTTCGCCGTCGACGTCATCGAGGGTCGAGACGGGCTGTCGCTGTTCGACTACTGGCACGACAGGTACCAGACGCTGCACGGCATGACGACCCGCGGATTCCCGAATCAGTTCTTCACGGGCTTCATTCAGGGCGGCGTCTCGGCCAATACCACCGCGATGTTCGAGCAACAGGCCGAACACATCGCTTACATCGTCGCCGAGGCGCGCAAACGCGGCGCGACCAGAGTCGAACCTAGCCAAGAAGGCCAGGACGGCTGGGTCAGGACGGTCGCCGAGCTCGCGATCGACAACTCGGCATTCGAGATGTCCTGCACCCCTGGCTATTACAACAATGAAGGCCGGGGCGGCGCCAAAGACAACGGTGCGTTCCTCGGCGATTTCTACTCGCCGGGCTTCTACGCCTTCGGTGACCTGATCGCCGAGTGGCGCGCCAAGGATGACTTGGAAGGCCTTGAGCTTTCGTGAGCGAGTTGCGGTTCGATGGCCAGGTCGCGGTCGTCACAGGCGCCGGGCGGGGCCTGGGCTGCGAGTACGCGCAGCTACTCGCCAGGCGCGGGGCGAGGGTGGTCGTCAACGACCACGGCGGCAGCCTGGGCGGTGACGGGACCGACGCCACGCCCGCCGAGCGAGCGGTCGAGGCGATCAAGGCGGTCGGCGGCGAGGCCGTCGCATGTGCCGAGTCGGTGACGACTCGCGAGGGCGGCGAGGCCATCATCGGCACCGCGCTCGAACACTACGGTCGCCTCGACATCCTGATTCACAACGCCGGCAATGTCCGTCGCGGGTCATTGAAAGAGATGAGCTACGAAGATTTCGACGCGGTGCTCGATGTGCACCTGCGCGGCGCGTTCAACGTGGTGCGACCAGCATTTCCGGTGATGTGCCAGGCCAGCTATGGGCGGATCGTGCTGACCTCCTCGATCGGCGGGTTGTATGGCAACGAGGGGGTAGCCAATTACGCGGCGGCCAAGGCCGGTGTGATCGGCCTGGCGAACGTCGCGGCGATCGAAGGCGCCGACGACGGCGTGGCATGCAACGTGATCGTTCCGGCGGCGGTCACCCGGATGGCCGAAGGGATCGACACCTCGGCCTACCCGCCAATGGGTGCGGAGCTTGTTGCACCCGTGGTGGGTTGGTTGGCCCACGAATCCTGTTCCGTGACAGGTGAAATCTTCATTGCGCTGGCGGGTCGCGTGGCAAGGGCCGTCATCGCGGAGAGCCCGGGCGTGTACCGGCCGTCATGGACGATTGAGGATGTCGGCGAAAATCTGGCAACGATTCGACAACTGGAGGCGCCGCTAGTTTTTCCGGTTGTACCCGACGGTCATAGCCAGCACATTCGCTACAGCTTCGAACGGGCGCATCGTGGCTAACGGGCCACTGACGGGTGTGCGTGTCGTCGACCTCACCGCCATGGTGATGGGGCCGTACTGCACCCAGATCATGGCCGACATGGGCGCCGACGTGATCAAAGTCGAACCGCCGCAGGGCGATAACACACGCTACATCTCGGTCGGTCCGGCCCCGGGCATGAGCGGAGTGTTCGTCAACGTCAACCGCGGCAAGCGCGGCATCGTGCTGGACCTGCAAACCGACGCCGGAGCGCGCGCATTACGCGCTCTCGTCGAGACCGCCGACGTGTTCATCCACTCGATGCGCGCCAAGGCGATCGACAAGCTCGGCTTCGGCTATGACGAGGTCGCCGCTATCAATCCCGCGATCATCTACACCAATTGCTACGGGTACGGCCGACGCGGACCCGACCGCGACCGCCCCGCTTACGACGACACGATCCAGGCCGAATGCGGCCTGCCCGCGGTGCAACAGCAATTGACCGGCGAGGCCGATTACGTCGGCACCATCATGGCCGACAAGATCGCCGGACTGACCGCGCTGTACGCGACGACCATGGCGCTATTTCATCGCGAGCGCACCGGCCAGGGCCAAGAAGTCGAGGTCGCCATGTTCGAGACCATGGCCTCGTTCATGCTCGTCGAGCATGCCAACGGTGCCATGTTCGATCCGCCCCTCGGGCCTGCGGTGTATCCGCGAACGGTGGCGCCCAACCGCCGCCCGTACCGCACCAGCGACGGCTACATCGCCGCGCTGATCTACAACGACAAGCACTGGAACGCCTTCATGAAAGCCGTTCGGCCGCCGTGGGCCAGCGAGCTGTATGCGACGCTGGAACAGCGCGCCCGCGAGATCGACACCGTCTACGGACTGCTGGCCGAAACCATGAAAGAGCGGTCGACCGCCCAGTGGCTGGAGTTGCTGCGCGAACTCGAGATTCCGGCCGCGCCGCTGAACACACCCGGCGCGCTCTTCGACGATCCGCATCTGGCCGCCGTGGGCATGTTCGAGACGGTGGACACCCCGCACGGGCCGGTGCGCTTCCCGGGCGTGCCCACCTGGTTCTCGCGGACACCGGGCCGCGTCGCGGGACCGGCGCCAGAACTCGGCGCCCACACCGCCGAGATCCTCGACGAGCTGAAGGTCGAATCGTGAAAACGCTGCTGTCCCTGCCACTTACCCGCGGCGTTGCGGCCTCCACGCCGCTCACTGCCTATCGCTAAGGAGTTTGAAAACCATGGGCGTCCCCGTCTACAAACGCATCCTCGACCTGTTCGAGGCGGAGGGTGTGAACACGCTGTTCGGCATCCCGGACCCGAACTTCGTGCACATGTTCGCCGAGGCCGACGCCCGCGGGTGGTCCGTCGTCGCGCCGCATCACGAACTGAGCGCGGGATTCATGGCCGAGGCGGCGTCGCGCATGACCGGCAAGCCCGGCCTGTGCATCGGCACGCTCGGCCCGGGCATGGCCAACATCGCCGGAGCGATTCAGTGTGCCCTCGTGGAGAACTCGCCGGTGATCTTCCTCGGCGGCCAGCGCGCCCGAGTCACCGAACGCCGGGTGCGGCGCGGGCGCATCCAATTCGTCCGCCAGGAGCCCCTTTTTGCCTCATCGGTCAAATACAGCGCCTCCATCGAGTACGCCGATCAGACCGACGAGATCATCCACGAGGCGCTCCGCCGGGCCATGTCCGGCACGCCCGGCCCGGCCTACATCGAGTACCCGTCCCACGTCATCCTCGAGGAACTCGACGTCGACGCCGCGCCTGCGCCGTCCAGCTACCGGCTGGTCAACCAGGGTGCAGGCACCCGTGAGGTGGCCGAGGCGGTAAAGCTGATCGGGGCGGCGAAAAGCCCGATCCTGCTGGTCGGCCACGGAGTCCACACCTCACGCACCGGCGCGGCGGTCCGGCAGCTGGCCGACCTCATGGCCTGTCCGGTGATCCAGACCTCAGGCGGCACCTCGTTCATCCCGGGACTGCAGGAGCGGACGTTCCCGTACTTGTTCTCCCCGGCCGCCAACGAGGCAGTCGAGGAATCCGACCTCTGTGTAGCGCTGGGCACCGAGCTCGGTGAGCCGATGCACTACGGACGGACCCAGCATTGGGCCGGCAACGATGCGAACCGCAAGTGGGTGCTGGTCGAGCAAGACCCGACCGCCATCGGCGTCAACCGCCCCGTCGACGTGGCGTTGGTCGGCGATCTGCGCGGTGTGGTGCCGCAGCTGGTCGACGCGCTCAAGGATTCACCGCGCAAGGCCGCACCCACGCTGCGGCTCCTGATCGAAAAGGACACGAAAGAGCTTGCGGATATGGCGGAATCGGCACCGTCCGGGCGTTCGCCGATCCATCCGGCGCGCTATGTCGTCGAGGCCACCAAGGCGTTCAACGAACTCGACGACGGCATCTTGGTGCGAGACGGCGGCGCGACCGTGATCTTCCAGTGGACCTACTCGCAGTCCAAGCCGCGCGACGTGATCTGGAACCAGAACTTCGGCCACCTCGGCACGGGCCTACCGTATGCGGTCGGAGCGTCCGTCGCCGAGGGTGGAAAGCGGCCGGTGATGCTGCTGACCAGCGATTCGGCATTTTTGTTCCACATCGCCGAATTGGAAACCGCTGCGCGGCAGAATCTTCCGCTGGTGTGCGTGGTGGGTGTGGACCACCAGTGGGGATTGGAAGTGGGTGTGTACAAGCGCACCTTCTCCCAGCCCTCGCCGCAGCCCGGTGTGCACTGGAGCAAGGACGTCCGGATCGACAAGGTTGCCGAGGGCTTCGGTTGCCACGGCGAGTACGTCGAGAAGGAATCCGAGATTGGCCCGGCGATCGCTCGCGCCTACGCCAGTGGCAAAGTCGGTGTAGTGCACGTGTGCATCGATCCGAAGGCCAATTCCGAGGAGATGCCCAAGTACGACAGATTCCGGACCTGGTACGCCGAAGGTACCCAGTAAGACCCCAGTAAGAAAGAGGATCGATGTCATGCGTGAATACCTGAAGTTCTACATCGATGGGCAGTGGATCGACCCATTGCGCCCCAATGCTTTCGACGTCGAGAACCCGGCGACAGAGCAGGTTTCCGGGAAGATCTCGCTGGGGTCGGCGGCCGATGTCGACGTGGCGGTCAACGCCGCCCGGCGAGCCTTCACCAGCTGGTCGCAGAGCACCCGCGAACAGCGGCTGGACCTCTTGCAGGCCATCCTCGCCGAATACCAGAAGCGAGCCGACGATCTCGCCGACGCGGTCACCGAAGAAATCGGCGCACCTCCCTCGCTCGCCGCCGGACCGCAGGTTTTCCTCGGGATCGGTCACCTGACCACGGCCATCGACGCGCTGAAGAACTTCGAATTCTCCGAACAAAAAGGTGCGACGCTGATCGCCAAGGAGCCGATTGGTGTCTGCGGGTTGATCACCCCCTGGAACTGGCCGATCAACCAGGTCGCGGTCAAGGTCTACCCGGCGCTGGCGACCGGCTGCACCGTCATCCTGAAACCCTCTGAGGTGGCCCCGTATTCGCCCTACATCTTCGCCGAGATCCTGGACGCCGCGGGCGTGCCGGCCGGCGTGTTCAACCTGATCAACGGCGACGGCCCGGGCGTCGGTGTGGCCCTGGCGAGCCATCCGGACATCGACATGGTGTCCTTCACCGGGTCGACCCGCGCCGGTGTCGACGTGGCCACGAACGCCGCCGCGACGGTGAAGCGAGTGACCCAGGAGCTCGGCGGCAAGAGCCCAAACATCGTCCTCGACGACAGTGGTTTCGCCCAGGGCGTCAAGGCCGGTGTGGCCAACATGATGCCCAATTCCGGGCAGAGCTGTAACGCGCCCTCGCGCATGCTGGTCCCGAATTCCCGGATGGACGAGGCCATTGACATCGCGCGTGAGGTCGCCGGGCAGGTCCCGGTGGGCAGCGGCGACGCGAGGGCGATCGGTCCGGTCGCGTCGAGGGCGCAATTCGAGAAGGTTCAGCGCCTGATCCAACAGGGGATCGACGAGGGCGCGACGGTGGTCGCGGGGGGGTCGGGCCGGCCGGAGGGACTGAACACGGGGTACTACGTCAAGCCGACCGTCTTCGCGCATGTCACCAATGACATGACGATCGCGCGCGAGGAGATCTTCGGCCCGGTGCTGTGCATTCTCGGCTACGACGACCTCGACCACGCCGTCGAGATCGCCAATGACACCCGATACGGCCTCGCCGGCTACGTTTCGGGAGCCGACCTCGACACGGCGCGCGAGGTCGCCGGCAAGATCCGCGCGGGATGGGTGACCATCAATCACGCGTTCGACCTCAACGCGCCGTTCGGCGGCTACAAGCACAGCGGCAACGGCCGGGAATGGAGCGAGTTCGGCTTCCACGAGTATCTGGAGGTCAAGAGCACCCTGGGTTACGCGCCCGAGAAAGGCTGACGCTTCAGGGGTGAAATCCGAACGCAGCACGGCGGAAAACACCTCGCGTGTCCTCCACCTGATCCTGTGCGCCCGCCTCTAGGCTGGCTTGCTGAACTCAACAGGAGGGGCAGCGACGTATCGGCATCAACCATGGCGCCGGGCGAAATGGTAGTTACGGCGCGCTGACAGCAAGCACAGAGCCGGGCGGGTTTCACCCCGCGCCGGCTCGTCGTACTCGGCCCCGGTGGGTGGCCCCCGTGCGCCGCGTCGGCCGGCTGGCCATCTGGGACAGGCCCGAGCGGGCCAGCGGAATCCCGGCACTCGACGGACTGCGTGCGATCGCGGTCGCGCTGGTGCTCATCGGGCACGGCGGCATCCCTGGCGTCAGCGGCGGATTCATCGGCGTCGACGTGTTTTTCGTCCTCAGCGGATTCCTGATCACCTCGCTGCTGCTGGACGAGCTGGGCCGCACCGGCCGGATCGAGTTGACCGGCTTCTGGATTCGGCGTGCGCGACGACTGCTGCCCGCACTGGTCTTGATGGTGCTCACCGTGGCCGCCGCCCGCCAGCTATTGCCCGACCGGTCACTGACCGGCCTACGCGACGACGCCATCGCGGCGTTCGCGTGGATGGCGAACTGGCGGTTCGTCGCCCAGAAGACCGACTACTTCACCCAGGGCGCTCCGCCCTCGCCGCTGCAGCACACCTGGTCACTCGGGGTGGAGGAGCAGTACTACTTCCTCTGGCCGGTGCTGCTCGTCGCGGTCACCCTGCTGCTCGCCGCCCGCGCGGGGCGCCGCTCGTCCCGGGCCACCGTCGGCGGTGTGCGGTTCGCCACGTTCCTGATCGCCACGTTCGGCGCACTGGCGTCGGCGGCACTAGCAATCGTCTTGGCGACCGACGGCACCCGCGACCGGATCTACTTCGGAACCGACACCCGCGCGCAGGCGTTGCTGGTGGGTGCCGCGTCGGCCGCACTGCTGGTGCGGGACTGGCCATCGATGAATCGCGGCTGGTGCATGATTCGCACGCGGTGGGGGCGCCGGGTCGCTCGGATCCTGCCGCTGTTCGGTGTGGCCGGACTGGCGGCGGCGACGCACTACGCCACCGGGGCCGGCGGAGAATTCCGTCACGGCTTGCTGATCGGCGTCGCGATTGCGGCGGTGATCGTGATCGCACCCGTCGCGCTGGAGCAGCGCGGAATCGTGGCCCGCGTGCTCGCGTTGCGCCCACTGGTCTGGCTGGGAACCATCTCCTACGGCGTCTATCTGTGGCATTGGCCAATCTTCTTGGCGCTCAACGGCGAACGCACCGGATGGTCCGGCCTGCCGTTGTTCGCCGCGCGGTGCGGAGTCACGCTGTTGGTGGCCGCGGCGTCGTATTGGCTGCTCGAACAACCGATTCGGCGCTGGCGACCGGCGCGGGTGCCGCTGCTGCCGCTAGCGGCGGCGACCGTGGCCAGCGCGGCCGCGGTGACTCTTCTGGTGATCCCGGTGGGCACCGGGCCCGGCCTGCGCGAGGCCGGTCTGCCGCCCGGCGTCTCGGCGGTCGCCGCGGTCTCGCCATCGCCGCCCGGCCCGAGCCGCCCCCGAGATGCCAACCGGCCGTTCACCGTCTCGGTGTTCGGTGATTCGATCGGGTGGACCTGGATGCACTACCTGCCCCCGACGCCCGGGTTCGCATTCCTCGACCACACCGTCATCGGATGCAGCCTGGTGCGTGGCACGCCGTACCGCTACATCGGCCAGACTTTGGAGCAACGGTCTGAATGCGACGGCTGGCCGATTCGCTGGTCCGCTCAGGTCAGCCGGGATCAGCCGGACGTCGCGCTGCTTGTCATCGGCCGCTGGGAAACGGTGGACCGGGTCAACGAGGGCCAATGGACTCACATCGGCGACCCGACCTTCGACGCCTACCTCAACGGTGAGCTCGAACGGGCGCTGACCATCGTCGGTGCTACCGGTGTCCGCGTGGTGGTCGCTACCGTCCCCTACAGCCGGGGCGGTGAAAAGCCGGATGGCCGGCTGTATCCGGAGGACCAGCCCGATCGGGTCAATCTGTGGAACGCCATGCTGCGCAAGACCGTCAGCCACCATCAAGGGGTCGCGATCCTCGACCTGAACAAGAAGCTGTGCCCCGACGGTGTCTATACCGCCAAGGTCGATGGCATCAAGGTGCGCAGCGACGGCGTCCACCTGACCCCCGAAGGGGTGAAGTGGCTCACGCCGTGGCTCGAGGAATCGCTGAGGTAGCCCTAACCGCTTGTGCGGCAGCTGATCTCCATGCTGTCGCTGTCGCGGACCTGGAAGTTGAAGCTGACGTATCCGTTGTCCTGGTTGCGCACGCGATCGAGATACGGCGCCATGTCGGCCGAGCTGGCGTTGTCGGCGATGACCAGCGCACCCGTGGATAGGCGGGGCTCCAGCAGCTCGATCACCGGCAGATACAGATCCTTCCAACCGTCGAGCAGCAGGAAATCGACCGCTCCGTCAAGGCTTTTCAACGTGGTCAGCGCATCGCCTTCCAGGATCGTGATCACATCGTCCAAGCCCGTCTCGGCGAACGTCTTCTTCGCCGCCGCGATTTTGGTCTCGCTGAGCTCCGTGGTCACCACCCGGCCCGTGCCGTTGTCGCGCACCGCCGCGGCCAGATGAAGGGCGGAGATGCCGAAGGACATCCCGAATTCGACGACTGTGGCCGGACGGGTGGCCCGCACCAGCGAATACAGCAGTCGGCCGGCTTCCGGCGTGACCGGAATGTAGAACTCGCTCATCGCCTCGGTGCGTTCCTGCGTGGTCATCGGCCGATCGAACGTGCCGCGCCGCTCGCGCAGCAGCGACATCTGGTTCTTCGACTCGGCGTACATCCGATCGAGCGTCGACGCGACCCGGGAATCCTGCAAGGTGGTGGTCATGTGTTTGAGCCTAGGCTTTCTCCCTCCTGGTCCTGGAGAGCAATTGTGGGTGTCAGGGATCCGTTAAGCGGTTTGACGAGTCTGCGGCCCCGATGTCACTATGGACCCGCAAGCACCTCGGTAGGTGAGGCGTCTGCATGGATACAGGCCACTGACCCCGAACGTCGAGAGACGCCCCGGGTCAGGACAGCTCTTCCCGGACCCAAGGGTTGAGCCCAAGTGGCTTCCGGACGGGAGCGATCGCAAGCGCGGCGAAGCCGGGCGCAGCGGGTCGCGACCATTGGCTATGTTCGGATACGCCGTGCAGTGCCGAAGCTCCGACGAGAGGGGTGCGACCGGCGGTTGCTTCCGCCGGTCATCATGCCTCTCTCGTTCAGGTGAATGTAGTGGCACCCACGTGTGTCCCGGCGTGAGGAGGTGAGGGCGAGATGAGTCCCGGCGATAGTCCCTATCCGAAATCCGTCTTGTCCCGATCCGGTTCCGGCATTTCTTTCACCGCCTGACCTCGCCTGGTCCTGCGCGGCTGATACGCCGTGCCGATGCCGATTGGGCCTCCGTCAGGAGAAGATCATGACTTTTGTTGTTACGCAACGTTTTTCTGCTAGCCGCAGGATGCGCGGACGGTCGATGCTGCGTGCGGGCCGGTTGCTGGCCCACAGGTTTCACCTGCGGACCAGCCTGACCCCGCAGGAGCGGGCCAACCTGTACGTGTCGAGGATGCCGATCGCGATGGTCACCGCGTCGCTGGGTGGGCACGTCTCGGGTCCCGACAGCAACCACCGTTGAATTGTTGCCTCGGCGGCGGGCGTCACAGCGCCGCCCGTCGCCGCGGGCGTCGTTGAGCGCCGCAACCACGACTTCCTCATCCGAGAACCGCTCGAGATAGCGAGGATTCGATGACGTCGACCCACCCCGGCGGCGGTCGCCGCACCCCAGTGTTGGGCCGGACCGCTGCCGCGCCGTCAGGCACACCCGCCGAGGTGCACCCCACACTCGCCTTGCTCGATCGGCCAACGATGTCACCAATGCGCCGGGCTGGGCTGATCAGCCTGCGGGGCTACCTGGTGGTGGCCGTCGTTTTCGTCATCATCAAGATCGTGCAGGCGGGTGTCGTCGGTCCGGCCGCCTCATTCTGAGTTAGTCGGCAGCAGAACGATTTTCCCGTGTGTGTGCCGCTGCTCGAGCTCGGCATAAGCGTCGGCGACCCGGTCCAGCGGGTACGTCGCGGCGATGTCGAATTCGATGGCGCCGGAAACGATCAGGTCGGCCATCTCGGCGAGCACCTCGGGCGTCGAGGCTTCCATGCTGCCTTCGGTCTTGGCGCCCACTTCGCCCGCCTTTTGGAACGAGATGATGGTGTCGATCCGCTCGGGCACCACGCCGAGATCGACGGCGAGCTGGACGTAGTCCGGACCGAAGAGGTCGATGAATGCGTCGATGCCGTCCGGCGCCGCGTCACGCAGCCGCTCTACGAGTCCGTCACCGTAGGCGATCGGAATGACGCCATGCCCGCGTAGCCAGTCGGCGTTGCCCGGGCCCGCGATGCCGAGCACTTGCGCCTGGCGCAACACCAGAAGCTGCACAACAAGGCTGCCGACCCCGCCCGCGGCCGCCGACACGGCGACCGTCTCACCGGCTTGAGGCGCAACCGCGCGAACGGCGGCGTAAGCGGTCGCCCCGACCACGTACAGCGAACCCGCTGCCTCCCAACTGAGTTGGGGAGGTTTGCGAATCAATTGGTTGACCGGAACCGCGGCGTGCGTGGCGTGGCTGGACCGGCGCATGCTGAAGCCCAAGACTTCGTCGCCGACCGAAAACTCGGTGACCCCGGGTGCCGCGGCGGTGATGACGCCGGCCAGATCGCTGCCCTGTCCGGAGGGAAAGGTGGCCGGGAACATCTCGTGCATCGCCCCGACCCGGATGCCGGCTTCGCCGGGGTTGATCCCGGCCGCGCGCACTTCGACGACGACCTCACCGGGCCCGGGCGAGGGCATTTCGATGTCCGCGACGTACAACACCTCACGTCCGCCGTAACGGTCGAACCGTACTGCGCGCGCCGCTGCAGCCGTCATACCCAACTCCTTCCAACGCGGGATGCGGTTACCCACGCAAGCATAAGCACGCCGAAGTGCTACCCAGCGGGCGCCGAGTGGGCCTATGTTCGTAGCGAGCCTGGTTCACCCCCAGTGTTTCGCCGACGGCGTCGGGAGCCGCGGTGAATGCCGGATACCCATGACACGTGGAAGGAACATGCGTGGGAGTTGATCGGACCGGCATCGCCGGCTGGGCCGTTGTCATCGTCGTGGTCGGCGCAGCGAGCGCCGGATGCGGCAGCGCCGACAAATCCTCGTCGCCGTCGTCGAGTTCCCCCGCCACGACCAGTGCGAGCGCGGTCACCGGCCCGCCGTCGGGCCGGCCCACGGACTACGGCTTCCTACTGATCAAGCCCAACGATGTCGGTGGCGGTCTCACCGCCCCGCAGTCGCCCATGCTCAACCCCAACAATGCACCCGGCGTCGCCCAACTGTTCGCCAACGGCGAGGCCAGCCGTCGCCTGTGGGACACTATCGTGGTCGCCGCCGATCCGTCGGCGGCCGCCGCCGAATTAGCCTCCACCCAAGGCAGTTACAACGGCAAGGTAAGCGGTAGCTGGCAACCGCTCGCGGTTGGCGAGAACGGGGTGACGATTTCGGGAACCTCCCCGGACAACTCCCAAGCGATGACGGTCTTGGTCTTCACCGAAGGCAAGGCGCTGGTCACCCTGGAATTCGATACCCCGCCCAACGACCCCGTCGATCCGGCCGTCGCCGCCGACATCGGTCGCAAGCAGGACGCTGCGGTGAAGGCCGGCCTACCCGGCTAGCTCAGCGGCGTTTACACCAAGCCCAGCAAGCGCAGGTCCGCGACGTACTTGTCGATCAAGGCCGCCGATAGATGCGGAATGTCCTCGCCTGCACCGATTTTTGCCGCCCGCACCGCGCCACGGAACACATCGGTGGGGGCCGGCGCGCCACGCAGCGGCGTCTCCGGCTTTCGGTAGGCGTCCAGCAACGGCAGCACCGAGTGCTGGCGCTGCTTGTCCGGCAAGGCCCGCAGGGCCGTGGTGAACCGGTCGAGCCATTCGTCGTAGTCGTCGATGCGCCGGATGTCATTTCCGGCGGCGATCAGCCAGTCGACGAACACATCCAGCGAGATGCCGTCGTCGTGCGGGTTCATCACGTCGAAGGACCGATAAGCACGGGATTCCGCGGCGACCCGTTCACCGAGTGTCGTGACCGCTTCGGCCACGAAGTCAGCGGGCAGCCCGTCGTAGTGGGCGATCGCCCGCTTTCCCCGCGGATCGGTCTGGTAGAAGGAGGCCGGCGCGATACCGGTGGTCAACAAGCTGAATATCAAGCGGGTGAACGCATCTGGCAGGTTCAGCTGCCCCGCATACCGGCTGTGCGCCAGGATCATGTCCGAGCGGAAGACCGCGACCGGCAGGCCGCACAGGTCGTGCGCCTCGCGCAGCAACACCTCGCCGGCCCACTTGCTGTTCGCGTACCCGTTCGCGTAGCTGTCGTCGACCGGGCGCAACGCGCTGACGGTGCGGATGTCGCCATCCTCGGCGAAGCTGGCCGGATCGACCGACAGGGCCACCGCGACGGTCGACATGTACGTGACCGGTTTGATTCGCGTGGTTATCGCCAGGCGAATCAACTCTGCGGTGCCGACCACATTGGGACCGAACAGCTGGTCATAAGGCAACACGTGATTGACCAGCGCGGCCGGATGCACGATCAGATCCACAGTCCGCGCGATGCGCTCCCAGGTGCCTTGCGCCAAGCCAAGGTTCGGCGCACCGATATCGCCGACGATGACCTCGAGGTGATCGGCGGCCAGCGTGCGGAACCGCTGCAGCAACTGCGGGTCCCCGCTATCGAAGACGGCCTCGAGTCGTTTGGTGGCGGCCGCGGTGTCCGCGGCGCGGATGATGGAGATGAGCTTTCCGCCGGTTGCGGCAAGCCGTTCGAGCCATTCCAGCGTCAGGAAGCGGCCGAGGTAGCCGTTCGCGCCGGTGAGCAGAACGGTGCGCGGCTTGCCGGTCACCCGCGGCAGGCCCGGGGCCTCGGCCAGGGTCGCCGCGTCAATGAACTTGTCCAACGTGAGGTCCGCGGCGTGGACCTGCGTCGCGCCTTGCCCGTGCACCGATGCGAAGGTCGGCCGCCGCGATCCCGATTCGCGCTCGGATTCAACGTATTCCGCGAGCTGAGCCAGGTCAGTTGCCGGGCCGGTGATCATTCCCACGGGCACCTCGACGTCGAAGATGTCACGTAGGAGGTTGGAGAAGGTGAGCGCCGACAGCGAATCGCCGCCGAGCTCGATGAACAGGGCGTCTGGTGCCGGCGGCCCGCCGGCCAGGCCGAGCAGCGCCTCGGCGGCGCGGGTGAGGGTGAAGATCACCGGGTGATCGGCCGCGCCTTCGCGCAAGGCACGCAGCTCGGTCACCCGATTTTCGGCCAGCTCCGCGTATAGCTGTTCAAGCCGAGCGCCGAAGTGCTCTTTGAGTTTCGGGCGCAGCAGCTTGCCCACTCCGGACAGCAGGCCGTTGTCCTCGCTGAACGGCTCCGTCTCGACCACGAAGTCGACCGGCACCTCGTAGGACTGCAGCTCGGCGACTTTTGCTGACTGGCGCAGGGATTCGCCCAGGGCGGCCTTCAGTCCGTCGGCGTCGCCGCCGAACTTCTGCACGACATCGTCGGTCGGGACGACAACGGCCAGCAGGTAGGGTCGTTCGCTGTTGCCGTAGACGAAGATCTGCCGCACCAGCGCCGCGCTGGAGAACACCGCTTCCAGGCGCGCCACGGCGACGAACTCGCCCTGGGCCAGTTTCAGGACATTGTTGCGGCGGTCGACATAGGCGAGCCGGCCCGGCTCCAGCTCGGCCATCACATCACCGGTGCGGTAGTAGCCGTCGGGGTCGAAGGCGTTGGCCGTGACATCGGGCCGCTTGAAGTACCCCGGCGTGGCGGTCAGCGACTTCACCAGCAATTCGCCTCGCGGATAAGGCTTGTCGGTGAGGAAGTAGCCCAACTCGGGCACATCGATGAGCTTGTAGTCGAGCACAGGGGGGTGGGTGATGCGGCCGTCCTTGGTCACCATGCCGACCTCGGTAAGGCCGTAGCCATCGAGAACGTGGACGTTCAAACAGGTTTCGATGAAACTGCGCATCTCCGCGGCGAGCGGCGCCGTACCGCAGAAGGCCGTCACGACGCGTCCGCCGAGTATCTGCTCGCGCAGTTCGGCTTGCGCCTGCGCCTCGGCCGCGGCGGTGTCGGCGCCGGAGATTTCGAATCGGTCGACGGCGCTTTGGTAGCGCTGGTACAGCATCTCCGCCACCCGGGGCACCAGGCCCATCTCGGTGGGGCGCACCAGGTTCCAGTCGTCGAACAGGGTCGACAGGTCGCTCTCGGGGACAAAGTAACTGGCGCCACCCGCCTGGAACGCCGTCGAAAGCGGTATCCGGCCGCCCAGGTGATTCAGGGGCATGAAGTTCACGTTGATCACCGGCGTGTCCGTGAAGTCGGGCATCAGCTCGGTGGTCCACAGCTTGGAGAGCATCCGCTCGGTGTACATGGCGCCCTTGGGCAATCCCGTGCTGCCCGACGTGTACATGATCATGGCCAGCCGCTCGTCGGTGCCGCCGGTGAACATCGGCTCGGGCGGCAGGGTTCGGCCGCGTTCGATCAGGTCGTCGAGAGTCTCGATTGTGACCGCGAGGCCGGCACTCGCCAGCTTCGCCTGCGCGCGATCGACGGTCTCGCGTTGCTCGTCGACCTCGGGCCGGTAGTCGAAGACCACGACCCGCCGCAAGGACGAGATGCCCAGGGCCGCTTCGACGGCGAGGTCGAGATAACCGACACCCGCCGCCAATACGGATGGTTCGACCTCCTCGACGATCGGCTTGAGCCGTGAGGCCGTCGAGTTGTGCTGCAACGGCACGGTCACCAGCCCGAGGTAGGCGCACACCAGGTCGACGGTGAGATACTCGGCGCTCGCGAAACCCACGGTGGCGACGAAATCGCCGGGCGCAACGGGATTGGCGGCGTCCTGTCGCCAGGCTCCCGCGATGGCGCGGACGTCGGCCCACAGCTCCCGGTAGGTCATGGTGTCGAATCGGGGGAGCAATTGTGCCCTGACCCGACCGGTGGCCGGGTCGGCGTTCAGGGAGCGGGCGCGCCAGCCCAGCGCGGGGCGGTCGGCGTAGCCCTCGGCATAGATTTCCAGGATTTGCGGCAGCCGAAGGCCGGGTTGCCGAGCCGCGTGCTGTAGGGCGGGATTGGGCTTGTTGGTGCGAAACTCTTCGTCGTGGGCGTCCAACTGACGGATGCGTTCAGCTACCTGTTGGCGCGCTGCGCTGATCGGGCCTGTAGAGCTAACTTTCGTGCGCTTCGCGTCATCGGTCATGGCCCGCCTCTCGTTCAGATCGCTCGTCTACCTGAACGAACCCCCGTGGGCGGTGCTTCCGTTCAACGGTTGTGACGGTCGTCACACCGCTGCGAGATGCGAACCGGGGAGCCGGCGTTACGGCGGGGATACGGAGGCGGCGCTCAGGCCACGACCTCGATGGGGTCGCCCACGTTGACCTGGTTGAAGTACCAGGCGGCGTTGTCGGGGCTGAGGTTGATGCAGCCATGACTCACGTTGGCGTTGCCCTGGGAATCGACGGACCACGGAGCAGAGTGCACGTAGACGCCGCTCCACGTGACGCGAACGGCGTACGAGGCGGTGATCTTGTAGCCCTCCGGAGAGCTGAGCGGAATGCCGATGGTCCGCGAATCCATCACCACGGTGCGCTGCTTTTCCAGCGCAGTGAAGCTACCCATCGGGGTGGGCCGGCTGGGCTTGCCCATCGACGCCGGCATGGTGCGCAGCACCTCATCGTTCCTGCTGACGGTGAACGTGTGCTTGGAGATGCTGGCGACGCCGAGTAGCGAATCGCCGGTGTCGAAGCCCGTCGTCAAGGCCTGCACGCCGACCGACACGTGGGTGTGGGTGGGCCAATATCGGTTGGGAATCCACTGCACGACGGTGTTGTGGACCCACTCGAAGTGGCCGGGGGTGCCGCTGGGCGAAGTGACGTGGATTGATCGTTCGACAGCGGCGCGATCGGCCACCGGAGCGGTGAAGGTCACCACGATCGGGTGCGCAACGCCCACCACGGCGCCATTAGCGGGCAAAATCGAGGCGACTGCGGGCGTGGGGTGCGGTTGAGGCACGGCGGCGGTGCTGCGACCGACCGGCGCCACCAAGCCCGCGGCTGTGATCGCGACCATAACAAATAGATAACGAACACCCCGACGCATAGCGTCCACCCTTCGAGATGGTGTGACCAACACACCGACATTCTACTGGTTACCCACTCATCACCGGTTTCAGCAAACAATGACAGCCCGGCCGGTCGTCACGGTAACGATTGGATCACCGATTGGGTTCAACCGCGTCGGAATGCAGCCGTGTGGGTACCGCGTGCGCGTCGCGACCGATGCCAATTGCGAGAACGCGAGTCGCAGTTGGGTGAAACCGGTACCGATGCATAGGTTTTCGCGGCCGCAGCGCTACGACCCGCCCGCTAGGCCGAGTCCATAGATATAGCCACCATAGGAGTGGCGCAAACCTTGGCTTGGCCCGATCGCCGGGACGCGCTAGCCTCAGCGGGATCGGTGCTCAAAGGCCCAGGCCGAACCCGAGGAGTGCGGGTGCTCTTCCGTCAACTGGAGTACTTCGTGGCGGTCGCTTCCGAGCGGCACTTCGCCCGGGCGGCCGAGAAATGCTTTGTCTCCCAGCCGGCGCTATCCGCAGCGATCGCCAAGCTCGAACGAGAACTGAATGTCACGCTGATCAACCGCGGGCACAGCTTCGAAGGACTCACTCCCGAAGGCGAGCGGTTGGTGGTGTGGGCCAGGCGGATTCTCGCCGAACACGACGCGTTCAAGTCCGAAGTGGATGCGGTGCGCTCGGGCATCACCGGGACGCTTCGGCTGGGCACCGTTCCCACCGCCTCAACCACCGCGTCGCTGGTGCTCTCGGCGTTCTGCTCGGCGCACCCACTGGTGAAGGTGCACATCCTGTCGCGGCTCGCGGCCAGCGAACTGTACCGGCGCCTGCGCGAGTTCGAGATCGATGCCGCCATCGTGCATGCGGCGCCCGAAGAGGCTCACGACGTAAACCTGGTTCCGCTGTACCAGGAACGGTATGTGCTATTGGCACCGGCGGACATGCTGGGATCCGGTGCGGCGACGATGACCTGGGTGGAGGCGGCGCAGCTGCCGCTGGCGCTGCTCACCCCCGCGATGCGTGATCGCCAGATCATCGACGAGTCGTTCGCCGACCATGCCATCACCGTGAGTCCACAGGTTGAAACCGATTCCGTCGCATCGTTATTCGCTCAGGTATCGGCGGGCAACTGGGCGTCCATCGTGCCGCACACCTGGCTGTGGACCTCGCCGCTGGGGCCCGCCATCCGGGCGGTGGCATTGGTCGATCCCGTGCTCAAAGCCGATGTGGCCCTGGCCACCAACTCGAGCGGACCGGGGTCACCGATCGCCCGCGCCCTGGCCACCTCCGCCGGGCAGCTGGCGCTGGACGAATTCTTTGACGCCCAACTGCTTGGACTTACCCGCCGGCGCTGAGCGCGGCCGGAGATGGGGCGGCCGCGCTGGCTGGGTTCAGGTTGGACAGGTGCCCGCTCTCCACCCCCGCAGCCGGGTCGAGTTCGCAGTCGATGATCGACGGCGCCCGAGCGCCGATCGCTTCGGTCAGTGCCGCGCGCAGCTCCGACGGGGTGGCGACGTGATATCCCTTGCCGCCGAACGCTTCCGCGAGCAGCTCGTGACGCGCCCGGGTGCTCAACACCGTCGGGGCAGGGTCCGAGGCCGTCAACGCCGTACCGGGTGTGGCCTCGTCGCCGCGGTAGATGCCGCCGTTGTTGAGGATGACGACGGTCACCGGCAGTCGGTAGCGGCAGATGGTCTCGATCTCCATGCCGCTGAAGCCGAATGCGCTGTCACCCTCGATCGCCACCACCGGCTCGCCGGTCTCGACGGCGGCGGCGATGGCATAGCCCATTCCGATGCCCATCACGCCCCAGGTTCCGGTGTCCAGCCGGTGTCGCGGCAGCTCCATGTCGATGACATTGCGGGCCAGATCGAGCGCATTGGCTCCTTCGTTGACGACGTACACGTCCCGGTTGTCTTGCAGCACAGAGTGGATCGCAGCTAGGGCGTTGTAAAACCGCATGGGGTGCGGGGTTTCGGCGAGGCGTTCGCTCATCTTGGCGTCATTGCGTGCCGTGCGCTCGGCCAGCTCGCTGCTCCACTGCGGCGGTGTGGTGATCGGGCTGGCGGCCACGCCGTCACACAGCGCGGACATCACCGAGCCGATGTCTCCGGCCAGCGGTAGGACTTGCTGGTTGCTGTCGAACTCGGAAGCGGCGATGTCCACCTGAATGAATTTGACCTCACGGCTCCATTGCGGTGACTCGCCGTGGCCCAGAAGCCAATTCAGTCGTGCACCGATAAGCAGGACCGCGTCGGCGCGCGAGATCGCCAGGGAGCGGGCGGCCGCGGCGGATTGAGAGTGCGAATCGGGCAGCAGGCCCTTGGCCATCGACATCGGCAGGAACGGAATTCCGGTGGCCTCGACGAATTCCCGAATCACGTTGTCGGCCTGGGCATACGCGGCGCCCTTGCCGAGCACGATCAACGGCCGCTGCGCCTGGGCAAGCACGCCCAGCGCGCGATCGACCGCGTCCGCAGCCGGCAGTTGTCGGGGAGCGGGGTCGATCACGCGCCAGACCGTGCCCGCCGCCGCGTCAGCGTCCATGGCCTGGCCCAGCACCTCACCGCTGATGTCCAGATAGACGCCGCCGGGGCGCCCGGAGACCGCCGTGCGAATGGCACGCGCGACGCCACGCCCGATGTCCTCGATCCGATTGATCCGGTAGGCAGCCTTGGCGAAGCCCTTCGCCGCGTTGAGCTGATCGAGGTCCTGGTAGTCGCCTCGCTGCAGATCCACCAGCGCCCGATTGCTGGAGCCGGAGATCTGGATCATCGGAAAGCAGTTCGTCGTCGCATTCGCCAGTGCGGGTAGGCCATTGAGGAAGCCGGGTCCGGAGGTCGTGAGGCACACACCGGGCCGCCGGGTCAGGAATCCGGCGGCGGCCGCGGCGTGGCCGGCCGAGGTCTCCTGCCGGAAACCGATGTAGCGGATCCCGGACGCCTGCGCGACGCGGGCGAGGTCGGTGATCGGGATGCCGACGATCCCGTAGATGGTGCCGACGTCGTTGGCTTTCAGCGCCTCCACCACGAGGTGAAACCCATCGATCTGGCGTGTCGGGTCGGGAGATGCCGGAGCTGTGGACATTTGTGGCGACTCCTCGGATGCCTGGGCTAAGCCTTCGTCATCACTGTGACCCGACCGGCCACCAGGTGTCCAAGACGAGGCCACTATCCGGTGATTCACGCTGTTTATCGTTGCAGCTCAGACGTGTGTTACTGCGGCTCGATAGCCGCCGGTTATCAATCGTGAGCCAACCGATATTGGACGCGCCAGAGAGCTGACCGGCAGGGTGGCATCGGCAGCAACAGTGGAAGGAGTTCGGCGATGGGGTCAATCGACAGCGGCGAGGAGTCGAGAGAAACCGCCGCCCCGCGCATCGCCGACCTGGTCGAGGCGGCGGCACGCCGGTCGCCGGAGGCTCCCGCGCTGGTGGTCACCGCCGAGCACCTACCGGTCGACTATGCCCACTTGCTCCGGCTGGTGGATGACTTGAGCGGACAGCTGAAGGCCGCCGGGTTGCTGCGCGGGGACCGGGTCGCGCTGCGCGCCGGCAGTAGCGCCGAATTCGTCGTCGGAGTGCTGGCGGCGTCGCGCGCGGATCTCGTTGTGGTTCCGCTGGATCCGGCTCTGCCCCTCGCCGAACAGCGTGCCCGCGGTGTGGCGGTGGGCGCCCGGGCCGTGCTCGTCGACCAGCTCGGCGACAGTGACACAGCCGCACCGGACGGCTTGCCGTCGTGGCCGATCGCGGTGGCCGTCGGGTCCGACGGCGCCGCCGCGACGGTCAGCCTGGACGTCACCGCGGCACCCCTGCGCGACGTGTCGACTCCGGAGGGGCTGCGCGACGACGACGCCATGATCATGTTCACTGGCGGAACCACCGGTGTGCCCAAGATGGTTCCATGGACGCGCCACAACATCGCCCGCTCGGTTGCGTCCATCATCGACGGCTACGGGCTGGACTCGCATGATGCGACAGTGGCGGTGATGCCGCTCTACCACGGGCACGGCCTGCTCGCCGCGCTGTTGGGCACCCTGGTGTCCGGGGGAGCGGTGCTGCTGCCCGCGCGTGGAAAGTTCTCGGCGCACACCTTCTGGGACGACATCGAGGCCGTCGGGGCCACCTGGTGCGTCGACTCAGTCATCCCGAAGGCGCACACCACCGGCGCCGAGAAGGTGTCGTGCAGCGCCTGCGCTACCTCGGCGGTCAGCGGCGCGCTGCAACTCCGGATGAACCGCAGGGCGTGCGTGCCGCCCGGCTGCTCGGTTCGGGCGCGCTCCAGCAGGATCTGATGGATCGTCGGGACGGCGGTGTACCAGGTGGCCCCGACGGCCTCGATGTCGTCCCAGAAGGTGTGCGCCGAGAACTTTCCACGCGCGGGCAGGAGCGAAAACCCCGGTGCCACACCCGGTCTCGTCGGCCGGTCGACCGGACCGGAAATCCGGATCGTCGGGCCGGACGGCCAGGCGCTGCCGCCGGAGACTGTCGGCGAAGTCTGGCTGCACGGCCCGACCGTGGTTCGCGGCTATCTCGGCGACCCATCCATCACCGCCGCCAACTTCACCCGGGGGTGGTTGCGCACCGGCGACCTGGGCACCCTGTCGCCGGCCGGCGACCTCGTCATCCGCGGCCGGATCAAGGAACTCATCAACCGGGGTGGGGAGAAGATTTCGCCGGAACGCGTCGAGGGCATCCTGGCCACCCACCCCGACGTGCTGGAGGTGGGCGTGTTCGGCGTGCCGGACGAGCTGTATGGCGAGACCGTGGGTGCGGTCATTGTCGCGCGCGGATCCGCCGCGCCGACGGCCGACGAATTGGCGGCGTTCTGCCGTGATCGCCTGGCGCCCTTCGAAGTGCCCGCCGAGTATCAACTGACCGCCGAGTTGCCGCATACCGCGAAGGGTTCGCTGGACCGGCGCGCGGTGGCGAAGCAGTTCGGGCGCAAGGGCTGACTGGTTCTAGACGGCGGCGTTCAGTCGGGCGGCCGCGGATTCCGGCATGGGTTCGTAGCGGGCGAACGATCGGGTGAACGACGCGGCCCCATGGGCCAGGGACCGCAGGTCGATGGCATAGCGGGTCAGCTCCACCTGCGGCACCTCGGCGTTGACCACGGTGCGCTCGTTGCCCGCGGTGTCGGAGCCGAGCACCCGCCCGCGCCGGCTGGACAGATCACCCATCACCGCACCGACGAAGTCGTCGGGCACCAGCACCGAGATCTCGTCGATGGGCTCGAGCAGTGCCACCTTGGTCGCCGCGGCGGCCTCCCGCAACGCCAGCGAGCCCGCCATCTGGAACGCGAAGTCCGACGAGTCGACGCTGTGCGCCTTTCCGTCGAGCAGGGTGACCCGGATATCGACCACGGGGTAGCCCGCGTGCACGCCCTTCTCCATCTGGGCCCGCACGCCCTTCTCCACACTCGGAATGAACTGTCGCGGCACCGCCCCGCCGACCACCTTGTCGACGAACTCGAACCCCGAACCTTCCGGCAACGGCTCCACCTCGATGTCGCACACCGCGTACTGGCCGTGCCCGCCCGACTGCTTGACGTGACGCCCGTGGCCTTTCGCCTTGCCGGCGAACGTTTCTCGCAGCGGGACGCGCAATTCCACGGTGTCGACGGTGACGCCGTACCGGTTGGCCAGGGCCTCGAGCACCACACCGGCGTGGGACTCGCCCATGCACCACAGCACGATCTGGTGGGTCTCCTGGTTCTGCTCGATCCGCAGCGTCGGGTCTTCGGCGGCCAACCGTCCCAGTCCCACCGACAGCTTGTCCTCGTCGGTCTTGGCGTGGGCCGCAATCGCGATCGGCAGCAACGGCTCGGGCATGGTCCAGGGCTTCAAGACCAACGGCTCAGACTTATCCGAAAGTGTGTCACCCGTTTCCGCGCGGCTCAATTTGCCGATCGCGCAGATGTCACCCGCCACCACTGCCGGCGCCGGGCGCTGCTGCTTACCCAGCGGAAAGGACAGCACCCCGATGCGCTCATCCTCGTCGTGGTCGGGATGCGCATGGCCACTGCCGTTGCCGGTGCCGAAGAACGACGCAAAGTGGCCCGACACATGAACAGTCGTGTCGGGCCTGATGGTCCCGGCGAAAACCCGGACCAGGCTGACCCTGCCGACATACGGGTCCGACGTCGTCTTCACCACCTCCGCGAGCAATGGCGCGTCCGGTGAACACGTCAGGCTGGCGTGCGGCGCACCGACCTGGGTGAAGACCTCCGGCAGCGGGTGTTCCATCGGAGACGGGAAGCCGCGAGTGGCGACCTCCAGCAATTCCAGGGTGCCCACGCCGCTGCTACTGCAGACCGGAATCACGGGGAAGAACGACCCCCGTGCGACGGCGCGCTCCAGGTCCTGGATGAGCACGGATTCGTCGATGACCTCACCCCCGAGATAGCGCTCCATCAGCGACTCGTCTTCGGACTCCTCGATGATTCCTTCGATCAGGGCGCCGCACGCCTCCTCG
>NZ_LZMB01000025.1 GCF_001673555.1 Mycobacterium sp. 1165178.9 | reverse complement strand
ACTACTGGCGTGCGCGGCCAGCAGCGCCGACCACCGGGCAAACGATGTCCCCGCCGCCGGCAACGCTATGGGCTGCCCACCCCGACGCTGCTCCCACGCCAGATTGAGGTCCTCCAACAGAATCCGCCACGAGACTCCATCCACCGCCAGATGGTGAATAACCAACGCCAACTGACCCGTCGAGGCAGCCCACACCGCACTGAGCATCGCCCCGGCAGCCGGATCCAACCGCGAGCGCGCCGCGACCAACGTCTCGTCGGACAACACCTCAACTGCCCGCACGCACTCGTGGGCGCCCACCTCGCCGGGCTCGGGCACCCTCAACAACCAACCCCGGGCGCCATCGTCGACAGCGCGCAGCCGCAACATGGCATGCCGGTCCAGCAAGGCCTGCACAACCGCCACTACATCGGCCTCACCCACCCCCACCGGCGCCTGCACCACCACCGTCTGATTGAACTGCCCCACCGGGCCATCCACGCTCGCTAACCACCGCATAATCGGCGTCGCGACGACGGGCCCCGAGCCCTCATCGACCGGAGCGCCGGCGCCCTCGACCACCCCGGCCACCCGAGCCAATCGCGCCACACTCTGCTCGACGAACACGTCGCGAGGCCGAAACACCAGGCCCGCCGCCCGCGCCCGGGCCACGACCTGCATCGACAAAATGCTGTCCCCGCCCAGCTCGAAAAACGAGTCGTCGACTCCAACCCGCTCCAGCCCGAGCACCTGGGCATAGATGCCGGCCAGGATCTCCTCGGTCGGGGTGGACGGCGCGCGGTACAGGTCGCCTGCGGCGTACTCGGGTGCGGGTAACGCCCGCTTATCCAACTTCCCGTTCGCCGTCAACGGCAGCGCTTCGACGACCACCACCGCCGCCGGCACCATATACACGGGCAACCGCTCGGCCAGCGCGGCACGGACTTCGGCCGGGTCGGCCGTGCCGGTCACATATCCCACAAGTCGCTTATCGCCGGGGCGGTCCTCCCGCGCGATCACCGCCGCCTGCTCGACGCCGTCCAGGCCGGCCAACGCCGCCTGCACTTCGCCCAACTCGATGCGGTAGCCGCGAACTTTGACCTGCTCATCGGCACGCCCCACGTACCGCAGCTGCCCATCGGAACCCCAACACACCAGATCCCCGGTGCGATACATCCGCGGTCCCGACACCCCTTCGCCCCCGAACGGGCATGCCACGAACCGCGACGCACTCAACCCGGCGCGACCCACATAGCCGGCACTGACCCCGGCGCCGGCCACATACAACTCGCCGACCACCCCGACCGGCACCGGACGCAACCAGCGATCCAGCACGAAAAAGGCGAGCCGCGCCAACGGCACCCCAATCGGGCTGGCCGCACTGTAGACGTCGCCGGGCGCGATCTCCCGAAACGAGGCATGCACCGTCGTCTCGGTCGTGCCGTACAGGTTCAGCAGCCGCGGCGAGCCCGGATGCTGGTCTAGCCACGTTCCCAGTCGCCGCGGCTCGAGGGCTTCTCCGGCGAACAGAACAGCCCGCAATTTGAGTTGAGCTCCCAGGCCGGGCGCGAGCGCATCAGCGGTCTGCAAGGCGTAAAACGCCGACGGCGTCTGGCTCAACACAGTGACCTGTTCGGCCACCAATAAGGCGTGAAAATCTTGCGGGGAACGCGCCACCGACTCGGGTATCACCACCAGGCGTCCGCCACATAGGAGCGCACCCCATATCTCACACACAGAGACGTCAAAGGCCAGTGAATGCCACTGCGACCACACCTGCCCGTCGAGTTCCATCCCGGCCTCGAGTGACCCCAGCAACTGGATCACGTTGTGGTGAGTGACGGCAACGCCTTTGGGGACTCCGGTCGTGCCCGAGGTGTAGATCAGATACGCGATGTCCTCGGCCTCCGGCGCGGGCAACGCGGTGCTGGGCTGGGCCGCGATCCGCGGATCGCCCACCTCGATGACGGCCACGTCATGCCCGTCGAGCCGATCGGCCAACGCGCCGGTGGTGACCACCGCAACCGGTGCGGCATCACCGAGCAAGAACTCGACCCGCGCCGCGGGCACCACCGGATCAATCGGCACATAGGCCGCACCGGTCTTGAGCACCGCCAAAATCGCCACGATCGCCTCCGCCGACCGCGACAACAACAACGCCACCCGCTCCCCCGGACCAACACCGCGGGCAGCCAACACCTGCGCCAACCGATTCGACGCCTCATCAAGCTCCCGATAACTCATCGACGAGCCCTCAAACGACAACGCCACCGCCTCAGGCGCACGCGCCACCTGCGCAGCGAACAACCCCGGAATCGACACCCGCGCAGTCGGATCGGGCCGAGCCAACACCGCCCGATTGCCCCAAGCCTCAATCCGGACGTGCTCGGCCTCGTCGACCACATCGATCGAGGAGAGCCGCCGCGCGGGATCGGCGGGCATGGCGGCGAGTACCCGTCCCAACCGCTCGATGAGTAGCTGGATGCTGGCCGCATCGAACACGTCGGTGCGAAACTCCACCATCCCGCCGATCCCGGCCGGCTCTCCTACCTCGGTCCAACGCTCCCCCACCGAAAACGTCAGGTCCATGCGGGCGGTATGGGTGTCCGCCGGCAGCGAGGTCACGTGCAGATCGCCCAAAGCCGATTCCGCCGGGGGATCTCCGGCGAAGTTCTGCCAGGCCAACATCACCTGCACCAGCGGATGATGGTTCAGGCTGCGGGCCGGGTTGAGCCGCTCCACCAGTACCTCGAACGGCACGTCTTGGTGCTCGTAGGCGGCCAGGCTGCGCTGGCGCACCTGAGCCAATACTTCGGCGACAGTGGGGTCGCCGGCCAGATCGGCCCGCAACACTAAAGTATTGATGAAGCAGCCCACCAGCTCATCGAGCGCGGGGTCGCGGCGCCCGGCGATCGGAAATCCCACGGCCACATCGGAACTGGCGCTCATCTTCGCGAGCAGCACCGCAAGGGCGGCCTGCATCACCATGAAGCTGGTCGCCTTGTACTGACCCGCGAGCCCAGCAACCTGCTCCTGCAACTCGGCCGGCCAATCCACCATCACCCGGGCCCCGCGGTAATCGGCCACCGGCGGATACGGCCGATCGGTGGGCAACTCGAGCCGTTCGGGCAGCCCGGCCAAATGGTCTTCCCAGTAGGTCAGCTGCGCGGCGATCAGACTGTCACCATCGTCGAGATCGCCGAATTGTTCGCGCTGCCATAGCGTGTAATCGACGTATTGAACCGGCAGCGGCGCCCAACTCGGGGCTTGTCCGGCACACCGGCTGGCATAGGCCAGCCCCAAGTCGCTGACCATCGGCGAGATCGACCAGCCGTCCGCGGCGATATGGTGCACCACGGCCACCAGCACGTGCTCCTCGTCGGCGACACGCAAAAGCCTTGCCCGCAAAGGGATCTCAGACGTCAGATCGAACGGGTCGCGCACAACCACGGCGATGGCCTGCTCCACCCGGCCAGCCGACCAACCGGTGGCGTCCACGACCTGCCAACCGAAGTCGGCTTCCTCCACCGGGATCACCAGCTGCCGGGGCACGCCGTCCACCGACGGGAACAGCGTCCGCAGGCTTTCATGGCGACCCACCACATCGCCCAGCGCCGCTTGCAGCGCTTCGGGATTCAGGCGCCCGTTCAGCCGCAACGCCACCGCCATGTTGTACACCGCCGAGGGGCCCTGCAACTGGTCGATGAACCACAACCGATTCTGCGCAAACGACAACGGCACCACCTCGGGCCGCTGCACGGGAATCAGCGGGGCAAGTCGGCTCGCTACCTCACCGATATGGGGCGCCAACTGGGCCACCGTGGGCGCCTCGAACAGCACGGGCACGGCAAGCCCAGCGTCCAGGGCGGTGTTGATCGCGGCGATGGCTCGCATTGCCGACAGTGAATCGCCGCCCACATCGAAGAACGACTCATCGACCCCGACCCGGTCCAACCCCAAGACCTG
>NZ_LZMB01000024.1 GCF_001673555.1 Mycobacterium sp. 1165178.9 | reverse complement strand
GGATGCGGGAGTGCCTGCCGCCCGGGACACACGCGCCGGACGTGGCGACCGTCTACCGCACGGTGACCACGCTCGTCGATCAGGGCGTGCTGCACGCGTTGACGCTCGATGGCGGCGTGACGACCTATGGGTTGGCCACCGCGCCGCACCATCACGCGGTATGTACCAACTGCGGCACCATGATCGAGGTGCCCGCCCGGCAACTGAGTTCGGCGCTCGAACACGCGATGGCGGGCAGTTCCTTCGCGCTGTCGGAGGCCGCCGGGCTGACGCTGCACGGCCTGTGTCCGCAATGCCAGGACGGCAAGGCCGCCGCGCGGCCCCGCCGGGCCTGAGTCAGCGCAGACCCAGCAGCGCGTTCTCCACCACTTCGGGCAGCGCCGGGTGGATCCAGTATTGCCCGCGCGCCATCTGCGGCGCCGTGAGCCCGAAGCTCATCGCCTGGATCAAGGGCTGGATGATCGATGAGGCCTGCTGGCCCATGATGTGCGCGCCCAGCAGCCGTCCGGTGCCGCGTTCGGCGACGAGCTTGACGATCCCGGTGGTGTCCTCCGCCGCCCAGCCGTACGCGACGTCGCCGTAGTCCTGGATCTTCACCGAGACCTTGAAACCCTTTGCGATGGCCTCGTTTTCGGTCAGCCCGACGGAGGCGACCTGCGGATCAGTGAACACCGCCGCAGGCACGTAGCGATGGTCGGTGACGGCCATCGCCTCGGTGTCGTCCCAATCGCACAACAGGTTGTGCTGCACGACGCGGGCTTCGTGGTTGGCCACGTGTTTGAGCTCATACGGCGAGGAGACGTCGCCCAGCGCGAAAACCCCACGCGCCGTGGTCCGCTGGTACTGATCCACGGCCACCAGGCCGTCCTCGACGGCAACGCCGGCCTGCTCGAGGTCGAGTTGATCGGCGTTGGACACCCGGCCGGTCGCCACCAGCAGCGCGTCGGCGTGCACGGTGCGACCGTCGTCGAGTTGCACCGCGACGCCCGAACCCTGGTTTTCGGCGCCCACCACGTTGCGGTGGGTGTGCAGTTCCCATTTGCTCGACGCGATACGGGTGAAGCGCTCGCTGACGACGTCGTCGAGATGTCGCAGCAGTGTGGAGCCCCGGACCACCAGGGTGACGCGCGAGCCCAGCGAGGAAAAGATGTGGGCGAATTCGGCCGCGACGAATCCGCCTCCGACGATCATCAGATGCTCTGGCAGTTCGGGAATTCGCATGATCGTGTCGCTGGTGTGATACCGGGCGCCGCACTCGAGGATCGCCGGCGGCACCACCGCCCGCGCGCCGGCGGCGATCACCACCTGGTCGGCCGTGAACTCGTCGCCGGCATCGGTGCGCAACAGGTAGCGCCCGTCGGACTGGACCGGGCCGAAGCGCGTGTGCTGCTTGTACACGTCGACGTTGGGTGCGGAGCAGCGATAGTCCTCACCGCCGACCCCGATCGGATCGATGCGCCCGAAGACGCGCGAAACGATGTCGTCCCAGCGCACCCGGTCGATGCGCGCGTCGATGCCGAAGCGGGCCGCGTCCCGGACCGTCTGGGCGACCTCGGCGGCGTAGACGAACATCTTGGTCGGGATGCACCCGACGTTCAGGCACGTGCCACCAAAGGTGCCCTCTTCGCAGATCGCCACCCGCTTGTCGTCGAAGCGCTCATCGAGAATGCTGTTGCCAGAACCGGTCCCGATGATCGCGACGTCGTAGGTCTCCAAGCCGTCACCCCTTTCGCACGGACGCCGAGGCATCGTTGTCGGTGCGCAGGTACCCGTCCAGCCAGAGATCCAGTTCCCGATAGGCGACGGCGCGCGGCCCGGGCAACGATAAGAACACGTCGTGCTTGGCGTCGGTCACCGGGACCACGGCGGTGCGGTTGCCGACGCAGCCCGCCCAGCGCGCGATCTGGGTGACGTCGAGGACCGCGTCGCCGCATTGCATAGACACCGAATCGGTGCTTTCGTGCACGCTGTGATCCGATCGCAGGATCAGATTGGGCACGCCGACGTCGAGACCGCGATGCAGCAGGGCCTGGCCGCGTCGGACAGCGTGCAGCCAGCCAAAGGTGATGGGGAAGCCGCCCACGGGCTTCCATTGCAGGTTGTAGTCGAATTCGCCGCCATAGTCGCGGTGCAGGGTGGTGCCATAGCCACCCTCACCCGGCGACCGGGCCACGCCCTTGGACCGCACGCGGGACAGGCCGGCGATCAGTGCCACCGTCATGGAATGCCGCAGGATGGTTGGGCCGGGCAGCTCCAGAAACGGGCTGTTGAGCACCAGGCCGCCCACGCGGGCGTGCGCGGCCGGGTCTCGCCGGCGCAACCGGTCCAGCCACAGCGACACGATGAGGCCACCCGCGGAATGTGCGTAGAGCAGCACCCGGTCGTGCTGCGCGATGAGGGCCAGGGCCTGATCGAGTTCGGCCTCGTAATTGGTGAGGTCGGTGATGAAGTGTGGCGTCTGGCCGTCGCGGCGCGACCGGCCGCACTTGTGGAGGTCCAGCGCGTAGAAGGCGAAGCCGCGGTCCGCGAAATGATCGGCCAGCTCGGTGTGGAAGAAGTAGTCGGTATAGCCGTGCACCGCCAGCACCGCGTGCGCGGCGGGCGCCGTTTCGCGGCCAGACAGCTGCGGTTCGGATCGGCGACGTATCAGCGTCGCGACGATGTCGCCCTCACCGGCCGGATCGGACCCGAGCGCGATGGTGCGCTGCTGATAACCGGGAAGGACATCGGGCACCCAGCCGGTCACTTCGCGGGCCACCCTGCCAGTCACGAGGCCAGCTTAGAGCTTTTGCTGGGTGCGGGGCGGCGCACGTCGTTCGCGGCCCACTTGCCTCGGGATAGCCTGGGGATCGGCCGAGTCGAGGGAAGGACCAGCAAGCCGGTGTCAGCGCTAGCCAGAACCACGTCCACAGACGTCGTGCTGGTAGGCGCGGGCATCATGAGCGCGACGCTGGGAGCGTTGCTGCGCCGCCTGCAGCCGGATTGGTCGATGGCCTTCGTGGAGCGTCTGGATGCCGTCGCCGCCGAGAGCAGCGGCCCGTGGAACAACGCGGGCACCGGACATTCGGCGCTGTGCGAGCTGAACTACACCCCGCAGCGCGCCGACGGCTCGATCGACATCAGCAAAGCGGTGCGCATCAACGAGCAATTCCAGGTGACCCGCCAGTTCTGGGCCTACGCGGTCGAGAACGGGATCCTGACCGATCGAGGCTTCCTCACCGCGATCCCGCATGCGAGCTTCGTGCGCGGCGCGCAGCGCGTCGACTATCTACGGCGCCGACAGCAGGCCTTGGCGCCCAACCCGCTGTTCGCCGATGTCGAATTGATCGACGACGCGGGAGAGTTCACCCGCCGGTTACCGTTCATGGCGGCCGGACGCGACTTCTCCGAGCCCACGGCGCTCAACTGGGCGCCCAACGGCACCGACGTCGACTTCGGCGCTCTGTCACGACAACTCGTCGGCTTCTGCGTGCGCAGCGGCGCCACCGCCCTGTTCGGTCACGAGGTCCGCAACTTGTCCCGGCAGTCCGACGGCACGTGGACGCTATCGATCCGCAACCGGCGAACCGGCGAAAAGCACCGGCTGAACGCTAAATTCGTCTTCGTCGGGGCCGGCGGTGATGCGCTGCCACTACTGCAGAAGTCCGGCATCGACGAGGTCAGGGGCTTCGCCGGGTTCCCGATCGGCGGTCGATTCCTGCGCGCCGGCAACCCGGCGCTCACCGCCGCGCACCGGGCCAAGGTGTACGGCGTGCCCGCACCCGGTGCCCCGCCGCTGGGTGCACTGCATCTGGACCTGCGCTACGTCAACGGCAAGCCGTGGCTGGTGTTCGGCCCGTACGCCGGATGGTCACCGAAGTTCCTGAAACACGGGCACTTCACCGATCTGCCCCGCTCGGTCAAGCCGGACAACCTGGCCTCACTGCTCGGTGTCGGCGTCAGCCAGCTGACGTTGGTCAGATATTTGATCGGCCAGCTGCGGCTGTCCGAACCGGATCGGCTTCGCATGTTGCGTGAATTCGCCCCCACCGCAGTCGCTTCGGACTGGGAGCTGACGGTGGCCGGCCAGCGCGTGCAGGTGATCCGGCGGGACAAGCGCAAGGGCGGGGTGCTCGACTTCGACACCACCGTGGTCGGCGCCGCCGACGGCAGTATCGCGGGGCTGCTCGGCGGTTCCCCGGGAGCGTCGACGGCGGTGCCGATCATGCTCGGGGTGCTGGAACGCTGCTTCGCCCACCGCTTTCAGTCGTGGCTACCCGCGCTCAAGGAGATGGTTCCGTCGCTGGGGGCGACGCTGTCGGATGAGCCGGCGCTGTACGACGAGGTTTTCTCCTGGGGAACGAAGGCGCTGGGGCTGGGGGTCTCGTGAGCCGTGCCGACGATGCAGAGCAAAAGAGCGACGCGGGGTCACCCCGCTTGTGGGGAGAGGAGCCGCGCCAGTGACAGAAGCACTGCGACGCATTTGGGCCAAAGACCTTGACGCCCAAACACTTTACGAGCTACTCAAGCTCAGGGTGGAGGTGTTCGTCGTCGAACAGGCGATCCCGTATCCGGAGCTGGACGGGCGTGATCTACTCGCCGAAACCCGGCACTTCTGGCTGGAAACGCCTGACGGCGAGGTGATCTCCACGCTGCGGCTGATGGAGGAGCATGCCGGGGGCGAAAAGGCGTTCCGGATCGGGCGGCTGTGCACCAAGCGCAATGCGCGCGGTCAGGGTCATACCACCCGGCTGCTGCGCGCGGCGCTGGCTGAAGTGGGTGACTATCCGTGCCGGATCAATGCGCAGGCCTATCTGGCGGATATGTACGCCCAGCACGGATTCGTCCGCGACGGCGACGATTTCCTCGACGACGGCGTTCCGCACGTGCCCATGCTGCGGCCAGGCTCGGGTTTGGCCGTGAAGCCGTGAAGCCCTACCCGTTCAGCGCGATCGTCGGGCACGACCAGCTGCGCCTGGCCCTGCTGTTGTGCGCCGTGCGCCCGGAGATCGGCGGCGCGCTCATCCGCGGCGAGAAGGGCACCGCCAAGTCGACGGCCGTGCGCGGGCTTGCGGGGTTGCTGTCCGAGGCGACCGGCAGCGACGCCGGCCTGGTCGAAATGCCGCTCGGGGCAACCGAAGACCGGGTGATCGGCTCGCTGGACCTGCAGCGGGTGCTGCGCGACGGCGAGCACGCGTTCTCACCGGGCCTGCTCGCCCGCGCGCACGGCGGCGTGCTCTATGTCGACGAGGTCAACCTGCTGCACGATCATTTGGTCGATGTGCTGCTCGATGCCGCGGCGATGGGGCGGGTGCACATCGAACGCGACGGCGTCTCGCATTCGCACGAGTCCCGGTTCGTATTGATCGGCACCATGAATCCCGAAGAGGGCGAACTGCGTCCGCAGCTGCTGGACCGGTTCGGGCTCACCGTCGACGTCCACGCCTCGCGCGACGTCGACGTGCGGGTACAGGTCATCCGGCAGCGGATGGCCTACGAGGCCGACCCGGACGGCTTCGCCGAGCGTTATGCCGACGCCGACGCCGAACTGGCCCGGCGGATCGCTACGGCGCGCGCACTGGTCGACGATGTGGTGTTGCCCGACCACGAATTGCGGCGCATCGCGGCGCTGTGCGCAGCGTTCGACGTCGACGGCATGCGCGCCGACCTGGTGGTGGCCCGCACCGCCGTCGCGCACGCAGCCTGGCGCGGCGCGCGCACCGTCGAGGAATCCGACATCCGGGTGGCTGCCGAGCTCGCGCTGCCGCATCGGCGCCGTCGCGATCCGTTCGACGATCCGGGCATCGACCGCGACCAGCTGGACGAGGCTTTGGCGCAAGCCGGTTCCGATCCCGATCCCGATTCCGATCCGCCGGGCGGCGGCCAGTCCACCCAGCCGGAACAGGATGTGCAGCAACAGAACTCACCGGAGAACGCCAAAACCCAGCAGCCGAGGACCAGGACCAGCGCGCCGCCGACGAAAACCTTCCGCACCCGCGCGCTGCGCGTTCCGGGCGTCGGTGAGGGGGCGCCCGGGCGGCGGTCGCGCGCCCGGAACGCCAGTGGCAGCGTCATCGCCGCCGCCGGCGCCGACGACGCGAGTTGCGCCGGGCACGGACTGCACCTGTTCGCCACCCTGCTCTCGGCCGCCGAGCGCGCCGGGGCCGGTCCGCTACGGCCGCGGCCCGGCGATGTGCGCCGCGCCGTGCGCGAGGGACGCGAAGGCAATCTGGTGATCTTCGTCGTCGACGCGTCGGGTTCGATGGCCGCGCGCGACCGCATGGCGGCGGTCAGCGGCGCCACGCTGTCGCTGCTGCGCGACGCGTATCAGCGTCGCGACAAGGTCGCTGTGATCACCTTCCGCGAACAGCAAGCGCGGCTGTTGTTGCCGCCGACCTCGTCGGCGCACATCGCCGGGCGTCGCCTGGCCGGGTTTGACACCGGCGGCAAGACCCCACTGGCCGAAGGGCTGCTGGCCGCGCGCGAACTCATCGTGCGGGAGAAGGCGCGTGACCGGGCGCGGCGTCCGCTGATGGTGGTGCTGACCGACGGCCGGGCCACCGCCGGTCCGGATCCGTTGGGCCGCAGCCGAACCGCGGCGGCCCGATTGGTCGCCGAAGGCGCCGCCGCGGTCGTAGTCGACTGCGAGACGTCTTTCGTGCGGCTGGGCCTGGCCGAGCAACTGGCCCGCCAACTCGGCGCGCCGGCCATCCGGCTCGAGCAGTTGCACGCGGATTGCCTGACGCGTGCGGTGCGCGACGCGGCCTGAGCGGAAAGGGTAAGCGTTTATGCCACAAGGCGTTCCACTGCAAGTTCCCGATGACGGCCTCACCACGCGGGCGCGCCGTCACACGCCCGTGCTGGCGCTGCACACCGGCGCGGGTAAGGGAAAGTCCACGGCGGCGTTCGGAATGGCGTTGCGGGCATGGAATGCCGGGCTGTCCGTGGCGGTGTTCCAGTTCGTCAAGAGCGCCAAGTGGAAAGTGGGCGAGGAGGCGGCCTTCGCCCAGCTGGGCCGCCTGCACGACCAGCACCAGATCGGCGGTCCCGTCGAATGGCACAAGATGGGTGCCGGCTGGTCCTGGACCCGCAAGGCGGGCAACGACGTCGACCACGCGGCGGCGGCGGCCGACGGCTGGGCGGAGATCGCGCGCCGGCTGGCCGGTCAGCGCCACGACTTCTACGTCTTGGACGAGTTCACCTATCCGCTCAAGTGGGGTTGGGTGGACGTCGACGAGGTAGTGGAACTGCTGGCGGCCCGGCCCGGGTATCAGCACGTGGTCATCACCGGACGCGATGCTCCGCAGCGCCTGGTCGACGCGGCCGACCTGGTGACCGAGATGGCCAAGGTCAAGCATCCGATGGACGCGGGGCGTAAGGGGCAGAAGGGCATCGAGTGGTGAGTGTTCCCGCTGTCGTCGTCGCCGCTCCCGCGTCGGGTAGCGGAAAGACCACGGTAGCAACGGGTTTGATCGGGGCGCTGCGGTGCGCGGGCCACACCGTGGCGCCGTTCAAGGTCGGCCCGGACTTCATCGATCCCGGCTACCACGGCCTTGCCGCCGGCCGGCCGGGCCGCAACCTCGACCCAGTCCTGGTGGGGGAGCACCTGATTGGCCCGCTTTACGCCCACGGCGCACGTGGCGCAGACATCGCCGTGGTCGAAGGGGTGATGGGGCTGTTCGATGGACGGATCGCGCCCGGCGCCACGACCCCCGCGTCCGGATCGACGGCCCATGTCGCCGGCCTGCTGGGCGCGCCCGTCGTGCTGGTCGTCGACGCGCGCGGTCAGAGCCAGAGCATCGCCGCCCTGCTGCACGGTTTTTCGACATACGACACCGCGACCCGGGTCGCGGGTGTGATCCTGAACCGGATCGGATCGGCCCGGCATGAGCAGGTGCTGCGGCAGGCCTGTGAGCAGGTCGGGGTCCCGGTGCTGGGCGCCATCCCCCGGGTGGCCGAATTAAAGTTGCCGACAAGGTATTTGGGCCTGGTCACCGCCGTGGAGTACGGGCAGCGGGCCCGGTTGGCGGTGGATGCGATGACCGCCCTGGTCGCCCGCCACGTCGATTTGTCGGCCATCGCCGCGGTCGCCGCAGGCCGGGTCGCGCAGCCGCCGTGGGATCCCGCGGCGGAGATAGGGGAGAGGCCGCAGGGCCGCGCCGGCGTCGCGCTAGCGGCCGGAAAGGCATTCAGTTTCGGCTACGCCGAACACGCGGAGCTGCTGAAGGCCGCCGGCGCCGAGGTCGTCGAATTCGATCCGCTCGTCGATGTGTTGCCCGACGGCACCGACGCGGTGTTGTTGCCCGGCGGTTTTCCCGAACAGTTCACCGCCGAGCTCGCGGCCAATGAGGTCGTGCGCCGGCAGATCAACGAACTCGCCGCTGCCGGGGCACCGATACACGCCGAGTGCGCCGGGCTGATCTATCTGGTCTCCGAGCTCGACGGCCATCCAATGTGCGGTGTATTGGCGGGGCAGGCGCAATTCACGTCGCACCTGTCCCTGGCGTATCGCGATGTCGTCGCCGTTGCGGATTCGTCGTTGTATACCGCCGGCCAGCGTGCGGTGGGACACGAATTCCACCGCACCACAGTCACATTCACCGACGATTATCAACCTGCATGGATGTATCGAGCCCTCGACGCCGAACGACAGGGCGGCCCCGTGCGTGACGGCGTCGTGCACGCCGGGGTGCACGCGTCATATCTGCACACCCATCCGGCCGCCGCGCCGGAGGCGGTGGCGCGCTTCGTCGCGCACGCCGGTGCCCGGCTTCGCCGCGCTCGCGATCGCCACTAGATCTATGGTGGCGGCCCGCAGCGCCCGGCTTCGCCGCGCTCGCGATCGCCACTAGGCTTGCCCGGGTGACCGAGAGCGCCTACCTCGCTGGGCTGCGGCTGAACGGCAAAAAAGTCGTCGTGGTCGGCGGCGGCACAGTTGCCCAACGACGGCTGCCCTTGCTCATCGCCAGCGGCGCCGACGTTCACGTCATCTCCCGCAGCGCCACCAGGTCGGTCGAGGCGATGACGGGGATCACTCTGGCACTACGCGAATACCGAGACGGCGACCTCGATGGAGCCTGGTACGCGATCGCGGCCACCGACGACGCTCAAGTGAACGAGGCGGTGGTCGCCGAGGCCGAAAGCCGCCGCATCTTCTGCGTCCGGGCCGACATCGCCGTCGAGGGGACCGCAGTCACCCCAGCGACTTTCGACTACGCCGGGCTGTCCGTCGGAGTCCTGGCCGGCGGCGACCACCGCCGGTCGGCGGCGATCCGCTCGGCCATCCGCGAGGCGTTGCAGACCGGGCTCATCACGCCCGACAGCCCGGTGAGCTCCGATGTCGTCAAGGGCGGCGTCGCGCTGGTCGGCGGCGGGCCTGGCGACCCCGAATTGATCACCGTGCGCGGCCGGCGCCTGCTGGCCCAGGCCGACGTCGTGGTTGCCGACCGTCTCGCCCCACCGGAGCTCCTCGCCGAGTTGCCCCCACACGTCGAAGTCATCGACGCCGCCAAGATCCCGTACGGGCGGGCCATGGCCCAGGACGCCATCAACGACGTCATGATCGAACGCGCCCGCGCCGGCAGCTTCGTGGTGCGCCTCAAAGGCGGCGACCCGTTCGTGTTCGCGCGCGGTTATGAGGAAGTGCTGGCCTGCGTCGAGGCCGGAATTCCGGTGACGGTGGTGCCAGGTGTGACAAGTGCCACAGGAGTGCCCGCTTTGGCGGGCGTTCCGGTCACTCATCGGGCGATAAATCACGAGTTTGTGGTGGTCAGCGGACATCTGCCGCCAGGGCATCCCGAATCGTTAGTGAATTGGGATGCACTGGCGGCAATGTCAGGCACGATCGTTTTGCTGATGGCGGTCGAACGCATCGAACTCTTCGCCGACGCCCTGCTCAAAGGTGGACGACCTGCGGATACTCCGGTAATGGTGGTTCAGCATGGAACGACCGCCGCCCAACACACTTTGCGGGCTACCCTGGCCGACACGCCCGAGAAGATCCGCGCCGAGGGTATCCGACCTCCGGCGATCATCGTGATCGGTGCCGTGGCGGCCTTCGGGCTTTAAACGATTCTTAAGATTACTGTAAGGTAACCCTTTATGACGGCTCTCAACGATGCAGAGCGCGCGATGCAAAAACTTGCCTCGGCGCGCCCCGATCGTCCGGCCCCGGCGAGCACTGAGCTCCCGGCGGAGACCGCCTCCAAGCCCCCGGCGGAGACTGCCCTGAAGCGCATCAGCAAGTACTACCCGGCGTGGCTGCCCTCTCGACGCTTCATCGCGGCCGTTATCGCCATCGGCGGTATGCAGCTGCTCGCGACGATGGACAGCACCGTTGCCATCGTCGCGCTCCCGAAGATCCAAAACGAGCTCAGCCTGTCCGACGCCGGCCGCAGCTGGGTGATCACCGCCTACGTGCTGACGTTCGGTGGGTTGATGCTGCTGGGCGGTCGCCTCGGCGACACCATCGGGCGCAAGCGCACCTTCATCGTCGGTGTCGCGCTGTTCACCATCTCTTCTGTGCTGTGCGCGGTCGCCTGGGACGAGGCGACCATGGTCATCGCGCGGCTGTCGCAGGGCGTCGGATCGGCCATCGCCTCGCCGACCGGCCTGGCTCTAGTGGCGACGACCTTCCCCAAGGGCCCGGCCCGAAACTTCGCGACGGCGGTGTTCGCCGCGATGACGGCGATCGGTTCGGTGATGGGCCTGGTGGTCGGCGGTGCGCTCACCGAGGTGTCGTGGCGGCTGGCGTTCCTGGTGAACGTGCCGATCGGCCTGGTGATGATCTACCTGGCCCGCACGGCGCTGCGCGAGACCAACCGCGAGCGGATGAAGCTCGACGCCACCGGCGCCATGCTGGCCACCCTGACGTGCACCGCGGCCGTGTTCGCATTCTCGATGGGTCCGGAAAAGGGCTGGGTGTCGATCACCACCATCGGGTCGGGCGTCGTGGCGCTCGGTGCGGCGCTCGCCTTCGTCATCGTCGAACGCACGGCGGAAAATCCCGTCGTCCCCTTTAACCTGTTCCGTGACCGCAACCGGCTGGTCACCTTCACCGCCATCTTCCTGGCCGGTGGGCTCATGTTCAGCCTCACCGTCTGCATCGGTCTGTACGTGCAGGACATCCTCGGTTACACCGCGCTGCGCGCCGGCATCGGCTTCATCCCGTTCGTCATCGCGATGGGCATCGGCCTGGGCGTCTCCTCGCAGCTGGTGTCGCGGTTCTCGCCGCGGGTGCTGACCATCGGTGGCGGGATCCTGCTGTTCTGGGCGATGTTGTACGGCTGGGCGTTCATGCACCGCGGCGTCGCCTACTTCCCCAACCTGGTGCTGCCCATCGTGGTCGGCGGGATCGGCATCGGCATGGCCGTCGTCCCGCTGACGCTGTCGGCCATTGCCGGCGTGGGCTTCGACCAGATCGGCCCGGTATCGGCGGTCACGCTGATGCTCCAAAGCCTGGGCGGGCCGCTGGTGCTGGCCGTCATCCAGGCGGTGATCACCTCGCGGACGCTGTATCTGGGCGGCACCACCGGACCGGTGAAGTTCATGAGCGACGCGCAGTTGTCGGCGCTGGACCATGGCTACACCTACGGGCTGCTGTGGGTGGCCGGCGTCGCCGTCATCGTGGGTGGTGCCGCGCTGCTGATCGGCTACACTCCCGACCAGGTTGCGCACGCGCAAGAGGTCAAGGAAGCGATGGACGCCGGGGAGCTCTAGCTCACCCCGCACTGCGCTGCGCCTGTCACGGGCGATCTTCGCCGCACGCTGCGGCCGATGCTGACCTGCCGCGCCCAACTTCGCCGGGTTCGCAATCACCGCTAGGCTGGCCCGCTGTGATCACCCGGATGTCCCAGCTGTTTTTGCGCACCCTGCGCGACGATCCCGCCGACGCCGAAGTCGCCAGCCACAAGCTGTTGATCCGGGCCGGCTACATCCGGCCCGTCGCGCCCGGGCTGTACAGCTGGTTGCCGCTGGGATTGCGGGTGCTGCGCCGGATCGAACGCATCGTCCGCGAGGAGATGAATGCCATTGGCGGGCAAGAGATCTTGTTCCCCGCCCTGCTGCCGCGCGCGCCTTATGAGGCAACGAACCGGTGGACCGAGTACGGCGACTCGGTGTTCCGGCTGCAGGACCGCCGCGGCAACGATTACCTGTTGGGCCCCACCCACGAAGAGCTGTTCACCCTGACCGTCAAGGGCGAATACAGCTCGTACAAAGACTTTCCGGTCCTGCTGTACCAGATCCAGAACAAATATCGTGACGAGGCGCGGCCGCGCGCCGGCATCCTGCGGGTGCGCGAGTTCCTGATGAAGGACTCCTACTCGTTCGACATCGACGACGCCGGACTCAAGGCCGCCTACCACGCGCATCGCGAGGCCTATCAGCGCATCTTCTCGCGCCTGCAGGTGCGCTACGTCATCGTCTCCGCGGTGTCGGGTGCCATGGGCGGCAGCGCCTCCGAGGAGTTTTTGGCCGAAAGCGCGGTCGGTGAGGACACATTCGTGCGGTGCCTGGAGTCCGGGTATGCGGCCAACGTCGAGGCCGTCGTCACCGCCCGCCCAGAAGCGCAGCCGACCGACGGGCTGCCCGAGGCCGTAGTCCACGACACCGGCGACACCCCGACCATTGCGACCCTGGTGGACTGGGCCAACCAGGCGGACCTGGGTCGCCCGGTCACCGCGGCCGACACGTTGAAGAACGTCCTGCTCAAGGTCCGCCAACCCGGCGGGGAGTGGGAGCTACTGGCCATCGGGGTGCCGGGGGACCGTGAGGTCGACGACAAACGCCTGGGTGCGGCGCTGGAACCGGCCGAATACACGCTGCTCGACGACGCCGACTTCGCTCAGTATCCCTTCCTGGTGAAGGGGTACATCGGTCCGAAAGCGTTGCAGGGCAACAGTGTTCGCTACCTCGTCGATCCGCGGGTGGTGGACGGCACCAGCTGGATCACCGGGGCCGACGAACCGGGGCGGCACGTCGTCGGACTGGTCGCGGGCCGGGACTTCACCGCCGACGGCACCATCGAGGCCGCGGAGGTGCGCGACGGTGACCCCTCGCCGGATGGCGCGGGCCCGCTGGTCTCGGCGCGCGGTATCGAGGTCGCCCACATCTTTCAGCTCGGCCGCAAATACACCGACGCCTTCACCGCCGATGTGCTCGGTGAGGACGGCAAACCGGTGCGCCTGACCATGGGTTCCTATGGCCTCGGGGTGTCGCGGATGGTGGCTGTCATCGCAGAGCAGCACCACGACGAGCTGGGCCTGCGCTGGCCGTCGGCGGTCGCGCCCTTCGACGTCCATCTGGTGATCGCCAACAAGGATGCGGAGGCCCGCACCGGAGCCACCGACCTGGCCGCCGAGCTGGACAAGTTGGGCATCGAAGTGCTGCTCGATGACCGCCAGGCCTCGCCCGGCGTGAAGTTCAAGGATGCCGAACTGCTCGGCGTGCCGTGGATCGTCGTGGTGGGACGGGGCTGGGCGGACGGCGTGGTGGAGCTGCGCGATCGCTTCGGCGGCCAAACCCGCGAACTGGCGACGGGGCCGTCGCTGGCCACCGACATCGCGGCGGCCCTCGGGGGCTAGTCGTTGCCGCCGGGAAAGCTCGTCGTGATGGGCCACGCGCCTAGCACGCGACTCCACCGGGCGCCCATCACCGCGCTTTGAACCAGTGCCGTCGCCGCGAACGCGCGATCCGCGCCGCTCTCCGCGTGCTCGGCGACCACGCGCCACGCGCCCGCGCCGTCGTTCTCCATCCGTGCGGCCAGCCGCGCGGCGTCGGCCGGACCGCCGACGACCAGGGGCAGCTGGTAGCCGGCCGCCGCGACCGGAGCGGTCACCTTGCGGGCGTTCAGTATCGCGATGACGTCGTCGCGGCGCTGGCGGTGCTGCGCGAGCGCCTCCACCACCATGTCGTTCACGCTGGGCGGCGACAGCGCGGACACGATGCCGTAGCCGTAGATCGTCGAATGCTCGATGGCCAGCGCGTCGCACAGGGCCGTGTTGTCGGCGTCCTTACCGGAGGTCATATGGACGGACCCCCGGGCACCAGCGCGACCATGTACGACGCCGTGCAGGAGGCAGCAATCGAGGCGAGCAGCCCGGCCCGGTAGCCGGATTCGGTGCCCACCAGGCGACTCGCGCTGTCGGCCGAGGCGCGCAACGCGTCGATCACGTCGGACACCGGGGGCGGGAAAGCGTGGCTGCGGTGTCCAGGTCGAGGCCGTTGTCGCTGTCGGCGATCACCATGATTCGGGGTGGGT
>NZ_LZMB01000023.1 GCF_001673555.1 Mycobacterium sp. 1165178.9 | reverse complement strand
GGCGCGGCACAGCGGCGTCGGTGTCGGTCGTGGGGCCTGTCATGACCGATATTGTGTCGTGACCGCTGTAGACCAGCGACCTCGGGGGCGGTGAGACAGGTGAGCACTGCTGATCCTCTATGGTGGGAGGCTGCCTCTAAGGTAGGAGGCCGCGCCCTCGTATCCCAACTGGCAGAGGAAACGGATTCAAAACCCGTACAGTGTGAGTTCGAATCTCACCGAGGGCACTCAGGTTGTGGAACGTTAGCGCAGGTAGACAGCGTTGTCTTTGTGATGCTGTGCGCAATCTCGTAGGACGGATATCCGCGCCGCCTCATATGGCAGTCTTTGTGCCACCAACGCCCCTCCGGCTCTAGGGTGGCGGCGGTGGCACGACGGGTCGGCACACATTGGCCCCGGGATCCCACCAGTTGCCGGCGCCGCAATCCTGAGGCGGCGGTGCCCCCAACGGCTGACAAGCATTGGCTCCCGGGTTCCACCAGTTACCAGGACCACAATCCTGAGGCGGCGGTGCCCCCAACGGCTGGCAAGCATTGGCTCCCGGGTTCCACCAATTGCCGGGGCCGCAATCTGGGGGTTGCGCCGAGCTCATCCCCGGAGGCACCGCTGCCACGTACGCCATGGGCGCTATTGCCATCATGACGACGCCCGCCGTGCGGCGAATAAGCATGCTCATCGGAAGACCTCCCATCAGGAACCTGTAGATCTAAAGATTGACCCAGACCCTGAGTTTTAAACTGCCGAGTCGTTTTGCGCCGCGCTCGCCGAAATGGCGGGTATCAAATCTCGGCAAACGATCATCCGGATGAGTCAGAGTCTGCGGCAATATATAGCCCACGAAGAATTCCGTCGCAGATGTGAGCGTGAAAACTCGGTGCGAATAGCGTCACGGACCTCGACCCCGCGTAGCACCCTCCCTTCCCAGAGGTAACCACCCTTATCGCATTTGAGAGCAGGACGATGACACTGGACCATGGACGCACCCGCCGGTGCCGCTGCAATGAGCGCCGCCGAGCGCGATTGCCAACGCAAGAGATATCATCGCCGTCGCGGCCTTTCCGCTGCCTGCGGCGCTCAGTGCCGTTGCAGCACAGCCTGATTCGTCACATCACAGGTGCTGCCGTGCGCATTGAGCTCGACACTGCGCAAGCCGCGGCCGAACGCCCGGCCTGACAGCGGTAGTGCGCCCG
>NZ_LZMB01000022.1 GCF_001673555.1 Mycobacterium sp. 1165178.9 | reverse complement strand
CGCGGGCCAGTTCGACGCGGCAGCCGGTGATGCGCCGGTGCGGCGAGACCGGTGCGTTGAAGCGGGTTTTGGGCGCCTCGAAATAGCGCGGCGGCCTGCCGCGCACTCCCAGGGTGGCGATCTGCTGGCGCACGGTCTGTTCCATCAGCCGGGCGATTCGGAACGGCGTCTTGACACCGACGTTGATGAGCGCTCCGACGGCCCGCCGCTCCAGCCCAGGCAGTTTGAAACCCACCAGCGATCCGACCGTTTCCTGTTGCGGCGCACGCGGTTCCGGCGTGACATCCAACAAAATCTCACCCAGACCGGCGCCCGAGACCCCGTCGACGATGGCGTGGTGCATCTTGGTCAGCGTGGCCATCCGGCCGCCCTCGACGCCCTCGATCACCCACATCTCCCACAGCGGCCGGGAGCGGTCCAGCTTGTAGGACATCAACCGGCCCACCAGCTCCTCCAGCTCTCGGCGACCGCCCGGCGCGGGAACACCGATGCGACGGACGTGGAAGTCCACATCCAGCTCTTCGTCTTCGACGAACCAGGGTCGGTCCAGGCCCAGCGGCGCGCCGGTGACCCGCCACCGCAACTGCGGTACCTCCGGCAGGCGCTCGATCAGCAATTGACGGAGGCGTTGGAAGCTGTACTCGGAGCACTCTTTCGGGTCGCAAATCGCCAACGCCCCCACGTGCATGTGCCAGCCCGCGGTTTCTGCCGACCAAAACGCCGCATCGACACTCGAAAGCCGTTTCATCACCTGACCGTAGCCCCCCACGCCCGTCCCCACCAGCAAATCCCCAACAATTAGCGGGACGCGGTCAGGCGTCCTCCAGCAAATCCGGCGTGACCGCCGACTCGGTGTCGGGAATGCCGTCGACCTTCGCCTTGCGATCGGCCATCGACAGCAGCCGCCGAATACGGCCCGCCACAGCATCTTTCGTCATCGGTGGGTCGGCGAGCCGGCCGAGCTCCTCCAGCGACGCCTGCCGGTGCTCAACGCGCAGCTTCCCGGCCGAGGCCAGATGGTCCGGAACGGTGTCGCCCAGGATCTCCAGCGCCCGCTCCACCCGGGCCGCTGCCGCCACCGCCGCCCGCGCCGACCGGCGCAGGTTGGCGTCGTCGAAGTTGGCCAGCCGGTTGGCCGTGGCCCGAACCTCGCGGCGCATCCGGCGCTCCTCCCACACCAGCCTGGTGTCCTGGGCACCCATCCGGGTGAGCAGTGCGCCGATCGCCTCGCCGTCACGCACCACCACCCGATCGGCGCCACGCACCTCGCGGGCCTTCGCGCTGACACCGAGCCGCCGCGCGGCGCCCACCAGTGCCAGCGCCGCCTCCGGGCCGGGGCAGCTGACCTCCAGCGCCGACGAACGCCCCGGCTCGGTCAGCGACCCGTGCGCCAGGAAGGCTCCTCGCCACGCGGCTTCGGCATCGCCCACGCTGCCGCCCACCACCTGCGCCGGCAGACCGCGAACCGGGCGGCCGCGATTGTCGAGCAGACCGGTCTGGCGGGCCAGCGCCTCACCGTCATTGGCCACCCTCAACACGTACCGCGTGCTCTTGCGAATCCCGCTGGCCGACAACACATGCACGACCGCGTTGTATCCATAGAGCTCGAAGATGTCCTTGCGCAGCCGCCGCGCGACGTTGCCCAGGTCCACCTCCGCCTCGACCACGACGCGGCCGCCGACGATGTGCAGCCCGCCGGCGAACCTCAGCAGGGACGTGACTTCCGCCCGGCGCGCGCTGACCGATTTCACAATGAGGCGGCTCAGTTCGTCCTTGACTTCGGTCGTCATCGCCACGCGTCGTCACCCCTTGGTCCGCTGCCGGCCGGCCCGCCCCCGGCTCGTGGGCTTGCACCGTCCACCCGAATATCCGCGGCGGCTGTGACCGGAGACGCTCCCGGAGCTTTGCGGGCCGCCCGGACCCCGTCCAGGGCCGCCGCGAGTTTGCCTGGATCATGTAAAGGTGTACCAGGTCTGGCCACGTCGGCGAAGTGGACCTCGGCCGAAAGCAGAGTGGCGGTGCGGCGCAGTTGATCGCGTTCGCGCTCGCTGGGCACCCGGTCGGCGTCGATGATGATGTCGTGCACGCTGAATTCCGGTGCGTGCTGCGCCAGCACGTGCAGATGACGCTCGACGGAGAAGCCCGCCGTCTCCCCCGGCTCGGCCACCAGGTTGAGCACCAGGGCGCGCCGTGCGGTGGTCGCCCGTAGCGCCGCCGCCAGTCCGGGCACCAGCACATGCGGGATCACGCTGGTGAACCACGAGCCGGGGCCCAGCACCACCAGATCGGCGGCCATGATGGCGTCGACGGCCTGCCGTGTCGCCGGGGGGTTGTCGGGCGACAGCCGCACGCGGCGCACCTTGCCCGGCGTGGTCGCGATCGCCACCTGCCCGCGGATCAGCCGGAACATCCGCGGATCGCTTTCCAGGCCGGAGACGTCGGCCTCGATCTGCAGCGCGATCGGGCACATCGGCAGCACCCGTCCCTTGACGCCGAGGATGCGCCCAAGCTCGTCGAGGGCGGCCACCGGATCGGCCAGCACCTCGGACAGGCCGGCCAGCAACAGGTTGCCGATCGGATGCCCGGCCAGCGCGCCGCTGCCGCCGAACCTGTGCTGCAGGATGGTCGCCCACAGCCGTCCGTGGGGGCTGTCAGATGCCAAGGCCGCCAACGCCATTCGTAGATCGCCCGGCGGCACGACGTCCAGTTCGCTACGCAGCCGGCCGGAGGAACCACCGTCGTCGGCGACGGTCACCACCGCGGTGACATGGGGAGTCAGCCGGCGGGCCGCCGACAACGTCGCGTACAGGCCGTGTCCGCCGCCCAGCGCGACGATGCCCCGGTTCATCGGCTCGGTCATTCGCGGCCCAGATCCCGGTGCAGCACCCGCACCGACAGTTGCGCTTCCCCCTTTTGGGCGTTCAGCAACTGCATCAATGCCTCGGCGATCGCAACGCTGCGATGCTTGCCGCCGGTGCAGCCGATGGCGACCGTCATATAGCGCTTGCCCTCCCGGCGGTAGCCGTCGACAACCAGGGATAGCAATCGATGGTAGGCGTCGAGGAACTCGGCCGCGCCGGGCTGGCTCAACACGTAGTCCCGCACCGCCGGGTCCTGCCCGGTGAGTGGACGCAATTCGTCGACCCAGTGCGGGTTCGGCAGGAACCGCACGTCCATCACCATGTCGGCGTCCATCGGCAGGCCGTACTTGAAGCCGAAAGACTCGACCGTGACGCTGGTCGTCGCGGCGACCGCACCGCCGAATGCCCGCTCGATGGTCTCGCGTAAGCCGCGCACCGATAGCGTCGACGTGTCGATGATCAGGTCGGCGGTGGCGCGAACCGATGCCAGCATCCGGCGCTCAGCGGCGATTCCCTCCGCCAGAGTCTGATCACCCTGCAGTGGGTGGCTGCGACGATTCTGTTCGTAGCGGCGAACCAACATGTCGTCGGATGCTTCCATGAACACCACGCGCGGGGCGATGTTTCGGGTGGCGAGCTCGGTGCGCACCGAGTCCAGATCGCCGGTGAAGCCGCGCGACCGCACATCCATCACCACCGCCAGCTGGGTGATCCGCGAGCCGGCGGCGAGACCGAAATCGACCATCCGGGTGATCAGCTGCGGGGGCAGGTTATCGGCCACGTACCAGCCGAGGTCTTCGAGCACCTTGGCCGCGGTACCCCGCCCGGCCCCGGACAATCCGGTCACCAGGACGACGTCGATACCGGCGGGGGCGTCCACCGGGTGACCGCCCGCGAACTCGCCTGAGCGCGTCACGGGGCGACCTCGGACTGTTGGGGTCGCAGCGCCTCCAGGACGGCGGTGGCGGTTGCCACCCCGATGCCGGGAACCGCGGTGATCTGGTCGACGGTGGCCTCCTTGAGGCGGGCTATCGATCCGAAATGGGTTACCAATGCCTTGCGGCGATGTTCTCCCAATCCTGGCACCGAATCGAGCGCCGACGCCGTCATTCGCTTGGATCGCTTGCTGCGATGGTAGGTGATCGCGAACCGGTGCGCCTCGTCACGGACGCGCTGCAGCAGATAAAGCCCCTCGCTGTTGCGCGGCATGATGACTGGGTCGGGCTCCGCGGGCACCCACACCTCTTCGAGCCGCTTGGCCAGGCCGATCACCGCGACGTCGGTGATGCCGAGTTCCTCGAGCACCGCGCTTGCCGCGTTGACTTGTGGCGCACCGCCGTCGACGACGTACAAATTCGGCGGGTAGGCGAAGCGGCGGGACTTTCCTTCCGGCGAAAGCATATTCGGGTCGTTTTGCTCACTCAGGTGGCGCGCGAGGTGCTGGTGCCTTGCCTGCCGTCCAACGCCGGCGAGCTGACCAGTTGGCTGTCCGCCTTGCGCGGATCCCGGGTGGCGAAGTGCCGGTAGTCCGATTTGCGCGGCAGGCCGTCCTCGAACACGACCAGCGATCCCACCACGTCGGTGCCCTGCACATGGCTGATGTCCACACACTCGATGCGCAGCGGTGCGTCGGAGAGGCCGAGTGCCTCCTGGATGTTCTGCAGCGCAGCGGATCTGGCGGTGAAATCGCCGGCCCGCCTCAGCTTGTGTTGCTGCAGAGCCTCTTTGGCGTTGCGCTGTACCGTTTCGGCCAGCGCTCGTTTGTCGCCGCGCTGCGGCACCCGCAGCGCCACCCGGGATCCGCGCAAGGCGGACAGCCAACTGGTCAGCTCGCCGGCGTTGGACGGCAGGCAAGGCACCAGCACCTCGCGCGGCACCGGGTTCGCCGATTCGTCTGCCGCCCCGCCTAATTCGGCCTGCTCACCGTAGAACTGGGTCAGGAACTGTTCGACCAGCTGTTCCTCACCGGAATCGCCAGGGTCGGCGGACTTTTCGACGATCCAGCCGCGCTGACCGCGGACCCGGCCGCCACGGACGTGGAACACCTGCACCGCGGCCTCGAGCTCGTCGTCGGCGAACGCCACTACATCGGCGTCGGTGCCGTCGCCGAGGACGACGGCCTGCTTTTCCATCGCCCTCTTCACCGCACCCAGGTCGTCACGCAGCCGCGCGGCCCGCTCGAAATCGAGCCGCTCGGCCGCGGCGTTCATCTGCTGTTCCAGCTCCCGCGCGAACCGGTCGGTCTTGCCGGATAGGAAGTCGCAGAAGTCGTCCACGATCTGGCGGTGCTGCTCCGCACTGACCCTGCCGATACACGGCGCCGAGCACTTGTCGATGTAGCCGAGCAGGCAAGGACGGTCGATCTGCTTGTGCCGCTTGAACACTCCCGCCGAACAGGTACGAGCCGGAAACACCCGGGTGAGCAGATCCAGCGTTTCCCGGATGGCCCACGCGTGTGAGTACGGCCCGAAATATCGCACCCCTTTGCGGCGGGGGCCGCGATAGACCATCAGCCGCGGGAACTCCTCGTTGAGGGTCACCGCCAGCACCGGATAGGTCTTGTCGTCGCGATAGCGGACGTTGAACCGCGGGTCGAACTCTTTTATCCAGTTGTATTCGAGCTGCAGCGCCTCGACTTCGGTGTTGACCACCGTCCACTCGACCTTGGCCGCGGTGGTCACCATCTGCCGGGTTCGTGGGTGCAGGCTGGAGATGTCGGCGAAGTATGACGTCAGCCGGCTGCGCAGGCTCTTGGCCTTACCGACGTAGATGACTCGCCCGTGCGGATCCCGGAATCGGTAGACGCCAGGCTCGACCGGGATGGACCCGGGCGCGGGGCGGTAGGTGGCGGGATCGGGCACAGATCCAGGCTAGTGGTCGCCGGCGCGGTGCCCAGAAAGGCGGGGCGCGTGCGGGCGCCGGTCTACTGGCTCAGCGTTAAAATCGGGCGCAGAGCGATGGGGAATGCGAGAGATGACGAAGCGCTGGTCGGTCAACGTGGCCATCACCCTCGGTGGTGTGGCACTGGCGTCGACTACGGGGGCCGTGACCGCATCGGCCGACCCTGATTACGGTCCGATGGTCAACACCACCTGCAGTTACGACCAGGCGATGCGGGCCGTCCACGCGGAAAACCCCGGCGCCGCTCAGTACATCGACCAGTCGCCGCCGAACCAGCAGTTCTTGCAGCAGTACCTGGCCGCGTCGCCCGACCAGCGGCTGGACCTGCTGCACGCGATCGAGCACAGCCGGGGGGCCGAGCAGGCCCTGCCGATTCTGCAGCAGATGATGACGGACTGCGCTCGTTACTGAGTGCCTCTCCCGCCGTGGCCGGCCAGGTTCCTAGGCGGTACGACCGCTGATCTGCGCGAGGCGTTTCGACGTCCAGTCCGCCATGGGGAACCCGGGCTTGGCGTCACAAGCCGACAGCAGCAGAACCATGCGCGGCAGGGCCGCCAGCCCGTAGTCACAGGTCCAGCCCGGCTGGGTCATGGTCCACACCACGGCCGTGGGCGACGACGTATCGACGTCGCCGAGGTGCATCGACGATGACTTTCCGTCCCGGGTCATCCCGAACGCCTCGCCGCGGCACTGGGCGATGGCGATGAAACCGTCGACCACCACGTGCCGGGCGTCCAGCGGGTCGGCGTAGATGTCGACCGACTCGCCGTAGGTTGCCGGACCGGCGAAGCGGTAGGCGGACTCGGCGTGCTCAGACGCGCCGGGCGGCCGCAGCGGCGAGTTTTCGAACAGCACCGCCGCCTCGCAATTCGGGGGCTGGGCCGTGGTGAAGTAGTTGTCGCTCAGCGGCATCGCGGTCGCCGCTCCGAAAGGCGTGTCGTCTCCGGTCTGGAGCAGCAGGTCTTGCGCGCGGGCCGTCGGGTGTCTTAACGGAGAGGATGGCGCTCCCCCTGACTGACCGGACGCCCCGACCGCTCGTCCCCCCACCACAACGCTGCACCCACTGAGCGCCAGCATGGCGGCGACGGCGAGCGCGGCCGCCCGCGCCTGAAGTGCCATCGGCCGATGGTACAGCGCTCAGCGCGTCTGCAGGTCCGGTCGATAGCGCGCCAGCAGCGAGCGCACCGTGTCCATGGCGTCCACGGCGCGGCCCTTGTCAACGGCCTGGATGGCCATCACCGGAATGTACTCGTCATCGGGTAGGTCGATTCGCGCCCAGCGATGGCCCAGCGGAAACGACACGCCAGCGACATCAGGCCATTCGATCAGCTTGTCGCCCAACAGGTTTCTCACCGAAACACCGGCCGGTCCCACTCGCAGCCGCGGCCGCGCGAACAACAGCACGACGCCGGCGATGACCAGACCCAGCGCCGCGATCGCCACCTGATCGGAGGTCTGAAAGACCACCCCGGTGGAGCCCACCTTGAGCAGCACGCCCACCACGATGTGAGCCGCGGCGATGAGGAATGCCGCACCATAGGCGAATAACGGTGTGCGATGGGGACGCAACACCGCATCCCAGGTCTGGCGGTCCGGCGACGTCACGACCGAGCGCGCAAGTCACGCAGGGTGAGCGCGGCGGACAGGGCCGCCCCGGCCGCCTGGGCCCCCTTGTCCTCGGCCGACGCCGGCAGCCCGGCCCGGTCCAGGGCCTGTTGCTCATTGTCGGTGGTCAGCACGCCATTGGCGACCGGTGTCGAGGCGTCCAGTGAGACCCGGGTCAGACCCTGGGTTACCGCATCGCAGACATATTCGAAATGCGGTGTCTGCCCGCGGATCACGACGCCCAGCGCGACGACGGCATCGTGGTTGCGGGCAAGTTCCTGCGCCACCACCGGGATTTCGATCGCGCCGAGCACGCGGACCACCGTGGGGTCGTCGATGCCCGAGTCGGCGGCGACTTTGCGTGCGCCGTCGAGCAGCGCGTCGCAGATTTCGCTGTGCCAGGTGCTTGCCACGATGCCGAGCCGCACACCAGAAGCGTCAAGCGCCGGCATCTCCGGCACTCCGGCGCCACCACTCACAGAGCACCGCCGAATTCACCTGGCAAATGGACGGATTCGTGAAAGTCGTCCAGCCCGGCCAGGTCGTGGCCCATCTTATCCCGCTTGGTCATCAGGTAACGAATGTTCTCCGCGTTGGCGCGCACCGGCAGCGGCACGCGCTCGATGATGTGCAGGCCGTACCCGTCCAGCCCGACCCGCTTGGCCGGGTTGTTGGTTAGCAGTCGCATCGAGCGCACCCCGAGATCCACCAGAATCTGCGCACCGATCCCGTAATCTCTTGCATCAGCGGGCAATCCGAGCTTGAGGTTAGCATCGACGGTGTCTTCACCGGCATCCTGCAATTGGTAGGCCTGCAGCTTGTGCATGAGCCCGATGCCGCGTCCCTCGTGGCCGCGCATGTACAGCACGATGCCGCGTCCCTCGCGGGCGACCATCGCCATCGCCGCGTCGAGCTGGGGCCCGCAATCGCAGCGGCGCGAACCGAACACGTCGCCGGTGAGGCATTCGGAGTGCACCCGCACCAGCACGTCGTCACCCTCGCAGTTGGGTCCGGCGATGTCACCGCGCACCAGCGCGACGTGCTCGACCTCTTCGTAGATGCTGGCGTAGCCGATGGCACGAAATTCCCCGTGCCGAGTCGGGATCCGGGCCTCGGCGATCCGGGCGATGTGCTTCTCGTGCTTGCGTCGCCACTCGATCAGGTCGGCGATGGTGATCATCGCGAGGTCGTGTTCGTCGGCGAATACCCGCAGTTCGTCGGTCTGCGCCATCGAGCCCTCGTCTTTTTGGCTGACGATCTCGCAGATGGCGCCCGCGGGCTGCAGCCCGGCCAGCCGGGCGAGGTCGACGGCGGCCTCGGTGTGACCGGGACGGCGCAACACGCCACCGTCCTTGGCGCGCAACGGAACCACGTGACCGGGCCGGGTGAAGTCGTCGGCGACGCTGGCGGGATCGGCCAGCAGGCGCATGGTGGTGGCCCGGTCCGAGGCGGAGATCCCGGTTCCGACGCCCCGTCGTGCGTCGACCGTGACGGTGTAGGCGGTGCCGTGCTTGTCCTGGTTGACCGCGTACATCGGCAGCAGCCCCAGCCGGTCGCAGATCGCGCCATCCAGCGGCACACACAGGTATCCCGAGGTGTAGCGCACCATGAACGCCACCATCTCCGGAGTCGCCTTCTCGGCGGCGAAGATCAGATCGCCCTCATTCTCGCGATCCTCGTCGTCGATGACGATGACGGCCTTACCGGCCGCGATGTCGGCAACCGCCCTCTCGACGGAGTCCAACCTCGTCATCTTTACTACCTCGCCGTTCCCGCTATCCGGCGGGAACACTGTCGAAACGGCTCACACGAGAAGCCCACGTGTTGCATTCAGTATGAACCACGGGGGCGCCCCCGTTATTGCCGCCGGCTCGATCAGCGGGACGGCCCCGGAAGGCGCTGCGTCGCCGAGCCGGTTGGCGGTGCCGACGGCCTGACCACCTCCGATGGCCTTGCAGTTATCCCGTAGTTGTGGAATTCACCGGCGACCCGGTGCCGGATAACGACGGTCGCCGCCGGCGTCGTCGCGTAATCGTTGCCGGGATCACATTCTCGCGCCCGGAGCCGCCCGCCGGTTCCACCGGCGGGCGGCCTCACACGACAAACCGGGGGGCCTGGGCGCTTTTGCATCCGGCAATGGCACACCCCGCAATTCAGCCTCGGGGTCGCCCGCAAACAGGACGCGGACGCGAGAAATGGTTTGTCGTCCTGCGATGCCGCCACCGGTGCCAAAAATAGGGCTATGACACGGCCGTATACACCGAAACCCTTTGCGCCAGATATGTGTTCGCTGTGCCGAATATTTGAAATAGATAAACGGCAAAAAAGGGTTTCGCGTGCATTATCCAGGGAAATACAGCCCGCATGAATACCAACAAACAAACACGGCCGTGGGTCCGCCTGTGCACCGGTGTGCTCGCGGCCGGTGGCCTGGGCATGTCCGCGCTCGGACTGTCCACCGGCACCGCTACCGCGGCGCCTCCGCCTGCACCTATGTATCACCACCACTGGTGCCCGGGCGAGCAGTGGGACCCGGGCTGGGGCCCGTACCAGAACTGGAACAACTGCCGTGACTGGGACGACAACAATTACGGCGGCCCGGCCGGTTACGGAGCCCCGCCGTGGGCAGGGCCGCCGCCACCCCCGCCGCCGTGGGCACCGTGGGCTCAAATCGTCTGGGATCCCCGCATGAACCACTGGGGTTACTGGGAAGGCCCCAACTGGCGCCCGGTGTAATCAGCCGAGCAACCTGCTGATCCCAACGAGGCCGCTGCCGCGGCGCGACGCGCCGCGGCTAGCGGTCTGCTTTCATCAACCGTTCGACATATTTGGCGATGACATCGACCTCGAGGTTTACCGGTGTCCCGACTGGGGCCCGGCCCAAAGTGGTCAATTCGCGCGTGGTGGGTATCAGCGAGACTTCGAACCAATCCCCCGGCTCGCCGCCCAGCCCGGACACCGTCAGCGAAATCCCGTCGACGGTGATCGATCCTTTCTCCACGACGTAGCGGGCTACCTCGGCCGGCATCTCGATTCGCACCACTTCCCAGTGCTCGGACGGCGTGCGGGCCACGATGCGCCCCGTCCCGTCGACGTGCCCCTGCACGATGTGCCCGCCCAGCCGGCTGTTGACGGCCGCGGCGCGCTCCAGGTTCACCCGGCTGCCGACCCGCAGTTCGCCCAAGTTGGACCGGTTGAGCGATTCGGCCATCACGTCGGCGGTGAATTGACCGCCGGGCAACAGCTCGGCGACGGTCAGGCACACGCCGTTGACGGCGATCGAGTCGCCGTGGCCAGCATCGGCAGTCACCACGGCGCCGCGAATGGTCAGCCGCGCCGCGTCGGAAAGGACGTCACGAGCAGTCACCTCGCCGAGTTCCTCGACAATCCCGGTAAACATCCTCATAGGCTAATTGCCCTCACGCAGGCTGATGAACAGGGCAAAGACCAGCACCCGGGCGACACCGGCACCCCGCGTTCACCTGAGCAGTCACCGGCACCCTTTACGATGCAGAGTATGCAGACCCGCCGCCGTCTATCGGCCGTCATCGCATCCCTGACCCTCGCCACCGCCTTGATCGCCGGCTGTTCGTCGGGCTCCAAGCAGAGCGGCGCCCCGCTCCCCGACGCCACGACCCTGGTCAAGCAGTCGGCCGCCGCCACCAAAAACGTGAAGAGCGCGCACCTCGTGCTGAGCGTTCAGGGCAAGATTCAGGGGCTACCGCTCAAGACGCTGACCGGTGACCTCACCACTGCGCCTGCCACCGCAGCGTCGGGCAACGCGACGATCACCCTGGGCGGGTCCGACATCGACGCCAACTTCGTCGTGGTCGACGGAACCCTGTACGCCGCCCTCACCCCGAACAAGTGGAGCGACTTCGGCAAGGCGTCCGACATCTACGACGTCTCGGTGCTGCTGAACCCCGACACCGGGCTGGGCAACGTGCTGGCGAACTTCAACAACGCCAAGGCCGAGGGCCGTGACAATATCAACGGGCAGAACACGGTCCGGGTCAGCGGAAACGTCTCGGCGGACGCGGTAAACAAGATCGTGCCGCAGTTCAACGCGACTCAACCGGTGCCGAGCACCGTGTGGATCCAAGAGAGCGGCGACCACCAGCTGGTCCAGGCCAATCTGCAGAAGAGCTCGGGCAACACCGCCCAGATCACCCTGTCCAACTGGGGCCAGCAGGTTCAGGTCACCAAGCCCCCGGTGAGCCAGTGACCGCGGAGACCGAAGCCCAAACCGGGCGCCAAACCGGACGCCGCGTAGCGATCAGCGCGGGTAGCCTCGCAGTCCTGCTGGGCGCCCTGGACGCCTATGTCGTCGTGACGATCATGCGCGACATCATGACCGACGTTCACATCCCGATTAACCAGCTGCAGCGCATCACCTGGATCATCACGATGTACCTGCTGGGCTACATCGCCGCCATGCCGCTGTTGGGACGCGCTTCGGACCGATTCGGTCGCAAGCTGGTGCTGCAGGTCAGCCTGGCGCTGTTCATTGTCGGCTCGGTGGTCACCGCGCTGGCCGGTCACTGGGGCGATTTCCACCTGCTGGTCGGTGGCCGCACCATCCAGGGCGTGGCCAGCGGCGCGCTGTTGCCGGTCACCCTCGCCCTCGGCGCCGACTTGTGGGCCCAGCGCAACCGCGCCGGTGTGCTGGGCGGCATCGGCGCAGCGCAGGAGCTCGGGAGCGTCTTGGGCCCGCTGTACGGGATTTTCATCGTCTTTCTGACACACGACTGGCGCTACGTGTTCTGGATCAACGTGCCGCTGACCCTCATCGCGATGGTGATGATTCAGTTCAGCCTGCCGTCGCACCAGCGAGTCGAGGAGCCCGAAAAGGTCGACCTGGTCGGGGGTGTGCTGCTGGCGGCCGCCCTGGGTCTCGCCGTGATCGGTCTCTACAACCCGCAACCCGACGGCAAGCAGATTCTGCCGAGCTACGGGTTGCCGCTGGTCATCGGGGCGGTCGTGGTGGCGGCGCTGTTCCTGCTCTGGGAGCGTTTCGCGCGCACCCGGCTGATCGAACCGGCGGGCGTGCACTTCCGCCCGTTCCTGGCCGCGCTGGGCGCCTCCCTGTTCGCCGGTGCCGCGCTGATGGTGACGCTGGTTGACGTGGAGTTGTTCGGCCAGGGCGTGCTGGGCGAGGACCAGGCTCAGGCCGCCGGGCTGTTGCTGTGGTTCCTGATCGCGTTGCCGATCGGGGCGGTGTTGGGCGGCTGGATCGCCACCCGGGTCGGTGACCGGATCATGACTTTCTTGGGGCTGCTGATCGCCGCCTACGGATATTGGCTGATTCACTTCTGGCGCCAAGACGTGATGGACCAGAAACACAACATCTTCGGGTTGATCAGCGTGCCCGTGCTGCACGCCGACCTGCTGGTGGCCGGTGTCGGCCTCGGCCTGGTGATCGGGCCGCTGACCTCTGCCGCGCTGCGCGTGGTGCCGTCCGCCCAACACGGCATCGCCTCGGCGGCGGTGGTGGTGGCCCGGATGACCGGCATGTTGATCGGCGTGGCCGCGCTCAGCGCGTGGGGCCTCTACCGGTTCAACCAGATCGTGGCGAACCTGACCGCCGAGATCCCGCCGAATGCCACGCTGCTGGAACGCATCGCCGCGCAGGGCACGCTGTACCTCAAGGCCTTCGCCCAGATGTACGGCGACATTTTCTTGGCCACCGTCGTGATCTGTATCGCGGGTGCGCTGCTGGGCCTGCTGCTCGGCGGGCGCAAAGAGCACGCCGCGGAGCCGGAAATCCCCGAGCCGCAAGCGGTCTCGCTGGGTGAGCGCTAGCCGCTGCGTGGCACCAGGCTGAGCACCAGGTCGGGTCCGACCCGGTCGATGCCGTCGAACTGCCAGCGCAGCGCCCGGGTGATCGTGGTAACCCCCACGTCGTCGACCGCGGTGACGGGGCCGCCCAACAGGGTCGGCGCGACGTAAGCCAGAATCCGGTTGACCACCCCGGCCCGCAGGAAGGCGCCCGCCAGGGTCGGCCCGCCCTCCAGCAGCACATCGGTGCGGTCCGACACGGCCTTCAGCACCTCTAGTGGGTCGTGCGTGCGGATCAGCATGGTCCGCGAATCGTCGTTGAGAACCTTTGCCTCCGAGGGTATTTCGCGCTTCCCGACGACGACTCGCAGCGGTTGCCGGTCGGCCAGTGAGCCGTCGGGCAGCCGGGCGGTCAACGCCGGGTCGTCGGCCAGCACGGTGCCGGTCCCCACCACGATCGCGTCGGCGGCCGCACGGCGGCGATGCAGATCCAGGCGTGAGGCCTCGCTGGAAATCCACTGGCTGGAGCCGTCCGCGGCCGCGCTGCGGCCATCGACGCTGCTGGCGTATTTCCAGGTCAAATGCGGCAGCCCGGTCCGTTGCTTGTGTAGCCACTCGCGCAGCGGGCCGCCGGTCACCTGGTCGGCCAGTACGCCGGAGTGCACCGCCACCCCGGCCTCCTCCAGCCGGGTCGCCCCACCGGCGGCCTCGGGGTTCGGGTCGGCGACGGCGTACACGACGGTGCCCACCTTCGCGTCGAGCAGGGCGTTCACGCACGGCGGGGTTCGGCCGTAGTGGTTGCACGGCTCGAGGGTGACCACGACGGTGCCGCCGGCCGCCAGACCACCGGCCCGCCGCAGCGCCAGGATCTCGGCGTGATCGCCACCGGCCGGTTCGGTGGCGCCGACACCGACCACCTCACCACCGGCGTCCAAGACGACCGCCCCTACCGGTGGGTTCGGGTAAGTGGTCCCCTTGACGTGATTGGACTGGTCAATCGCCATGCGCATCGCGGCGTCAAGGCTGTCGCCCGGCGAAACCGTCATCGACGCAAGTGCGGGGACGCGTCGGCGGCCTGGCGCCGCAACGCGTCGATCGCGGCCTCCGGGTCTTCCGCGCCGTAGACGGCCGACCCGGCGACGAAGCAATCGACGCCGGCCTCGGCGGCCTGCTCGATGGTGTCCTCGTTGATGCCACCGTCGATTTCGACCAGGATCGTCAACTCGCCGGCCTCGATGAGCTTGCGCGCGGTGCGCACCTTGCTCAGCACCTCGGGGATGAAGCTCTGGCCGCCGAACCCGGGCTCCACCGACATGATGAGCAGGGTGTCGAACTGCGGCAGGATCTCCAGATACGGCTCCAGCGGGGTTCCCGGCTTGACGCTGATGCCCGCCTTGGCGCCGGCGGCGCGGATATCGCGGGCCACCGCGATCGGATTCTGGGTGGCCTCGGCGTGGAAGGTGACGTTGTAGGCCCCCGCCTCGGCGTACGGGGGCGCCCAGCGGTCGGGGTCCTCGATCATCAGATGACAGTCCATCGGGATGGTGGTGGCGGCCAGCAGGCTCTCCACCACCGGCAGCCCGAGGGTCAGATTCGGAACGAAGTGGTTGTCCATCACGTCGACGTGCAACCAGTCGGCGCCGGTCACGGCGGCGGCTTCGTCGGCGAGCCGGGAGAAGTCAGCGGAAAGGATCGACGGCGCGATCAGAGGCCCCTTCGACGGTTCCGCATTGCAAGGCATGAGCGCCAGACTACTGAGGCGCGCGGCCCGCTTCACATCCGGCGCGCCCCCGGTTGACATCCGTCGCGTCCCCCGCTACCCCGCCTCGCGGCGTAGCGCGGCCGCGAACATCGCGTCGGTGCCGTGCCGATGCGGCCAGAGCTGCACGTGCGGCCCGTCGCCCAGGTCGGAGACGGGCTCGAACATCGGCCGGGTGTCCAGCGCGCTCACCGGGTGGCGGCGCAGCGCGTCGGCGACCACGCCGACGGTTTCGGCCAGGTGCGGCGAGCAGGTCGCGTAGAGCACCACGCCGCCGGGACGGGTCAGCGCAATCGCGGCGCCCAGTAACTCGCGCTGCAGCTTGGTCAACGTGGGCACGTCGGCGGGTTGACGGCGCCACCGGGCCTCCGGGCGGCGGCGCAGCGCCCCCAACCCGGTGCAGGGTGCGTCGACGAGCACCCGGTCGAAGGTCGGTTCCAGATCCGTGTGTCGCCCGTCGATGCGCAGCAGGTCGACCGGTAACCCACGAGTGTTCTCGGCCACCAGGTCGGCGCGGCGCGCCGCGGGCTCCACCGCGGTGAGCCGGAACCCGGACCCCGGGTGCTGCTGCACGCCCAGCGAGGCCAGCAGTGCCGTCTTGCCACCGGGACCGGCGCACAGGTCCAGCCACCGTCCTCCGTCTCCGTCGACCGACGCCAGGGTCAGCGCCCGGGCGACCAGCTGGCTGCCCTCGTCCTGCACCAGCGCGACGCCGTCGCGCACCGGCGCGAGACGCCCGGGATCACCGCCAGCCAGGTACACCGCGTACGGCGAATAGCGGCCGACCGTCCCGCCAACCGCATCGGCCAACTCGCCGGCGGTCAGTGCGCCGGCGCGGGCAGCCAGATGCACCTGAGGCCGTCTGTCGTCGCTGGCCAGTATCGCGTCGAGTTCGGTGGCGGCGGCACCCAGCGCATCGGCGAAGGCCTGAGCGATCCACCGCGGATGGGCATGCACGAACGCCGCATGCCCGATCGGATCCTGCGCCGCGTTCGGGGCCAGCTCGGCGACCCAGGACCGCTCGTCACGCCCGGAGATGGTACGAAGCACCCCGTTGACGAAACCCGCTCGCGCCGAGTCGAATTCGATTCCCGCCTGCTCGACGGTGGTGGACACCGCCGCATGTGCGTCTACCCGGGTGCGCAACAACTGATAAGTGCCGAGGCGCAGCAGGTCGAGCAGCACCGGATCGATGGCTTGTGGTGCGCGTCCCGCGGCCGCGCCGATGACGGCGTCGAGGAGGCCCCGGGTGCGGCAGGTACCGTAGGTGAGCTCGGTGGCGAACGCCGCGTCGCGGCCGGTGATTTCACGCTCGCGCAGCAGCGCGGGCAGCGCCAGGTTCGCGTAGGCATCGCGCTCGCTGACCGCCCGAAGCACGTCGAAGGCGGCGGCGCGGGCCGGATCCAGCGGCCGGCGCGGTGGTCGGCGGTCCCGTTGCTGGGGCCGACGGTCGCCCTGCCGCGGCTTGCGTTCCGGCCGGCCGCGCTGCGGTCTGTCGCGCCCGGTGCTCACGTCGCCCGCACCGCCGGGTCGAGCCGGGCGCCGCGCGCCCAGTCGACCGCGTTCATGAATTTCTTTCCGGGCGGCTGGATTTGGTCTAGCCGCACGGGATCGGAACCCGTGCCGACCCAGACGCTCTTGCGATCGACGTGAATAGCACCCGGCGGCAACGGTTCTGCTGGCCCGGTTACAGCGGGGGCCTGGGAAACCTGCACCGGCCCCAGTTTGACGCGCAGATCGCCGATCAGCGTCCAGGCGCCGGGATTGGGCGTGACGGCGCGGATGCGCCGATCGACGACCAGCGCAGGCAGATCCCAGCGCACCCGGGCCTGCTCGACGCTGACCTTGGGCGCGATGCTGACCCCGTCGGCGGGTTGCGGCACCGGCGTCAGCGTTCCGTCGGCGATGCCGTCCAGTGTGGTCGACAACAGCGCCGCGCCCGAAACAGCCAGTCGCTCAAGCAGTTCCCCGGCGGTATCGGTCGGCCGGATCGTTTCGGTCACGACTCCGTAGATCGGGCCGGAGTCCAAGCTCGGCTCGATCTGAAACGTCGAGGCGCCCGTGATGCCGTCGCCCGCGGCGATGGCCGCCTGCACCGGCGCGGCGCCGCGCCAGGCGGGCAGCAGCGAGAAGTGCAGGTTGATCCAGCCAAGCGGCGGCACCGCCAGCAGGCCGTCGCGCAGCAGTGCGCCGTAGGCCACGACGGCGCAGCAGTCGGGTGTCAACTGCGAGAGCTCCGCGATGAATTCGTCGGAGTTCGGCCGTGATGGCCGCAGCACCGGAATGCCGCGGTCGAGTGCCTCGCGGGCCACCGGTGACGGCTCCGGCTTGCCGCGCCGTCCGGCCGCGGCGTCCGGCCGCGTCAGGACGGCGACCACCTCGTGCCGCGGCGAGTCGATCAGCCGACGCAGTGCGGGCAGCGCGGGCTCGGGGGTTCCGGCGAAGACGAGACGCACCGGCCCAGTCTAGGAAGCGGCGCACGCGCGCCCGACCCGCCCGAGCCCCCGGAATGTGCGTGCGTATACTATTGCCTATGGCTATTATTTCTGGCAGCCATTAACTCGGTGCGCCGCACCACCAAACCCACTGTCGACAACGAGGTCGAACGACCACCCTTCCCCCTGCAGGAGGTCTGCATGACCATCGACACCCCGATCAACGATTCATCGGTGGCCGCCACGCATCGCACGGTATGGGCGTTGGGCGACTACGCCCTGATGGCCGAGGAGGTGATGGCTCCCCTCGGTCCCGCCCTGGTCGACGCCGCCGGCATCGGTCCCGGCCTACGGGTTCTCGATGTCGCCGCCGGCTCCGGCAACATCTCACTGCCGGCGGCCGCGACCGGCGCCGCCGTGGTATCCACGGACCTCACCCCGGAGCTGCTGCGCCGGTCGCAAGCGCGGGCGAAGGCACGGGGTGCGACAGGCTCGGGCGGTAGGGGCGAATGGTGGCCAGCATCCGGCCGAAGAATCCTTCGGGGGTCCAGCTGATCACGCCGATCGTGCCGCCCGGTCGGCAGACCCGGACCAGTTCGGCGGCGGCGCGCGGCTGGTCGGGGGCGAACTGCACGCCGATCGCGGACATGACGACGTCGAACTCGCCGTCACCGAACGGCAGCGCCTGCGCGTTGGCCTCCCGGTAGTCGATCGCCAAGCCCCGTGCCTTCGCCCGCGCTTGCGACCGGCGCAGCAGCTCCGGGGTGAGGTCCGTGGATACCACGGCGGCGCCGGT
>NZ_LZMB01000021.1 GCF_001673555.1 Mycobacterium sp. 1165178.9 | reverse complement strand
GCGCGTGGTATCGGGTCGGTGAAGATGTTGGTGATCAGACCCAGCGTGGTCGGGAATATCACCGCGGCGCCGATACCCATGGCCGCACGCGCCGCGATCAACGCGTCGGCCGAATTCACCTGCGCGGCAACCGCGGAAGTGACGGCGAACAATGCGAGCCCGGAATTGAGCCAGCCCCGCCTGCCGTAGCGGTCGGACAGGCTGCCCACCGAGAGCAGCAGTCCGGACATCACCAGGGTGTAGGCGTCGACGATCCATTGCAGTTGTGCGGTATCGGCGGCGAGTTCACGCGACAGCGTGGGCAGTGCGACGTTGACGATGGTCGCGTCGACGCTGATGACGAAGACGCCAAGGCAGATGACGGAGAGCGCGGCAATGGGGCGATTGCGGAACGTAGGGTCGGTGCGCATGGACAAGACAGTAAAGCCAATAGACAAGTAAATCAAGTATTAAGTTGAAAAAGATGTCTAACGCCAGGTAGGGTGGCATGGTGGCATCCCGCAGGAACTACAACCAGAACTGCCCGATCGCGCGCGGCCTCGATGTGCTGGGCGAGCGGTGGACGTTGCTGATTCTGCGCGAGCTGGTCGGCGGAGCCCGTCGCTACGGTGACCTGCGGGCCGAACTGCCCGGTATCGCAACCAATCTGCTCGCCGAGAGGCTCACGGAGCTGCAGGACGCCGGGCTCGTCGAGCGGGCCGACCTACCGGCGCCCATCAATCGCACCGTCTACACCCTCAGTGAGCTGGGTTGGCAGCGGGTGCTCCCCATCCTGCGGGGTCTCGCGTGGTTCGGGCTGGACCACCTGGACCCGGTCGGCGATGCGCCGGTATCACCGCTCAACGGGTTTCTGGCCGGGATACTGCTCGGCTTCAACTCCGGTGCCGCGGCCGGCCTGGAGGCGACGTACCGCGTCGAGATCGACGGTCGTCGTTTCGAATTCGCCGTCACGCAAGGCCGCCTCGGCGCCGCGCGCGGCGAGCCCGCGGCGACCTTGACCGCTGCGGCGGCGGATCTCGTCACCGCCCGGCTCGGGGTGGACGAAGCCGAGCGCGGCGCCGCCCTGCGGCGAATCGAGTTCGACGGCGACGCCGCTGCCGTCCGCGCACTGCGCTCCGCGTTCGCGCTGTAGCCCTGCGGGGCGGAGACGAGGCGGCCAGCCACTAGACTCGCCAGCGTGGCCGACCCCACCCAAACCCCTGAACTCGAGGTATCCGATGCGTCCGGCGCGCCGGCTCGACCGGTGCTCGTCGTGGACTTCGGCGCGCAGTATGCGCAGCTGATCGCCCGCCGCGTCCGCGAGGCCAGGGTGTTTTCCGAGGTCATCCCGCACACCACCACGGTCGAGGAGATCAAGGCCCGCGACCCGCTGGCGCTGGTGCTCTCCGGCGGGCCGTCCAGTGTCTACGCCGACGGCGCGCCCCAGCTCGATCCTGCCCTGTTCGATCTCGGGGTTCCGGTGTTCGGCATCTGTTACGGGTTTCAGGCCATGGCGCAGGCGCTGGGCGGGACCGTCGCGCACACGGGCACCAGCGAATACGGTCGTACCGAACTGAAAGTCCTTGGTGGAGAACTGCATTCGGGGTTGCCGAGCTCGCAGCCGGTATGGATGAGCCACGGCGACGCGGTCACGGCCGCACCGGACGGGTTCGAGGTGGTGGCCAGCAGCTCCGGTGCGTCGGTGGCCGGCTTCGAGAACCGGCAGCGGCGCCTGGCCGGCGTGCAGTACCACCCGGAGGTCATGCACACCCCGCACGGACAGCAGGTGCTCAGCCGCTTCCTGCACGACTTCGCCGGGCTGGGTGCGGACTGGACGGCCGCCAACATCGCCGGTGTGCTCATCGAGCAGGTGCGCGCCCAGATCGGTGACGGTAGGGCGATCTGCGGGTTGTCCGGCGGCGTGGATTCCGCGGTGGCCGCCGCGCTGGTGCAGCGGGCCATCGGCGACCGGTTGACCTGTGTCTTCGTCGACCACGGGCTCCTTCGCGCCGGGGAGCGCGCACAGGTGCAGCGCGACTTCGTGGCCGCCACCGGCGCCAAGCTGGTCACCGTCGATGCCGCCGACACCTTCCTGGATGCGCTCGCGGGAGTGACCAATCCAGAAGGCAAGCGCAAGATCATCGGCCGCCAATTCATCCGCGCCTTCGAGGGCGCCGTGCGAGACATCGTGCAAGACAGTGGCGCGGACGGCGATTCCGACGTCGAGTTCCTGGTGCAGGGCACGCTGTATCCCGACGTGGTGGAGTCCGGTGGCGGCAGCGGCACCGCGAACATCAAGAGCCACCACAACGTCGGCGGCCTGCCCGGCGACCTGAAGTTCAAGCTCGTCGAGCCGTTGCGGTTGCTGTTCAAGGACGAAGTCCGCGCCGTCGGGCGCGAGCTGGGCCTGCCGGAGGAAATCGTTGCGCGCCAGCCCTTCCCGGGTCCCGGCTTGGGAATCCGGATCGTCGGCGAGGTCACCGCGGCGCGCTTGGACACCCTGCGGCGTGCGGATTCGATCGCGCGCGAGGAGCTGACCGCGGCGGGACTGGACAACCTGATCTGGCAGTGCCCGGTGGTGCTGCTGGGCGACATCCGCTCGGTCGGTGTGCAGGGCGACAACCGCACCTACGGGCACCCGATCGTGCTGCGACCAGTGACCAGCGAGGACGCCATGACCGCCGATTGGACTCGGGTTCCCTACGAGGTGCTCGAGCGCATCTCGACCCGCATCACCAACGAGGTGGCCGAGGTCAACCGCGTGGTGCTGGACATCACCAGCAAACCGCCCGGCACCATCGAATGGGAGTAGCCCTCCTCAACGACGGGCAGAATCGACCTGGTCGGCGGAGTAGCCGATGACGGGACGCGAATCGCCGTACACGTCAAGGGTGTGCAGGAAGCGATGCAGTCCCATCGTGGAGGCGCACGTGAACCCGAGTTCGATGATCTGCGCCGCGGTGAAGTGTTCTCCCAACCGCCGGTAGAACTCGTCGTCGATCGAGCGGTGATCGCCGGAAAGCCGGTCGAGAAATTCGACGGCCATCTGCTCCTGCGGCGTCAAAGCGTCGTGCTGCGGGGCGAGCAGGCACGCGACGTCTTCGTCGGTGATCGAGTCGTGCTTGCGTGACTGGCTGCAGGGCTCGCACTCGCCCAGCTGGGCGCTGCGGATGCGCAACAGCTCCAGTATTCTTCTGCCGAGCAGTGTTTCGGCCCCGAGTTGGGTCCTGGCCATGTTGACCTGTTCGAGTTGCGCGCTGCGGTACGCGAAGATCTGCAGCGGCACCGGCGTGGCGTAGAGGCCCGCTTCGACCCCTGCCTCGACGATGTGGCGGGACTGCTCGCTCAGCTGATCCATCGGGACGGGTTCGATACGAGGCATGATCGTGGAGCACCTTCTCCTCAGGTCGGTCCCAGGGCATATGCGCCGGTCTCCGGATGGTGGTACCAGCCGCTGGCGGCGTGGGTCCCGCCGTCGACATGAATCGTCTGCCCGGTGATGTAACTGGACATATCGGACGCGAGAAACACTGCGGCGCCGGCCATCTCGTCGACATGGCCGGGCCGTCCCAGCGGAACGACGGAACCGAATCGTCCGTCCGAACCTGATGGTGCCATCTGCATGATGCCTTCGGTCAACGTGATGTCGGGGGCCAGAGCGTTCACCCGGATGCGATGCGGTGCGAGCTCGAGCGCCGCGGTTTTGGTGTAGTTGATCACGCCTGCTTTGGCCGCCGCGTACGTCGCGAAACCCGGTGCGGCGCGTACGCCTTCGATCGAGGTGACACTGATGATGCTGCCAGCCAGTCCTTGCTCGACGAGTCCGCGCGCTACGCGTTGGGTGCATAGGTAGATGTGGCGCAGGTTGGATTTGTAGAGCGCGTCCCAGCCGTTCTCGCTGGTGTCGAGTATCCCGGACCAGAAGACTCCTCCGGCGTTGTTGACCAGGATCGTGACGGGCCCGAGCTCGGCGGTGGTGTGTGCGAGCGCGGCGTCGACGGCGGCGCTGTCGCGGACATCGGTAGGGATGCCCAGTGCGCCGATCTCATCGGCGGCCGCTGCGCACGATTCGGGGTTGCGCTCCCAAATCGCCACCTTCGCGCCAAACGCCGTCAACCCCGCGGCGATGCCGCGGCCGATACCTGCGCCGCCTCCGGTGACGACCGCGACACGGTCGGTCAACAAAATGCTGGCCGGATCGAGCGTCATGGATACGAGCATAGTATTTACAGTTCACACGTTACAAGATTTACTGTATTTGTTTGATTTGTAACGAAGGGACCGGGGACCATGCCCGACACGATCTTCGTCACCGGGGCCACCGGACAGACCGGCGGCAATGTCTGCGAACAGCTGATCGAGCGCGGCGACCGTGTCCGCGCGCTGGTCCGCAATCCGGACGAAGCCACGGCACTGGCCGATATCGGGGTCGAACTGATCAAGGGCGACATCAGCGACGCCGGTGATGTGCTTCGGGCGGCCAAAGGGGCCGAAGCGGCCATCCACTGCGCGGCGCTGCTGGGCGGGGCGAGTCAAGACCTCGACGACTTCAAGGCGGTCAACGTAGTGGGCACCGCCAACGTGCTCGATGCGGCAAAGCGCCATGGCATGCGGCGAGTCGTCGCGCTGAGCACGGCCACCTTTTTGAACCTGAGCACGAACCTCGACTTCGAGGAGGCCCCCGTGCTGGCGAACCCGCCCAACGATCCCTATACCGTCACCAAGCTCGCGGCTTTCCTGGACGCTCGCCAGCGTGCCGCCTCGGGCGAGGACGTGCTGACGTGTCACCCCGGTGCGATCTTCGGACCCGCCCCCGTCGTCGAGCGTGCCCTGCACCGCACCAGTTTCAACAGAGTGTTGCTGGCCGGTCTGCGCGGAAAGATCAAGCGCTATCTGGCTTTTCCCGTGACATGGGTGGCGGGCAAGGATGTCGCCAAGGGCTCGATTGCGGCACTGGACCGCGGAATCGCCGGCGAGCGATACCTGTTGGTCGGTCAGTCGCAGGCCACCATCAGCACCGCCGCCGGTATCAATCGTGCCTGCGAGATCGCCGGAATCGACCACCGGGTCGAAGACCTCGACTACCGGTCCGACCCGGAAGCGTTGACGGCAGAGTTCGGGCCCACCTTGATGGCCATCGCCGAGGCGGCGGCCAAGGACGTTCGCAAGCCCAGGTCGCAGGACAATCTGACCGCTCGGCGCCTCGGCTACGACCCGATGTCATTCGACGACGGGCTGCGCCTGCTGATCGGTTGGCTGCGTGAAATCGGCCGGCTCGATTCGGTGCCCGCCTGAAAGGAGAGGCTGCAGTGCCCATTGCCGAACCGCGCCAATCCGGTTCGCCCCAAGCCGATTTGGCCGACCGGATACTCGACGCCGCACGGCAGCTCGTGCTCGGCGTGGGTGCCCGCAAGCTGTCATTGTCTGACGTTGCGACGCGGGCCGGGGTGTCCCGGCCGACCATTTACCGCTACTTCGCCTGTAAAGAGGACCTGATCGATGCGCTGGGAACCCAGGAGCGCCGGCGCTTCGACGCGGCCCTGCAAAGGGCGATGAGCGGGGCGACCGGAATTGCGCGGCTGGAGGCCGCCGTCGACGTCATCGCGACTTTTGTCGAAGATCAGCCACCGGGGCGTCAGCTCGACTTGGAGCCGGGTTTCGCGTACCAGCAAATGGCCCGGGCGCTGCCGATGATCACCGAAGGGCTGGTGGGTGTCCTACGCCAATGCGCGCGCGAGGGTAGCTTCGGCGCCGCGGGGGCCGCCCCTGACCTTGCCGGTGCGATCGCGCGAACTGCCTTGAGCCACTACATATTTCCAGATTCCGATCCACTGGCGGCCCGTCGGCAGATCCGCGCCGCCGCAGGCTTTGCGTAGGGGGTGGCAACGTCATCGGCTGGAATGACGTGCCGGTGCCGGCCTTAGTGCCGTCGAAAACAATTCTCACCCAAAAAGCACCATCAGCCCCATCAGTACCGATCGCATAACACTGTCCCTCACGTTGCTTGACGGTTGTCGGAGGGCGAGTGTTTACTTCGAACATACTTTCGAAATGCGGATGGGGAGGCTAGGTCATGACCGCGGCGTTCGCCTCCAGCAGCCACCGGGAAACTCGTGCTGAGCAGCTGGAATCGCTTCGCCGGCGGATGGCGGGCATCTCCGGGAAAAAGGCCGCGCCTGCCGCCGCCGCGCCCGCCGAGGACCTGCTGCCTGACTCGGAATCACGGCTGGCCCTCCCGGCGTGGCTGGCCGAACTGTTGCCCGCGCCGGTGCCGCGCGGGACGGTCGCGGTGCTCTCGGGCGCCCGGTCGCTGCTGCTGAGCATGGTGGCCGCCGTCACGGCGGCCGGTGGCAACGCCGCAATCGTCGGCCAGCCGGACATCGGGCTGCTGGCCGCCGCGGAGATGGGGGCGGATCTGAGCCGGCTCGCGGTGATACCGGATCCCGGCACCGATCCGGTGGA
>NZ_LZMB01000020.1 GCF_001673555.1 Mycobacterium sp. 1165178.9 | reverse complement strand
GGTCGCCCTTGTCCGTGCCGGCGCCAAGTTCGAGAACGGCAAGCTCGTCAAACGTCCCGACGAACCGGCCGCCGAGGGCCGCTGGTTTGCCGATCAGGTCCGGGCCAATCCCAATCCGTTCGGTGAGGGCCAGGAGCTGATCAACATGATCACCCGCACCACGCCGATGAGTCAGGCCCAGGCGGAGTGGGAGGTCGAGTCGGCGATCTACGTCTACGCGCCTGAGTTGATTCCCAAGATCAAGGCTGAAGCCGGGCAGGCAGGGCCCGCTCCCTCATAACTGCGGGCATAGGGGTGTTGCGGCGCTCCGGAAACGGGTCGCTCGCCGAGCGCTTATAAAGCCGCCGCCGCCCGACGGACACTGGTTCCGGTCTTCCGCTACGGTTTCCTACGGAACTACTCCGTCGGGGGCGGTAGCTCAGTTGGTTAGAGCCGCGGACTCATAATCCGTTGGTCGCGGGTTCGAGCCCCGCCCGCCCCACCGTATTTCTGTATGACCTCGGCTGATGCTTGACATTTCGGTTCCGGGTGATGCGCGACAGTGTTTCGGCTGATGCGTGACAGTGGTTTCGGCTGATGCTTTACAGCAATTGTCAATATCTGTGGATCGAGATTCTTCAGGCGGCCTCCTTTCGGGCTTCCTCGGCGGCCGGTTCGTCGGGACGTTTGACGAGCTTGCCGTTCTCGAACTTGGCGCCGGCACGGACAAGGGCGACC
>NZ_LZMB01000019.1 GCF_001673555.1 Mycobacterium sp. 1165178.9 | reverse complement strand
CCCACCGGGGGACCGAACCGGTCCAGGGCGGCGTCCAAATGCGCGGGTGTATCGACGATTTCACTCGACGCGGTGCGCACACCCGCCGCGACCATCACCTCTTTGGCGAATGCCTTCGAGCCTTCGATGCGAGCGGCGTCCTTGCTGGGACCGAAACAGACGATGCCGGCGGCTCGCACCGCGTCGGCCACCCCGAGCACCAGCGGCACCTCGGGACCGATGACCACCAGGTCGGCGCGGACCTCTCGCGCCAGTGCCACGACGCCGTCCGCCGAGGTGATGTCGACCTCGTACTGGTCGGCCAGCCGGGCGGTGCCGGCGTTGCCCGGAGCGATCGCCAGCCCCGTGACCTGGGGGTCTTTGCGAAGCGACAACAGCAACGCATGCTCACGGGCACCGGAACCAATCACCAGGACGCGCACGACACGTCAGACTAGCCCGGTCGAAAGGCGCACGCCCACACTCCCCGGGGGATTTCAGAGGATTTTCTCCAGCAGGGCCTTGAGGTCGTTGCGCTGCGCGGCGGTGAGGCGTCCGAGGCGCTTGTCGAACTCGCCGGAGAGCAGGGTCAGGCCTTTCCTGGCGGCCTGACGCCCGGCCGGCGTGAGCAGCAGCCGGTGGCGACGCAAATCGGACGGGTCGATCTCGCGACGCACGAAACCCGCGGCCTCGAGCCGTTTCAGGTACAGGGTCACGGTCGCCTTGGGCATGCTCAGCGTCGCGGCCAGTTCGGCCGGATAGGGGTGCTCGTCGATCTCGGCGAGCAGAAACAATTCCTTGGACTCGAGGCCCAGCGCGCAGATGTCGGCCTCGGCGCAGGAGATGACCGAGAGCAGCACCCGGTAGTTCAGTGACCAGATCTTGGCCGCATCTACCGCAGACATCGACTTGCCAGATCGTTCAGCAATGAACTAGTTTTGTTGTGAACAACCCCATGGTCGAACAATCTACCAGGAAGTGGGCATCATGCCGCTGGATCAATACGTGACACTCGGACGATCTGGTCTGCGCGTCAGCCCGCTGTGCCTGGGTGCGATGACCTTCGGCGAGGACCTCGGCTGGGGCACCAGCGTGGAAGAGTCGCAACAGATCATCGATCGATACCTCGAACTCGGCGGCAACTTCATCGACACCGCCAACTTCTACACCCGAAGCCACTCCGAGAAGATCATCGGCGACCACGTCGGGCGCCACCCCGCCCGTCGCGATCGGTTGGCGATCGCGACCAAGTTCAGCGGCAACCTGTATCCGGGAGATCCCAATGGCGGTGGCTCGGGCCGCAAGTCGTTGATCAATGCCTGCGAAAATTCGTTGCGGCGCTTGCAAACCGACTACATCGACCTGTACTGGCTGCACATCTGGGACGCGAACACCCCCATCGAGGAGACGATGGCGGCACTCGAGGACCTCGTTCGCGCCGGCAAGGTGCGCTACATCGGCGTTTCGGACACCCCGGCGTGGAAGATCGCCCAGGCCAACCTCATCGCCGGTTTCCGCGGCTGGTCGGCATTCGTCGGGCTCCAGGTCGAATATTCGCTGCTCGAGCGCACCATAGAACAGGAACTCGTGCCGATGGCGTCCGAATTCGGCCTCGGCATCACGCCGTGGTCGCCGTTGAAGGGTGGTGTGCTGAGCGGCAAGTACACCCGGGCCAACGGCGGCCAGCACAACGCGGACCGCGGCGCCATGGTCGACGCCTTTCTCAACGAGAAGACGTACGCCCTCATCGACGAACTCGCGGCGATCGCGAAGGCGCACGAGACGAACGTCGCCAGCGTGGCGCTGGCTTGGGTGCGCGCGCAGCGTGCCGTCTCATCGGTCATCATCGGGGCACGCCGGCTCTCCCAGCTCGAGGACAACGTCCGGGCCGTCGACGTGAATCTTGACGCCGATGAGCTGGCGCGACTCGACGGGCTTACCAAACCGAGGCTGGGGTTCCCGCACAACATGCTGGAACTGGCCCCTGGCATCATCAACGGCGGAACGACGGTCAACGGGACTTCCGCACCGATCTCCGAGTACGTGATGCCCAAAGGCGTTCAGCCGTATTGATAACCTCCTCGGCCCAGGCCTTGATAGATCAGCCGAGCATATTTTCGGGTGCGATCGGTCCCGGATGAGGTGACCTGTCCCATCTTATTCATCACGTAGCCGAAGGTGGTGCGGCAGAAGGGGTTCATCACCACCATCGAACCGCCCCATCCGCCCCAGAAGCAGACCTTCTCGTCCGGGATGTCCGGCACCGCCTCGGGGTGGGGCAACCCGAAGCCAATTCCCCACCGAGCGGGCATGGCCAGCACCAGGTCCGTGCCGTTGGCTTGCTCCTGGAAGATCAAACATCGCCGCACGTCTTTTCGTCTCTGCGCGAACCGTGCAGGCCCACCTCAGCCACGTCTACTCCAAGCTCGGCCTCAGCTCGAGAGTGCAGCTCGCCCAAGAGGCTTCGCGGCACGCTTAGTCGGTGGCCTTGCCCCTGTGCATCTGCACCGCGGCATCCACGTTGCCCTTCTTGTCCTCTCCAGAACCCTTCGCCGCGGCCTTCTTGCGTTTGGCCACGACGGCGTCGACGGCGCCGTTGAGCGCCGAACCCAGCGGGAAGCCCAGGTAGTGGGTCAAGAAAACCGCCATCTCCTTCAGTTCGGTCTCGCTGAGTTCGCCGTTGAGAAGGGCGGCGTTGATCTGAATTTCGGCCAGGTCGCGGTTTCCGATCGCGGTCACCGCCGTCAGCGTCATGATGCGCTTGTCGCGCATCGACAGTCCCGGCCGCGTCCAGATGCTGCCGAACAGGTGGTCGACGGTCAGGTCGAAGTACGCGTCGCCTTCGATGTTAGGCATCTCCCAGCCGTAGACCTCGTTCATCTTCGCGAGACCCTTGCTGCGCAGCTCGTCCATCACGCCTCTTTCTCTGTGTGCGGAACCCCGAGGTCCGCCGCCAACCGCTGTAAGGCCAACTGGGCAAACGGCAGATCGACCGAGACCGCCTCGCCGAGAGCCAGTGCCAGGCTCAGGTCCTTCTCCCCCAGACCGCGGGCGTGCACAAAAGACTGGTACAGGAAGTTATCCGGTTCAATGTCTTTCATGTTGTCGCGGACCATGATCGCCCCCGGGCCACTGGTGAGGGCGTCGGTGTGACGGACCACCCGGCCCAGTGCCTGCAGATCTAGCCCGGCCGCCTCGGCGAGTTTCATGGCCTCGCACGCCACGGCGTACGAAGTGAACGTCAACATGTTGCGGGCCAGCTTCATCCGCGTCCCGGCACCCGGCTCGCCGGCGTGGATGACCATCGCCGCCCAGTGTTTGAACGCCGGCTTGATCCGCTCGTACACTTCGCGCTCGGCACCCACCATCGTGGCGAGCTCACCCTTCGCCGCAGCGGCCGCCCCACCGCTGACCGGTGCGTCGACGATATGGATGTCTCGCGGCTTGTGCTCGGCCGCGAGTTCGGCCGCCGTGGTGTCGCTGATGGTCGAGTGGATCGCGATGACGGTGCCGGGTTTCGCGTGGGCCGCCAGCTCGCCGACCACCTCACGCACCTGGGCGTCGTTGAGCACGGTGATGTGGATGATGTCGGCGGCGGCGACGTCGGCGACGCTATCGGCCAGGCTGGCGCCCTTTTCGACCAGCGGGGTCATAGCCTCGGTCCTGATGTCGTACACCGTTACCCCGCCGGGCCATTCGGTCATTTTCGTGGCCATCGGCGCGCCCATGTTGCCCAGGCCGATGTAGCCGAGCGTCACCTGGTCACTCATGATCGGATTATCTGTCCGCCGTCAACGTTGAAGATTTGTCCGGTGATCCACGATGCCTCGTCGGAGAGGAGGAACAGACACATGCCGACCAGATCCGCGGGCGTGCCCATCCGCGACAGCGGCAGGCTCTTGACGATGTCGTCGACCATCTCTTTGGGGGTGGTCGTCCGGTTGGCCTCGGTGTCGATGGGTCCCGGAGCGATCGCGTTGATCCGGATCTTCTGGCCACCCAGTTCGCGGGAGAGCTGCTGAGTCAGACCGTTGAGCCCGACCTTGGCCAGGCCGTAGTAGTTCGCGTAAAGCCAAGCGGCGGTGGATGACTGGTTGACGATCGCTCCGCCGCCGCGCTTGGCCATCTTCTTGTACACCGCACGGGTGCACCACAGCGCCCCGTCGAGGTTCACGCTCATGAACCTTCGGTAGTACTCCGGGTCGATGGTGAGCAAGAAGTCGAGCTTCATGCCGCCAAAGATCGCGGCGTTGTTGACCAGATAGTCGATGCTGCCGAATTCGGCCAGCGTGCGGTCGGCCATCTCCTTGGCCGACGCGGGGTCGGACACGTCGACCGGAATGCTGATGGCGGTTCCACCGTCGGCGACGATTTGCTTGGCGACCGCGTCGGCGGCCTCGACGTTGATGTCGGCGACCACCACCGCCGCGCCCTCGCGGGCCAGTGCCTCGGCGTACGCCTGCCCGATGCCACCACCGGATCCGGTGACGATGCCGACTTTATTCTCGAATCGCATGGTTTCCTCTCGGTCGCCTGATTGGCGCGGTCAATGCACGGCTGTGGCAATGGTCTTGACTTCCAGGTACTCCTCGAAGCCGGCCAGGCCCATTTCTCGCCCGTTCCCGGACTGTTTGTATCCACCGAACGGCGCATCGGCCGAGTACCAAACACCGCCGTTGACATTGACGGTGCCCACCCGCATCCGCGAGGCGAAACTGGCCGCACGTTCGGGGTCGGCACTGAACACGGTGCCCGACAAGCCATATGGCGAGTCGTTGGCGATGCGCAGCGCGTCGTCTTCGCCGTCGTAGGCGATCACGGTGAGCACCGGCCCGAAAATCTCCTCACGGGCGGGCCGCGCGTCGTTGGTCAGGCCCGCGATCACGGTGGGCTCGATGAAGAACCCGCGGTCCTTGTCCGCCGGTCGGCCGCCGCCACAGGCGAACGTCCCGCCCTCGGCGATCGCCAGATCGAGGTAGCTTTGCACCCGCTCGCGTTGCCGCGCGGAAATCACCGGCCCGCACACGGTTCCGGAGTCGTCGGGGTCGCCGGGCTTGATCGATCCCATGGTCCCCGCCGCGATGGCGACGGCCTCGTCGTAGCGGGCCCGCGGCACGACCAGCCGGGTCGTGATCGCGCAGCCCTGCCCGGCGTGCATGGACGCGGTGAACGCAGACATCGAACACGCCCCGCCCAAGTCGGCGTCATCGAGAACGACGAACGCCGACTTGCCGCCCAGCTCCAGGAACACCCGCTTGATGGTCGCGGCGGCGTCGCCCATGACGCTGCGGCCGGTCGCGGTCGAACCGGTGAACGAAACCATGTCCACCCGAGGGTCTTTCGATAGCAGCGCCCCCATTCGGTGGTCGTTCGACGTGATGATGTTGATGACACCGGGCGGGAAGTCGGTGTGCTCGGCGATGATTTCGCCCAGCACGGCGGCACACCAGGGTGTGTCCGGTGCGGGCTTCAACACCACGGTGTTGCCGGCGGCCAGTGCGGGTCCCAGCTTGGCGAGGTTGATCTGGTGCGGGAAGTTCCACGGAGTGATCGCGCCGACGACACCGACGGCCTCCCGCGCGATCGTGCGCCGGGTCGGGATGCCCATCGGCGAGGCCTGGCCGAGGTCCTGATTCCACTCGTAGGACTCGGCGGTGTCGGCCGCGAAACTCAGGTCGCCGACCGGGCCCTCCAACTGGGCGGCCGAGGTGAGCATTCGCGGGGCGCCGACCTCGGCGATGGTGATATCGCGCAGTTCCTCGATGTGGTCGCGCATCGCGTCGCGCAGCTGTCGTATGCAACGCACCCGCAATTCGGTGTTGCGGGACCAGTCCGTCTCGTCGAAGGCGCGCCGCGCGGCGTCGATTGCGCGATCCATGTCGGTGGCGTCGGCGTTGGCGGCAACGCCCAGCACCTCCTCGGTCGCCGGGTTCACCGTCGGGAAGTTGCCCGCGCTGCCTGGCGACAGCTTGCCGTCGATGAACAGTTCACTCACGCCGTCGGCCAACAAGGCCATGTCCCGCTCCCGTCTGTGCGCGGCAATCGCCACGCCGTCTAGTGGACAGTTGTCCGATATTGCCCGATCGAACCATAGTCGCCAGGCCGCCGAAGGTGCAAGGGCTGATCTGGATTGGCGCCCGGCGGACCGTACATAATGCCAATAAAGCAGCATATTTGTGGAGCGGGCTTGCTTCTCGCCGTTTCGATCCACTAACTTGGACATGTGTCCAGCGACGCACTGGTGACCATCACATCCGACGGCGACCGCCAGACCGGTCAGCCGGCGCGCAACCGTCGGCAGGAGGAGACGTTCCGCAAGGTGCTGGCGGCCGGCATCGAGACCTTGCGGGAAAAGTCGTACGCCGACCTGACGGTGCGTGCGGTCGCCGCCCGCGCCAAAGTCGCCCCGGCCACCGCCTACACCTACTTCTCGTCGAAGAACCACCTGATCGCCGAGGTGTATTTGGACCTGGTGCGGCAGGTTCCGTTCTTCACCGACGTCAACGACCCGATGCCCGTGCGGGTGGACAAGGTGTTGCGTCACCTGGCGCTCGTGGTCGCCGACGAACCCGAGGTCGGCGCGGCATGCACGACGGCACTGCTCGGCGGTGGCACGGATCCTGCGGTGGGTGCCGTGCGCGACCGCATCGGCGCGGAGATCCACCGCCGCATCGCGACGGCCATCGGGCCCGGAGCCGAACCGAATACGGTGGCCGCGCTTGAGATGGCGTTCTTCGGCGCGTTGGTACAGGCCGGTAGTGGCCAGTTCACCTATCACCAGATCGCCGACCGATTGGCCTACGTAGTGAGTCTCATCCTGCCCGGGACGACAAGCCAGGAGACAAGAACTTAGATGACCGTCCATGTGGGCGACCACGAGCTGGTCCTCGATCCCTATGATTACGACTTCCATGAAGATCCGTACCCGTATTACCAGCGGCTGCGCGACGAGGCTCCGCTGTATCGCAATGACGAGCTGAAGTTCTGGGCGCTATCGAGGCACCAGGATGTGCTGCAGGGATTCCGCAACAGCACAACGCTTTCCAACAAGTACGGCGTCTCGCTGGACCCCGCGTCGCGAGGCCCGCACGCCAGCAAGACGATGTCGTTTTTGGCGATGGACGATCCCGCCCATCTGCGGCTGCGGACGCTCGTCTCGAAAGGCTTCACCCCGCGACGTATTCGCGAACTCGAGCCGCGCGTCACCGAGATCGCGACCCAGCATCTCGACACCATGCTGGACAAGGCCAAGCACGGTGCGGTCGACTACGTCGACGAGTTCGCCGGCAAGCTGCCCATGGACGTCATCTCCGAATTGATGGGAGTTCCCGAGCCGGATCGAGATCGGGTTCGGGCCTGGGCCGACGGGGTCATGCACCGCGAGGAAGGTGTCACCGACGTGCCACCGGAGGCGGTTGAGGCCTCGCTCAACCTGATCGTCTACTACCAGGGAATGGTGGCCGAGCGGCGCGAGAAGCCGACCGACGACCTGACCTCGGCGCTGCTGGAAGCCGAGATCGACGGCGACCGGCTGACCGACGACGAAGTGCTCGGATTCATGTTCCTGATGGTTATCGCCGGCAACGAGACCACCACCAAACTGCTTGCCAATGCCGCATTTTGGGGCCACAAGAACCCGGAGCAACTCGCGCCGGTCTACGAGGACCTGTCGCGGGTGCCGCTGTGGGTCGAGGAAACCCTGCGCTACGACACCTCCAGCCAGATCCTGGCTCGGACCGTGTCCGGTGAGCTCACCCTCTACGACACCACCATTCCCGAGGGCGACGTCCTGCTGCTGTTGCCCGGTTCCGGACATCGGGACGAGCGGGTCTTCGACAACCCTGACGATTACCTGATCGGGCGCGAAATCGGGCCCAAACTATTGAGTTTCGGTAGCGGCGCACACTTCTGCCTGGGCGCGCATCTGGCGCGGATGGAAGCCCGGGTCGCGCTCACCGAGTTGTTCAAGCGGATCCGCGGATACGAGGTGGACGAGGCCAACGCCGTCCGCGTCCACTCGAGCAATGTCCGCGGATTCGCTCACCTACCAATGAGCGTGGAGGTCCGCTGAATGCCCCGGTTTGAACCCTTGCCCGAACGCCGTCCGGCCATCGTGGCCGGTGCTTCCTCCGGCATCGGAGAGGCAACCGCGATCGAGCTCGCGGCGCACGGCTTCCCCGTCGCCCTGGGTGCGCGCCGGGTCGAGAAGCTCGACGACATCGTCGGCAAGATCAACGCCAACGGCGGCGAGGCGGTCGGATTTCACCTGGACGTCACCGACCCCAATTCGGTGAAATCCTTTGTCGCACAGTCGACCGACGCGCTGGGCGACATCGAGGTGCTGGTTGCCGGCGCCGGCGACACGTACTTCGGCAAGCTCGCCGAGATCGCAGGCGACGAGTTCGAGTCGCAGCTGCAGATCCACCTCGTCGGCGCCTTCCGCTTGGCCTCAGCCGTCCTTCCGGGCATGCTCGACCGGCAGCGCGGCGACCTGATCTTCGTGGGTTCCGACGTCGCCCTGCGCCAGCGCCCACACATGGGCGCCTACGGCGCCGCCAAGGCCGCGCTGGTCGCGATGGTCACCAACTTTCAGATGGAGCTCGAGGGCACCGGTGTGCGGGCCTCGATCGTGCACCCCGGCCCGACGAAGACCTCGATGGGCTGGAGCCTGCCGGCCGAAAAGATCGGCCCCGCATTGGAGGACTGGGCCAAGTGGGGCCAGGCCCGCCACGACTACTTCCTGCGCGCCGCGGATCTGGGACGGGCCATCACGTTCGTCGCCGAGACACCGCGCGGTGGCTTCATCGCGAACATGGAGCTTCAGCCCGAGGCCCCGTTGGCCGACAACAAAGATCGCCAGAAACTCGCACTTGGCGAAGAGGGGATGCCGTCATGACGACCACGACTGTGGTGCCCCGGGTTTCCGGCGGTGAAGAAGAGCATGGCCACCTCGAGGAATTCCGCACCGACCCAATCGGTTTGATGCAACGCGTCCGCGCCGAATGCGGGGACGTCGGCTGGTTCCAGCTGGTAGACAAGCACGTCATCCTGCTGTCCGGCGCGGGTGCCAACGAGTTCTTCTTCCGGTCCGCCGACGAAGACCTCGACCAGGCTGCGGCCTACCCGTTCATGGCGCCGATCTTCGGCAAAGGTGTGGTGTTCGACGCCAGCCCGGAGCGGCGCAAGGAGATGCTGCACAACTCGGCGCTGCGCGGCGAGCAGATGAAAGGCCACGCCGCGACCATCGAGGCTCAAGTGAAGGGCATGATTGCCGACTGGGGCGACGAGGGCGAGATCGAGCTGCTTGACTTCTTCTCCGAGTTGACCATCTACACCTCGACGGCCTGCCTCATCGGCGTGAAATTCCGCAACCAGCTCGACCACCGGTTCGCGGAGTACTACCACGAGCTGGAACGCGGCACCGACCCGCTGTGTTACGTCGACCCTTACCTGCCGATCGAGAGTTTTCGGCGTCGCGACGAGGCCCGCGTCAAACTCGTTGCGCTGGTGCAGGAAATCATGAACCAGCGACTGTCCAACCCACCCCAGGACAAGAGCGACCGCGATATGCTCGACGTGCTCGTGTCGATCAAGGACGAGGTCGGGAACCCGCGGTTCTCCGCCGACGAGGTCACCGGCATGTTCATCTCGCTGATGTTCGCCGGGCACCACACCAGTTCCGGGACCTCGGCGTGGACGTTGATCGAGCTGATTCGCCATCCCGACGTGTACGCCGAGGTGCTGGCCGAGCTCGAGGAGCTCTACACCGATGGCCAGGAGGTGAGTTTCCATGCGCTGCGGTCGATTCCGAAGCTGGACAACGTGGTCAAGGAAACCTTGCGCCTGCATCCGCCGCTGATCATCCTGATGCGGGTCGCCAAGGGCGAGTTCGAGGTCGAGGGTTTTCCGATTCACGACGGCGACTACGTTGCGGCATCCCCGGCAATCTCGAACCGGATCGCCGAGGACTTCCCCGAACCGGACGCGTTCAAGCCGGACCGCTACAACAAGCCCGAGCAGGCCGACATCGTCAACCGGTGGACCTGGATTCCGTTCGGCGCGGGGCGACACCGCTGTGTCGGTGCCGCGTTCGCTCAGATGCAGATCAAGGCGATCTTCTCGGTCCTGTTGCGCGAGTATGAATTCGAGATGGCGCAGCCGGCCGACAGCTATCACAACGATCACTCCAAGATGGTCGTGCAGCTGGCCCGGCCGGCCAAGGTGCGCTACCGCAAGCGCAAGGGGTAATGATGGGTTACCGAGTCGAAGCGGACTTGGATCTGTGCCAGGGCCACGCCATGTGCGAACTGGAGGCGCCTGACTACTTCCGGGTGCCCAAGCGGGGCAAGGTCGAGGTCATCGACGCCGAACCACCCGAGGAAGCCCGCGAGGAAGTCCAGCGGGCAGTCGAAATGTGTCCGACACAAGCACTACTCATCAAAGAGAAAGAAGACCGATAGTGGCGTCACGCGAAGAACTCGAGGCATGGGTCGACCGCTGGCTGCAGGCCAACAAGGACTGCGAAAAAGCCGGTGACTGGAGGCCGCTGGCGGACTTCTACACCAAGGACGCCACCTACGGCTGGAACATCGGCCCCAAGGAAGACGTGATGTGCGTGGGCGTCGACGAGATCCGCGACATCGCCCTGGGCCTGGAAATGGAGGGCCTGGAGAACTGGGTCTACGAGTACCAGAAAGTGCTCATCGACGAGAAGCAGGGCGAGATCGTCGGCTTCTGGAAACAGATCGTCAACAAGACCGACGGCACCCAGGACGAGATCTACGGCATCGGCGGCAGCTGGTTTCGCCTCAACAGCGACCAGCTCATCGAATGGCAGCGCGACTTCTTCGACTTCGGCCACGTCGCGTACATGTTCGGCAAACTCATCGAGTCCGGGGACCTGAGCGACGGCATGCAGAAGCGCATCGAGCGCAGCCTCGCCGGCGAGAAGCTGCCCGGCTACTACCCGCTTGGCGAGGCTCCGGTTCCGATTTGGTGAGCGCTGACCTCGTGACGGCGACTGCGGGAGCCAACCAAGCATTTGATTTGTTGCACGCGCTATGCTGACGCGACAAGGGTGCCTGTGGCACTCGTCACCCAGCTGGCCGGCATGAAGAGGCCGGTCAGCACTGATCGATTCAAAGGCGAAATGGGGTCAGGACCATCGTGAAGACAAAAGGCGCACTGATCTGGGAGTTCAACCAGCCCTGGTCTATCGAGGAAATCGAGATCGGCGACCCGCAAGCGCATGAGGTCAAGATCCAGATGGAAGCGGCGGGCATGTGCCACTCCGACCATCACCTGGTCACCGGAGGCATCCCGATGGCCGGTTTCCCGGTGCTGGGCGGCCACGAGGGCGCCGGCATCGTGACCGAAGTCGGTCCGGGCGTGGAAGACATCCAGCCGGGTGACCACGTGGTGCTGTCGTTCATCCCGTCGTGTGGCCAGTGTCCGACCTGTCAGGCGGGCATGCGCAACCTGTGCGACCTGGGCGCCGGTCTGCTGGGCGGCGCCGCGGTATCCGACGGCACCTTCCGCATCCAGGCCCGCGGCCAGAACGTCTACCCCATGACGCTGCTGGGCACGTTCTCCCCCTACATGGTCGTGCACCGCAGCTCGGTGGTGAAGATCGATCCGTCCGTGCCGTTCGAGGTTGCCGCGCTGGTCGGTTGCGGCGTCACCACCGGCTACGGTTCGTCGGTCCGCACCGCCGACATCCGCCCCGGACAGGACGTCGCCATTGTGGGCGTCGGCGGGGTCGGCATGGCGGCGCTGCAGGGAGCCGTCAACGCGGGCGCCCGCTACATCTTCGCGATCGACCCGGTCGAGTGGAAGCGCGACCAGGCGCTCAAGTTCGGCGCCACCCACGTCTACCCCGACATCATGGCCGCGATGGCGGGCATGGCCGAGGTCACGTACGGCCTGATGGCCCACAAGGTCGTGGTCACCGTGGGCGAGCTGCAGGGCGCCGACATCGACAACTACCTGAACATCACCCAAAAGGGGGGCACCTGCGTGCTGACCGCCATCGGCAGCCTGCTGGACACCAACGTCACCCTGAACCTGGCGATGCTGACCCTGATGCAGAAGAACCTGCAGGGCACCATCTTCGGTGGCGGCAACCCGCAGTACGACATCCCGCAGCTGCTGTCGATGTACAAGGCCGGCAAGCTGAACCTGGACGACATGATCACCCGCCAGTACAAGCTGGAGCAGATCAACGACGGCTACCAGGACATGCTGGACGGCAAGAACATTCGCGGCGTCATCCGGTTCACCGACGCCGACCGGTAGACCGGCGGCTGCGAAAGATCATGACCCAAACCGAGGAGTCCCAGGCATCGCCGGCACTTGCGGCGTCGCAGTCGTCGTGGCGGTGCGTTCAGGCGCACGACCGGGAGGGCTGGTTGGCGCTGATGTCCGACGACGTCGTCATCGAGGATCCGATCGGCAAGTCCGTCACCAACCCCGACGGCACGGGGGTTCGCGGCAAGGAGGCCGTCGGCGCGTTCTTCGACGCCAACATCGCCGCAAACCAACTCTCCATCACCTGCGAGGAGACCTTCCCGTCGAGTTCGCCCGACGAGATCGCCCACATCCTGGTGCTCAACAGCAAGTTCGACGGCGGCTTCACCAGCTCGGTGCGTGGCGTGTTCACCTATAAGGTCAATGACGCGGGCCTGATCAGCAACATGCGCGGCTATTGGAACCTCGACATGATGCAGTTCGGCAAAGAGGACTGAGCCGGCTCTCGACCAACGGCGATCTTCCTAACGGCGCGTGAAGGTCAGATGCACGACGCCGCTGGGGCTGCTCACCGATTCCACGTCGAATCGCCGTTCAAGGCCTTCCAGCCCCGTCCACAACGGCTCGCCCCGCCCCAGAATGATCGGCACCACCGCGATGTGCAGGTGGTCGACGAGATCGGCTTCGAGGAATTGGCGGACGCTCGACGGTCCCCCGCCCAGGCGAATGTCGCTGTCGCCAGCGGCTTTTCGGGCAATCTGCACGGCTTCGACGGGGCTTGCGTCGATGAAGTGAAAAGTGGTGCCACCCTCCATCTCGATCGCGGGCCGGGTATGGTGGGTGAGCACGAAGACCGGTGTGTGAAACGGCGGCTCGGAGCCCCACCAGCCTTTCCATTCCTCGCCGCCGTCTTGGCCGGTCCATGGTCCGCGCTGCGGCCCGAACTTGTTGCGTCCCATGATTTCGGCGCCGATGCCCGGCGCCCATTGGCTGGCCAAGGCGTCGTCGATGCCGGTGGCCCCGCCCGGCTCGCCATGCATGGCGCGGAAGGTCCGCGTCGTGAAAAACCACTCGTGGAGCCGTCCGCCGGCGTGTCCGAACGGCGCGTCCATGCTTTGCCCAATGCCCGTGCCGAAGCCGTCGAGGGACACCGAAAAGTTGTGCACGCGCACTCGTGACATGGCGAGGTCTCCTGAATCCATCCGTGTTGTGGGGCGTCGCAGGATTGACCCGCTACGGCGGCCGAACTCATCGGTGGTCGCCGAGATCGCCTTGCGGCTCGGGGCGCGAGCGCGACCGCGGCCGCAGCCACAAATCCGGCGCACATATGCTGGGGCCCATGGCGTCGATCTTCACCAAGATCATCAACCGTGAACTTCCTGGCCGCTTCGTCTACGAGGACGACGACGTCGTCGCGTTCCTGACGATTGAGCCGATGACGCAGGGGCACACGCTCGTCGTGCCCCGCGCGGAGATCGACAACTGGCAGGACGTGGACGGGTCGGCCTTCGCCCGGGTCATGTCCGTGAGCCAGTTGATCGGCAAGGCGGTGTGCAAGGCCTTCAGAACGGAGCGCTCCGGCCTGATCATCGCCGGGCTCGAAGTGCCGCATCTGCACGTGCACGTCTTTCCCACCCGCAGCCTGAGCGACTTCGGCTTCGCCAACGTCGACCGCAACCCGTCCGCGGAATCGCTGGACGAGGCCCAGGCGCGGATCAAGGCGGCGCTGGCTCAGTTGGCGTGAACCGGCTCGTGCGTCGGCACGTCACTGATGCGAGGCAGCGTCACCCGGAAGCGGCAACCCTCGCCGAGCGCGGTGGTCACGCTGACGACACCGCCATGCGCGCGCACCAACGACTCGACGATGGATAGGCCCAGACCGGTCCCGCCGCTGGCTCGCGCCCGCGACGAATCGGTCCGATAGAACCGCTCGAAGACGCGCGATGCGTCCTCCTGGTTCATGCCGGGCCCCTGGTCGGCCACTTCGAGCACCGCGTTGTCGCCGTCGGTGCCAACCCGCACGGTGACGTCGGCGCTTTCCGGGGTGTGCTGCAAAGCGTTGGCGACGAGGTTGCTCAACACCTGGCGGATCCGTGCTTCGTCACCGAGCACCTCCGGGGTGCCGGGACCGTCGAGGACCTCCATGGTGATGGTGCGCCTCGGGTCCATCGCCTGCCCGTCGTGCACGGCATCGCTGGCCAGAGCCAGCAGATCCACCCGACGGCGTTCGAGTGGGCGCTGCACATCGAGGCGAGCCAGCAACAGCAAGTCGTCCACCAGCAGGCCCATCCGCGAGGCCTCGCTTTCGATTCGCGACATCAGCATCGCGACGTCGCGGGCGGCACCCTGGCGATACAGCTCAGCGAAACCGCGGATGGTGGTCAGCGGGGTGCGCAGTTCGTGGCTGGCGTCGGTGATGAACCGCCGCATCCGGTCCTCGGAGCCGCGGGCCTTGTCCGCGGAGGACTCCGAGGACGCCAGCGCTTGTTGAATCTGCGCGAGCATCCCGTTGAGCGCCTGGGACAGCCGGCCCACCTCGGTGCGCGGATCTCGTTCTGGCACACGGCGATCCAACTGGCCCGACGCGATCGCCGCGGCGGTCTGCTCGACCTCGACGAGCGGGCGCAGGCTGCGCTGCACCACCGCGAAGCTGGCGATTCCGACGACCGCAAGCACCGCCACCCCGATGCCCATCTGCAACCAGACCAGCGAGGTGAGCGTGTGCTGGACGTCCGACAGATCGATCGCGACCGTGGTAAGCCCGTGCGGACCGTGCACCGAGACCGCCCGCCACTGAATGTCTGAGCCGTTCACCGACGGCAGTGTCGTCGGGTTGGGACCCACGTCGTCGTCGGCCGGTAGCGCCGGTTCGGCGTTGCGGTCGTTGATGGCGGTGAACGGGGTGCCGTCGGTGCTGACGCCGCGCACGTAGAACTTCGAGGGCGGCCGGCCCGGGTCGGGACCGTTGAAGGACGGCGGCGATTGCCGCCGCGGTGCCTGCGCCCAGCCGCGGGACGCATCTAGCAGAGTGGAGTCGATGCGGCTGACCAGGCTGTGCCGCAGGATCGACGTCACCGCGACGCCGGAAACGGCGAGGCCGCAGGCGACCAGCGCCAGGGTGGCAGCGACGAGCCCTATCCGGAGGGGCAAACCACGTCGAGGCTCGGTGACCATCTACCTATTCTTCGCTACCGCTGCTCACCGCGGTTCCCGCAGTACATAACCCACTCCGCGCAGGGTGTGCAGCAGCCGCTTCTCCCCCGTGTCGATCTTGCGACGCAGATACGACACGTAGGACTCGACGACATTGACGTCACCTCCGAAGTCATAACGCCACACGTGGTCGAGGATCTTCGGTTTGCTCAACACGGTGCCGGCGTTGATCACAAAGTAACGCAGCAGCGTGAATTCGGTCGGTGACAACGACACCGGCTGACCGGCTTTCCACACCTCATGGGTTTCCTCGTCGAGCTCGATGTCGGCGAAAGTGAGGCGCGCGCTGCGCGGTTCGGCCCCGGCTTTGCCCGCGCGGCGAAGGATGACCCGCAACCGGGCGACGACCTCTTCGAGACTGAACGGCTTGGTGACATAGTCGTCGCCGCCCAGCGTCAGACCGGCGATCTTGTCCTGCAGGGAATCCCGGGCGGTCAAAAACAGTGCCGGGGCGTCGATGCCGTCGGCGCGCAGCCGCCGCAGCACCCCGAACCCGTCCATGCCGGGCATCATCACGTCGAGGATGACCGCGTCGGGACGCGCCTCGCGCGCCCGATCCAGCGCCTGGGCGCCGTTGGTTGCCGTAGAGACCTCGAACCCCTGGAATTTCAGACTCACCGAGAGCAGCTCGACAATGTTGGCTTCGTCGTCGACTACGAGGACGCGAGCCTCGGATTTCGTGTCACTGGGGGTTGCCGATGTCATCAGATGCTCATGTCCCTTACTTGAACGTTTGCTATGTGAAGGTTGTGCACTTCCTGAAAGCTCAGTGCCAACGGACTGATAGTAGTCTGCCAGGAGTCATCGCATTGCCTTGGGACGTAAAGCCCTTGCCGGGTTTGCGTCGTGAATAGACTCTTGGAATGAACCTGACCAGAAGCATCGTGTCGGCTGCGACCGCGCCCGCCCGGGTGGGACTGGCCGCCGCGGATGCAAGTTTGAGCGTGGCGAGCGCGGCCGTCGGCGTGGCGAAGCGGGCTGTCGGTGAGAGCGGGGCCGCCGGCACCACCGCGATGACGTCCATGCTCGGGATTGACGACGCCATCGTCCGGGCCAATCGACTGGCCAGGCTGCTCGACGACGACGCCCCGCTGGGCCGGGCCGTGGCCCCGGATGGCCCGATCGATCGCTTGCTGCGCCCTGGCGGGGTGGTCGACATGCTGACCTCGGAGGGTGGCTTGCTCGACCGCCTGACCGCCGAGGGCGGGGCCCTGCAACGGACGCTGCAGCCCGGTGGTCTGGCCGATCAGCTGGTCGCCGAAGACGGTCTGATCGAGCGGCTGCTGGGCGAGGACGGCCTGGCCGACCGGCTGCTCAGCGAGGGCGGGCTGATCGACAAGCTGACGGCGAAGAACGGTCCGCTGGATCAGTTGGCCGACGTCGCCGACACCCTGGCTCGACTGACGCCGGGTATGGAGGCGCTCGAGCCCGCCATCGCCACCCTGCAAGACGCCGTCATCGCACTCACCATGGTGGTCAACCCGCTGAGCAACATCGCCGACCGGATTCCGCTGCCGGGGCGGCGGCGCCCCTCGTCACGGGCGGTGCGCTCAGCAGGCGTGATCGACAGCGAAAGGTGACCGATTAGGCTGGGTCCGGTTTTACCCCGCCTCCTTAGCTCAGTGGTAGAGCACTCGCCTTGTAAGCGAGCGGTCGTCAGTTCAATCCTGACAGGGGGCTCTGCGCAAGCTGTATGAGTTCGGCTGATGCTTGACATTTTGTCTTCGGGTGATGGCTGACAGTGTTTCGGCTGATGGTTGACAGTTACTTCGGTTGATCCTTGACACTCCCTAGATGAGGGAGTTGAGCGTGGCCGAGCAGAGGTATCAGGCCGTGTTGGCGGTG
>NZ_LZMB01000018.1 GCF_001673555.1 Mycobacterium sp. 1165178.9 | reverse complement strand
AGCCCGCGCCGGTTTCCGAGCTCCGCAGCGGCGGCCTGGGAATTCGCGACGTCAAGCGGCTGAGCAAGGTGACCGGCATCGACGAGCCGCGGCTGGGATTGATCCTCGAAGTGGCGGCTGCGGCCGGATTGATCGCCAGCGGCATGCCGGATCCCGAGCCGGTCACCGGCGAGCCGCCGTACTGGGCGCCGACGATCGCCACCGACCGGTACGCGGCGATGTCGGCGGCCGAACGCTGGCAGCTGTTGGCCGGCAGCTGGCTCGACCTTCCCGGCCGGCCGGCGCTGATCGGGAGTCGCGGCCCGGACGCCAAGCCCTTTGGGGCCCTCACCGACGCCCTGTACTCCACGGCCGCACCACTGGATCGCCGGCTGTTGCTCGGCATCCTGGCCGAGTTGCCCCCGGGTGGCGGCGTCAACGCGGCGGAAGCCTCGGCGGCGCTAATCTGGCGGCGTCCGCGCTGGGCCAAGCGGTTGCAGCCCGGGCCCGTCGGGGACCTGCTCGCCGAGAGCACCGCGCTGGGCCTGGTGGGCCGAGGCGCGATCAGCACACCCGGCCGTGCGCTCCTGGACGACGACGGCGATCCGCAGGTCGCGATCGAGGCGATGAACCGGGCGCTGCCCAAACCGGTCGACCACTTCCTGGTGCAGGCGGACCTGACCGTGGTCGTGCCCGGGCCATTGGAACGCGACCTGGCCGAGCAGCTCGCCGTCGTCGCCACCGTCGAGTCGGCCGGCGCCGCGATGGTGTACCGCGTCAGCGAGCAGTCGATCCGGCACGCGCTCGATGTCGGCAAGACCCGCGACTGGATGCATTCCCTGTTCGCCAAGCATTCCAAAACGCCGGTGCCCCAAGGGCTTACCTACTTGATCGACGATGTTGCGCGCCGGCACGGGCAGCTGCGGACCGGCATGGCCGCGTCGTTCGTGCGCTGCGAGGACCCCGCCCTGCTGGCCCAGGCCGTGTCGGCACCGGCGACCGAGGAGGTGCAGTTGCGGGCCCTGGCGCCGACGGTCGCGGTGTCGCCGGCCCCGATCGGCGAGGTGCTCGCCGCCCTGCGGGCCGCGGGCTTCGCGCCGGCGGCCGAGGATTCTTCCGGCGCGATCGTCGACGTGCGTCCGCGCGGGGCCCGGGTGGCGACACCCCAGCAGCGCCGGCCCTATCGCCCGGTGCGGCGTCCCAACAGCGAAAGCCTCAACGCGGTGGTGGCGGTGCTGCGCAAGGTGACCGCCGCGCCGTTCGGCAATATCCGCGTCGATCCCGCGGTCACCATGACGCAGCTGCAGCGCGCGGCCAAGGAACAAGACACCTTGGTGATCGGTTATCTGGATGCGGCGGGTGTGGCCACCCAGCGGGTGGTGTCGCCCATCACCATCAAGGGCGGTCAGCTGGTGGCCTTCGACTCCGCGTCCGGGCGGCTGCGTGAGTTCGCCATCCACCGCATCACGTCGGTCGTGTCGGCCACCGGCCGATAATGGTTGGCATGCCGCGGCCGTGCACACAAGTCAGGAGGAGTGGCGCTGAATATGTCTGACGGACCGTTGATCGTGCAGTCCGATAAGACGGTGTTGCTCGAGGTGGATCACGAGCAGGCCGGCGCGGCGCGCGCGGCCATCGCGCCGTTCGCCGAGCTGGAACGCGCACCCGAACACGTCCACACCTACCGCATCACGCCGCTGGCGCTGTGGAACGCCCGCGCCGCCGGCCATGATGCGGAACAGGTGGTCGACGCGCTGGTCAGCTTCTCGCGGTACGCGGTGCCCCAGCCGCTGCTGGTCGACATCGTCGACACCATGGCCCGCTACGGCCGTTTGCAGCTGGTGAAGAACCCCGCGCACGGCCTGACACTGGTGAGCCTGGATCGTGCGGTGCTCGAAGAGGTGTTGCGCAACAAGAAGATCGCCCCGATGCTCGGCGCCCGCATCGACGACGACACTGTCGTCGTCCACCCCAGCGAGCGCGGCCGCGTCAAGCAGATGCTGCTCAAGATCGGTTGGCCCGCTGAAGATCTCGCGGGCTACGTCGACGGGGAAGCGCATCCGATCAGCCTGGCCCAGGACGGCTGGCACCTGCGCGACTATCAGCAGATGGCCACCGACTCGTTCTGGTCCGGCGGATCCGGGGTGGTGGTGCTTCCGTGCGGTGCCGGAAAGACGCTGGTGGGCGCGGCCGCCATGGCGAAAGCCGGTGCGACGACGCTGATCCTGGTCACCAACATCGTCGCGGCCCGGCAATGGAAGCGCGAGCTGATCGCGCGCACGTCGCTCACCGAGGACGAGATCGGCGAATACTCCGGTGAGCGCAAGGAGATTCGGCCGGTGACCATCTCGACGTATCAGATGATCACCCGCCGCACCAAGGGCGAGTATCGGCATCTGGAGCTTTTCGACAGCCGGGACTGGGGACTGATCATCTACGACGAGGTCCATCTGTTGCCGGCGCCGGTGTTCCGGATGACCGCGGATCTGCAGTCCAAGCGGCGCCTGGGCCTGACGGCCACGCTGGTCCGCGAGGACGGCCGCGAGGGTGACGTGTTCTCACTGATCGGCCCGAAGCGCTATGACGCGCCGTGGAAGGACATCGAGGCTCAAGGGTGGATCGCCCCGGCCGAGTGTGTCGAGGTGCGCGTCACCATGACCGACAACGAACGGATGCTCTACGCCACCGCCGAACCCGAAGAGCGGTACAAGCTGTGCTCGACGGTGCACACCAAAATCGCTGTGGTCAAATCGATCCTGGCCAAACATCCCGGCGAGCAGACCCTGGTGATCGGCGCCTACCTCGATCAGCTCGACGAGCTCGGCGCCGAGCTGAACGCCCCGGTGATCCAGGGGTCCACCCGGACCAAGGAACGCGAGGATCTGTTCGACGCCTTCCGGCGCGGCGAGTTGTCCACCCTGGTCGTGTCCAAAGTCGCGAACTTCTCCATCGACCTGCCAGAAGCCTCTGTGGCGGTGCAGGTCTCGGGAACGTTCGGCTCACGCCAAGAGGAGGCGCAACGGCTGGGCCGGTTGCTGCGGCCCAAGTCCGACGGCGGCGGCGCCATCTTCTACTCCGTGGTGGCGCGCGACAGCCTGGACGCCGAGTACGCCGCGCACCGGCAGCGCTTCTTGGCCGAGCAGGGCTACGGCTACATCATCCGCGACGCGGATGACCTGTTGGGCCCGGCGATCTAGGTTATAAGGCCTCGTCGCTTAACGCAGCGGCCGTGCTATTCCACGCACGGTGATCAACGAATGTTATTGCGCTTCTTGACATCCTTCGAGACTACGAACCCACCGAGGCTGATGAGGCCAGCGCCGACTCCACCGACGTAAGCCCTGACCATATCGCGGGCGGACACGTCAGCGCATCGCGATACCGAGGCCAGCCATGCGACGGCGTCATCGCGTTGATCGTTGTTGTACACCCGAAGCGGGCATGGTATCCAGGCACCGATGGCGCGGCTTGATGCCCGGATCCAGCCGATATCACTCACGACAGCGCACCCGTCCAGTAGGCGCAGATAGACAGATCCGAGTCGCGCGTCCGCCCACAGTGCTCCCGACGTGATGCGCTGAAACTCCGGACCGAACGCATACAGCAGCCGCATCCGATCCCCTGCGCGTCCTGCCTTTTCGACCATCGGCGCGAAGACCCGCTCGTAGTCTGATGCGGTCACTGTCCCGGCCGCCTCCAGCGCTTGAATGCCCGCGGGCACGCCCATCAGTTCCGTCAGCACCGCCGACTCCTCTCCGGTGTCGACGATCGCAACCTCGCCGGCTCCTCAATTACTATCCTAGAGCAACTGTTGCATAGTGCTATAATAATGGAACTTACTCGCCGCGGAGGTACGCACATGAAGATCGCCATTGTCGGTGCTGGCATCGCCGGTCCAACACTCGCGTACTGGCTCTGCCGCCATGGCCACGAGCCCACCCTGATCGAGAAGGCGGCGTGTCTTCGCACCGGAGGCTACGCAGTGGACTTTTGGGGCGGCGGGTATGCCGTTGCCGAACGTATGGGTCTTACCGCCGAATTGCATGCCGCCGGATACGCGGTTCAGGAGGTGCGAATCGTGGACCGGAATTCGCGGAGGGTGGGCGGCTTTTCGGCTGAAGCGTTCCGGCGGAACGTCGATGGTCGGTTCGTGACTGTCCCCCGCGGCGATTTGGCGGCTATGATCTATCGCTCCATCGACAGCCATGCCGAAACTCTATTCGGTGAAAACGTCTCGGCCATCGAACAATACGACTCGGGCGTGCAGGTCACCCTCGAGCGCGGCGGGTCGCGACAGTTCGACCTGCTCGTTGGCGCGGGTGGTATCCATTCGCCTGTGCGGGATTTGGTATTCGGCCCGCAACCCCAGTATGAGGTCGACCTGGGCTACCGAGTCGCGGCGTTCGAGGCCGAGGGCTATCAACCGCGTGATGAACTCGTCTACGTCGCGCACACCATGCCCGGGC
>NZ_LZMB01000017.1 GCF_001673555.1 Mycobacterium sp. 1165178.9 | reverse complement strand
GCGCTATCTGGTCGGGGAGCCCGGCGCCGCCAGCTAGTCCTTATCGTGTTCCTTGCCGGGCCTGGTGTGCTCGTCGCCGGTGCGGATCACCTCGGTCTTCGGGTCGTCGCCGGGCTTGGTGATCGTTTCGGTCGGCGATTCGGAGGTGGACACCTTGTCGGTGGGCGCCTCGCGCTCGGCCGTGGCGACCCCCGCGGTCCGCGCCTCGGTGTGGGCAGCGGACCCCTGCGTGGGAATCTCGCCGGTGGGCGCGTCGTCGGCGCGCACCGCGGAGAACACGTCGGTGTCGGCCCGCTCGTCGTCAGTGCCGGGCCGGCGCGCCGGGGGATTGCGATCCACCCGCCAGCGCCCGATCGTCACGCCGATGATTGCGGGCACGAAGACAATCAGCGCGGTGAAGGCCGCGAACGTCGTCAACTCGTTGAGCAGCCCCCCGGTGTACAGGCCGCTGTAGAAGGTCGCGATCAGCCAGGTGACGGCTCCGCTGAGCACGCCGGCCACCAGGCCCGCCAGCAGCCAGGTCATCGCCAGGTCGCCGCGGCGATCCGGATCGGGGTTGGCGATGGCGTCGGCTCGGCCGTCGCGAATCCCCCAGATGATCACCCCGATGATGAACACAAGCAGCAACGCCACGCTGAACAGCGTCGCCTGCGTCTGCCACGCGTTGATCAGCGCACCCTGGAACAATCGGACCACGACCATCGCCGCGGCGTAGACCAATCCGCGCAGCATCCACTTACTCATGGCCCAAAAGCGTAGCGAGTACCGTCAAGACCCGTGACACATTCACAGCGTCGAGACAGGCTCAGAGCGCGACTCGAGGCCGGCGGATTGGATGCGCTGCTGGTCACGGACCTGGTGAACGTTCGTTATCTCTCCGGCTTTACCGGATCCAACGGCGCGTTGCTGGTGTTCGCCGACGATCGCGGCCCCGTGCTGGCCACCGATGGGCGATACCGAACCCAGGCCGCCGAGCAAGCACCGGACCTCGAAGTCGCCATCGAACGGGCGCTGGGACGTTACCTGGCCGCGCAGGCCGCCGAGGCGGGCGCCCAGAAGCTGGGCTTCGAAAGCAACGTGGTGACCGTCGACGGATTCGACGCCCTGACCCGCGAGCTGGACGAGCGAAAGTCGGGCACCGAGCTGGTCAAGGCTGCCGGAACGGTCGAAGCGCTGCGCGAGGTCAAAGACGCCGGCGAGGTCGCGCTGCTGCGGCTGGCCTGCGAGGCGGCCGACGCGGCTCTGAGCGATCTGGTGGCGCGTGGCGGCCTGCGTCCCGGCCGGACCGAACGCGAGGTCAGCCGCGAACTGGAGGCCCTGATGCTCGACCACGGCGCCGACGCGATCTCGTTCGAGACGATCGTGGCCGCGGGGCCGAACTCGGCGATCCCGCATCACCGCCCCACCGACGCGGTGCTGGCCGGCGGCGATTTCGTCAAGATCGACTTCGGGGCGCTGGTCGGCGGTTATCACTCCGACATGACCCGCACCTTCGTGCTGGGCAAGGCCGCCGGCTGGCAGCTGGAGATCTACCAGCTGGTCGCCGACTCGCAGCGGGCCGGCCGGGAGGCACTGCACGCCGGCGCCGGCTTGCGCGAAGTGGACGCCGCGGCCCGCCAGGTGATCGCCGACGCCGGCTATGGCGAGCAGTTCAGCCACAGTCTGGGTCACGGCGTGGGCCTGGAAATCCACGAAGCACCGGGCATCGGCGCCACGTCCACCGGCACGTTGCTGGCCGAATCCGTGGTGACCGTGGAGCCCGGCGTCTACCTGCCCGGTCGCGGCGGCGTGCGCATCGAGGACACTCTGGTGGTGCCGGACGAGGCTCGCGGCACGCCCCCGGAATTGTTGACCAAGTTCCCCAAGGAGCTGACCGTTTTGGCGTAGCCCCGAACACGTCCACCGCTGGCGGGGTTTCGCGCGTCATGTCCGACCCCGGCCCGGCGGGCGCGGGTGCGGAGCGCTCTAAACTGATCGACAAGTCACAGACAGTTCCGCAGGCGACTGTCCAACGTCCGAGGAGATATACCGAACCGTGGCAAGCACTGCCGATTTCAAGAATGGACTGGTGCTGGTGATCGACGGCCAGCTGTGGCAGATCGTCGAGTTCCAGCACGTCAAACCGGGCAAAGGTCCCGCCTTTGTGCGGACCAAGCTGAAGAACGTGCTGTCCGGGAAGGTCGTCGACAAGACGTACAACGCCGGCGTGAAGGTGGAGACCGCCACCGTCGACCGGCGCGACACCACCTACCTCTACCGCGACGGCTCGGACTTCGTGTTCATGGACAGCCAGGACTACGAACAGCACCCGCTGCCCGAGTCGTTGGTCGGCGACGCGGCCCGGTTCCTGCTGGAGGGCCTGCCGGTGCAGGTGGCGTTCCACAACGGGGCTCCGTTGTACATCGAGCTGCCGGTATCGGTCGAGATGGAGGTCACGCACACGGAGCCGGGCCTGCAGGGCGACCGGTCCAGCGCAGGCACCAAACCCGCCACCGTGGAGACCGGCGCCGAGATCCAGGTGCCGCTGTTCATCAACACCGGAGACAAGCTGAAGGTCGACACGCGCGACGGCAGCTACCTGGGGCGCGTCAACGCGTGAGCAGACCCGTGAGGGGACGCCATCAGGCCCGCAAACGTGCCGTCGACCTGCTTTTCGAAGCCGAGGCCCGCGGGCTGAGCCCGG
>NZ_LZMB01000016.1 GCF_001673555.1 Mycobacterium sp. 1165178.9 | reverse complement strand
GCGACGAGCACACCAGGCCCGGCAAGGAACACGATAAGGACTAGCTGGCGGCGCCGGGCTCCCCGACCAGATAGCGCAGGGCGAGCAGATAGCCCTGCACCCCCAGTCCGACGATCACGCCGGTCGCGACCGGGCTCAGGTACGAGTGTCGCCGAAACTCCTCGCGCGCATAGACATTGGAGATGTGCACCTCGATCAACGGGGCACTCAGCTCCGCGCACGCGTCACGCAGCGCCACCGACGTGTGGGTGAGCCCGCCGGCGTTGAGGATCACCGGTTCGCCCGCGTCGGCGGCCGCATGGATCCAGTCCAGCAGGTCTGCTTCGTTATCGCTTTGTCGCACAACGGCTTTGAGACCGAGCGCGTCGGCCTCCCGTTCGATCAGCGCGGCCAGTTGATCGTGCGTCGTGTCACCGTACACGTCCGGCTCGCGCCGGCCCAGCCGGCCCAGGTTCGGGCCGTTGATGACATTCACGACGTTGGTCACGAAGCCTCCTGGGCGAGTCCGGCATAGGCCGCCGCCAACAGCGACGGGTCGGGGCCGGCCATCCGGCCCGGCTTGCCCAGGCCGTCGAGAACCACGAACCGCAGCACCCCGGCCCGCGACTTCTTGTCTCCCGCCATGTATTCCAGCAACTGCGGCAGCGCGTCGGCGTCGTAGCTGACCGGGAGGCCGAGCGCCGACAGGATGGTGCGGTGGCGCTGCGCGGTGGCGTCGTCGAGCCGGCCGGCCAGCCGGGCCAGCTCCGCGGCGAAGACCAGGCCCACCGACACCGCGGCGCCGTGCCGCCACTGATAGCGCTCGCGGCGCTCGATAGCGTGCCCCAAAGTGTGCCCGTAGTTGAGGATTTCGCGCAGCTCCGACTCTTTCTCGTCGGCGGCCACAACCTCCGCCTTGACGGCGATCGCGCGGCGGATCAGCTCCGCCAGCACGTCACCCGACGGGTCGACCGCGGCCTGCGGATCGGCCTCGATGAGGTCCAGAATCACCGGATCGGCGATGAATCCCGCCTTGACGATTTCGGCCATTCCCGCGACGAGTTCGTTGGCCGGCAACGTCTGCAGTGTCGACAGGTCGACCAGAACGGCGTGTGGCTGATGGAACGACCCAACCAGGTTCTTGCCCGCGTCGGTGTTGATCCCGGTCTTGCCGCCGATGGCCGCGTCGACCATGCCCAGCAGCGTGGTGGGCACGTGCACGATGTCAACGCCGCGCAGCCACGTGGCCGCCGCGAAGCCGGCGACGTCGGTGGCCGCACCGCCGCCAAGACTGACCAACGCGTCTTTGCGTCCAATACCTATGCGGCCCAGGACTTCCCACAAAAAGCCGACCACCGGGAGGTCCTTGCCCTCCTCGGCATCCGGGATTTCGATGCGGTGCGCGTCAACACCCTTGTCCGCCAACCGGCTTCGGATCACCTCGGCGGTCTCCGTCAGCACCGGTTGATGCACGATGGCCACCTTGTGCCGGCCGACGAGAAGTTCGTTCAGCTCGTCCAGCAAGCCGGTGCCGATGATCACCGGATAGGGCGGGTCGACGGCCACCTCGATGGTGACCGGATCCCCAGAGCGCGTCATGTGGCGGCCCCGGCCGGAGCCTGCAACCGCGAGACGATGTAGCGGACAACCGCGCCGGGGTTGCGCCGGTTGGTGTCGACGCGGATGGTCGCCGCGCGCCGGTACAGCGGGCTGCGTTCGGCCAGCAGCGCGCGGTACTTGTCGGCGCGATCGGGTCCGGCCAGCAGCGGGCGCACGGTATTGCCGCCGGTGCGCCGCACGCCTTCGCTGGCGCTGATCTCCAGATAGATGACGGTGTGACCGGCGAGCGCCTCACGCACCCCCGGGCTGGTGACCGCGCCGCCCCCGAGTGACACCACGCCGTCGTGGCCGGCCAGCGCGGCGCGCACCACGCCCTCCTCGATGCGGCGGAATTCCGGTTCGCCGTCGGTGGCGAAGATGTCGGCGATGCGGCGCCCGGTCTGCTGCTCGATGGCCACATCGGTGTCCAGGAAATCGACACCAAGTGCCTTGGACAGGCGCCGGCCGATGGTGGACTTGCCCGAACCCGGCAGGCCCACCAGGACCGCTTTGGGCGCCATTACGCGGTACCCCGGGCGGCCGGCGACTCCCGCTCGGCGACCGCTCGTCGATAGGCCTCGACGTTGCGGCGGGTTTCGGCCAGCGAATCGCCGCCGAACTTCTGCAGCGCCGCCCGGGCCAGCACCAGCGCCACCATGGCCTCGACCACCACGCCGGCGGCCGGCACCGCGCACACGTCCGAGCGCTGGTGGATCGCGACGGCCTCGTCGCCGGTCGCCATGTCGACGGTGGCCAGTGCCCGCGGCACCGTGGAAATGGGCTTCATCGCGGCGCGCACCCGCAGCGGCTGGCCGTTGGTCATGCCGCCTTCCAGGCCGCCCGCCCGGTTGGTCGACCGGACCACGCCGTCGGGGCCGGGGTACATCTCGTCGTGGGCGCGGCTGCCGCGGCGGCGTGCCGTCTCGAAACCGTCGCCGATCTCGACGCCCTTGATCGCCTGGATACCCATGACGGCGGCGGCAAGCTGGCTGTCGAGGCGGTTGTCGCCGCTGGTGAACGAGCCCAGCCCGACGGGCAGGCCCAGGACCACCACCTCAACCACACCGCCGAGCGTGTCCCCGTCCTTCTTGGCGGCTTCGATCTCGGCGATCATCGCCTCCTCGGCCGCCTTGTCGAAGGCGCGCACCGGGCTGGCGTCGATCGCGGGCAGGTCGCCCGGACCGGGCGGCGGGCCCTGGTAGGGCGCCGACGGGCCGATCGCGATCACGTGCGAGAGCACCTCGACGCCGAGCGCCTGACGCAGAAACGCGCGGGCGACGGTGGCGGCCGCGACGCGGGCCGCGGTCTCGCGGGCGCTCGCGCGCTCCAGCACCGGTCGGGCGTCGTCGAAGCCGTATTTGAGCATGCCCGCATAGTCGGCGTGGCCGGGCCGCGGCCGGGTGAGCGGCGCATTGCGCGCGCTGTCCGCCAGCTCCCCCGGGTCGACCGGGTCGGCGGCCATCACGGTCTCCCACTTAGGCCATTCGGTATTGCCGATCTCGACGGCGATGGGCCCGCCCAGGGTGACGCCGTGACGCACCCCCGACAGCACGCTGACCGCGTCCCGCTCGAACGCCATCCGCGCGCCGCGCCCGTAACCGAGGCGGCGCCGGGCCAGCTGTTCGGCAATGTCGAGGGAGGTGATCTCCACACCGGCGACCATGCCTTCGAGCACGGCCACCAGCGCGCGGCCATGCGACTCCCCAGCAGTGATCCAACGCAACACGGGTCCCATCTTCCCATGTCGGGTTCCGAAAAGCCGATTCGCGCAGTCCGCGGCGGTAGTGGGTCCGCGCGCGCCACGGGTCAGAAGAAACTGCTCTGCGGCAGGTCCGCGCCGTTGACGGCGATATCGCCGAGCACCTCCTCGATCCCCGACGGATCTGCCGCCGGGTGTCCGTCAGGTGCAACGGGCATGGAAGTCAAAGCCTCTCTGGGCGAATCACTGTCGTACGCACGACGACCAGCCCGAATTTTTCGCGCACACGCCGACTTTCATCCGTGCTGATTCCTACGACGACCATGGGATACGCCGCGAAGCCGCGCCACGCCATCGCTGTGATGTGCCACCATGTTGCCTGGTGGGGCAATTTCTCTGGTACATACCGAATACCGTCGAGCCGGGCCATCGAGGCGACGACACCGTCGATGGCTGGGGAAGTCTGGACTATTCGGTCGACCTGGCGCTGCGGGCCGAGCAACACGGTTGGGAAGGCGCGCTGATCGGCACCGGCTGGGGGCGGCCGGACACTTTCACCGTCGCGACCGCAATCGCCGCGCGCACCAACAACTTCGCTCCGCTGGTGGCGGTCCGCCCCGGTTACTGGCATCCGGCGCATTTCGCCAGTGCGGCGGCGACCCTGGATCGGCTCAACGACGGCCAGCTATTGATCAACATCGTGAGCGGCGCCGATGACCTGGCCGCGTATGGCGACGCCGAGGTCGACAAGGGGCGCCGCTACGACCGCACCCGCGAATTCATCCGGCTGGTTCGCCGGTTGTGGAGCGAGGACGATGTCACCTTCCGCGGCGAGTTCTTCACCGTCGAACACTCGACGCTGCAGCCGCGCCCGCTCGGGGCGGCCGACGGCCGGTTCCCGAAGCTCTACTTCGGCGGCGCATCGGCGACCGCCGAGCAGGTCGCCGCGACCGACGCCGACGTCCAATTGTTCTGGGGCGAGTCACTGGACGGGATCGCCGAACGCATCGACAGGCTGAAGTCTTTGTCCGACAAGCTCGGTCGCGAACACGCGCCGCTGGAATTCGGCCTTCGCGTGACCACCCTGGTGCGCGACACATCCGAGCAGGCCTGGCACGATGCCGAGGCCAAGGTCGCCAAGCTGGCGGGCACGCCGACCATGATGCTGCTGCACGACCCGGCGGGGTCCGAGGGGCAGCGGCGGCTCAACGATCTTGCCGGACGCGCAGAGGTGCTTGATTCCTGCCTGTATACGACGCCGAGCAAGTACGGCGGGGAGGGCGCCGGCACGACATGGCTGGTGGGCTCGGCCGTCGAGGTCGCCGACGCATTGCGCAAATACGCCGACCTCGGGGTCAGCCATTTCGTGTTGTCGGACACTCCGTACAAGTCCGAGACGGCCAGGCTGGGCGACCAGTTGCTGCCGCTGCTGCGCTCCACCGCCGTGCCGAACTGAGCGCGTCAGAGCAGCGCCAACCCCACACCCGCCGCGCTGGCCAGACACATCGACGGCCCGTGCGGCACCGCGGCCGTGCCGTCGGCACCGCCGCGAAGCCGGCCGACCGCCCCGAGCACCGCGGTCAGCAGCGGCGCCCCCAGCGCCGCCAGAAACCACACGCCGACGCCGAAGCAGCCGGTCAACGCGCCCAGACCGAGAGCCAGCTTGACGTCACCGGCGCCCATTCCTCCCGCGCAGTGCACCGCCAGGTAGACCGCGGTCAGGGCCCCGGTTCCGGCCAGCGCCGCCGACCCGCGCCCGGCCGCCGTCGCGCCGGCCAGAACCGCCGCGGCCCCGGTCAGCGTCAGCGCGTTGGGCAAGCGCCGTTCGCGGATGTCATAGCAACTCAACGCCGCCAACCAGGCCAGCACCA
>NZ_LZMB01000015.1 GCF_001673555.1 Mycobacterium sp. 1165178.9 | reverse complement strand
CTCACCGCAGGTGTCGGAATCGTCGCTGCCGAATGGCCGGTGGCCCGGACGGTGTTGGGGTCCCCTGAGCCGGGCAGGGTACTGCCCAGTCGAGTGCCGTTGCCACCGCGCTACCAGGCACAGCTGCCAATACCGAGACAGCTTGCCCCGGTTGCAAGCGATACGGCTACTGACTATTACGCCATCACCCAGCAGGTCGCCGAACTCGCAATACTGCCCGGCATGATCACAAGGGCTTGGACATACGGCGGAACATTTCCGGGCCCGACCATCATGTCACGCACCGGCCGGCGCACCGTGATTCGTCACCGCAACACCCTACCCGTGCCCGTTGCAGTGCACTTACATGGCGGCCATACCCCGCCCGACCATGACGGTTATCCGCTTGACCTCATCGATCCGCAAACGCCGGAAAGCATGAGTGCGCACACCCATATGGTTCATGGGATGTCGCGCAACTCCGTTGTCGGACAACGCGAATACATCTACCCGATGCAACAACGCGCGGCGACACTGTGGTACCACGACCATCGCATGAGCTATACCGGCCAATCCGTTTGGCGAGGACTCGCCGGCTTCCACATCGTCCGAGATGATGAAGAACAGAGTCTGCCGCTGCCGAATGGACCTCGTGATATCCCGCTGATGATCGCCGATCGGTCATTCGCCGCGGATGGCGCCTTCCAATATCCACTCACCGAAGCCGGTGACGTTGCGACTGAATACATGAACGGTGTGCTTGGCGACGTCATCTTGGTCAATGGTGCGCCATGGCCGGTGCTGCATGCCGATCCCGCGCGATACCGATTTCGAATACTCAACGCGTCCAACGCACGCCGTTACAGGCTCCAGCTCGATCCGCCACCTCCTGCGGGATCGTCATTCGTCCAGATCGGCAGCGACGGAGGTCTATTGGCCGGCCCGCTCAACCATCACGCCATCGACATCGCCCCGGCCGAACGCTTCGACGTCATCACCGACTTCTCAAGGTATCGGCCCGGCACCCAGATACAACTGGTCAATACGGTGGGCGCAGGGCCGAGCAGACAGATCATGCGGTTTGACGTGGTCGGCACCGACCGATCAGACGACTCAACAGTTCCGCAGCGGCTCAGCGAAAGCGTCGTCGCCTTAGAGCGCAGTCGCGCCAGGACGACCCGCACCTTTCTGTTCGGTCAGGGCCGCGGCGGCGTGTGGATGATCAACAACAAGCCATATCAGCCTGGTGTCCCCCAGGCGACCCCGCGCCTCGGCGACATCGAGGTCTGGCGCTTCATCACCGACATCCGTCACCCGATCCATGTCCACCTCAACCATTTTCAGGTATTGACGCGCAACAATAAGCCAGCGGGAAATTACGATCACGGATGGAAAGACACCGTTGACGTCGCGCCGTCCGAAGCGGTCGAGGTAATCGTCCGGTTCACCGATTATCACGGCAACTACCTCGTTCACTGCCATAACCTTGAGCATGAGGACATGGCCATGATGGCGGACTTCGTCACCATCTAACACTGCCCGCCACATTGAACGGTATAAATTCGAGGCGGCGCGGCGGAAGTCTTCACCGGTCCCGGCCGTACCGGCTGTGTCAGGGCCTGCGCGGCGCGCGTGGCGCACCAGCAAAATGGGTAGTCGCCACTGGGCCCATCATTTTGCATCCAAAGAGAAAGACACCCCGATGAGCGGCGCGGATAAAACCCGGAACAAGGCGGGGAACGCCAGCGAAATGGCAGGGGCGATCAGTCCCAGCGATGCCGTGCGACGCGCTACATCTGAGCGGGCCGCGCAGATCGCGGCCCGCGTCGGGTATCTCATCAGTGGGCTGATGCACCTATTGATCGCTTACCTCGTCGTCCGCATAGCCTTCGGAGGCAACGGTGATGCTGATCAGACGGGCGCGCTGAAAACTCTCGCCGATACCACCGGTGGTTTCGTCGCGCTGTGGGCAGTCGCGGTGGCGCTGGTTCCCCTGACGCTGTGGCGGCTTGCGGAGACCGTTGTCGGCCTCCACCCAGCGGAACGCCGGCGGGATCCCCAAGATTTTCGAATAGTGAACCGGCTCAAGGCTTTCGGCCTCGCCATTGTGTATGCAGCGGTCGCAATCACCGCGACGCAGTTCGCGCTGGGCGGGCGCAAATCTAGCGCCGCTCAAAACGCCGGGCTTAGCGCTCGGTTGATGCAGTCCACGCAGGGCAAACTGGCCCTCATTACGGTCGGGCTCGTCATCGTCGCAATCGGCAGCTACTTCGCCTTCAAAGGAGCATCGCGGAAGTTCTGCAACGATCTCACCGTGTCGCCCGGGCGGGCGATGACTGCTCTGGGTTTTTGTGGGTACGTCGCCGAAGGTGTGGTCTTGGCCGGGGCCGGCCTCTTGGTGGTCGTCGCCTCCGTTCGCGCTGACCCATCGAAGGCGACGGGTCTCGATGGCGCGGTGAAAACGTTGCGGGAAGCCCCATTCGGCACAGTGCTGATCCTTCTGGCAGGATGCGGGTTTGCCGCTTACGGCCTGTACAGCTTCGCCCTGAGCCGCTATGCGCGGATGTGACTCGGACTCAGCAAGAGCGTTGACAATTCGATCAACGGCCTTCTCACCGAAAATCACACAGCGCCAACTGCTGTCGCCAAATAGGGCGCCGTACGACTGTGTTTCGCGCGTGCCACCTTCTTCGGCGGCCCCGCCGCAACGACCCGACCGCCGTCGCTGCCGGCTCCCGGTCCCAGGTCGATCACCCAGTCCGCACCCGCGACCATCCGCATGTCGTGTTCGGCTACCACGACCGTATTGCCCGCGTCGACCAGGCGGTGCAGCTGACGATCAAGCAGATCCACATCGGCGGGGTGAAGCCCGGTGGTCGGCTCGTCGAGGACATAGAGAGTATGCCCCCGCCGGGGCCTCTGCAGCTCGGAGGCGAGCTTGATTCGCTGCGCCTCGCCACCCGACAGCTCGGTCGCGGGCTGTCCAAGACGGAGATACCCCAGCCCGACTTCCTGCAGGGTGGTCAGGCTCCGCGCTGCGTTGACGACGTCGGCAAAAAACTCCGACGCCTCATCGACGGTCATCGCCAGCACGTCGGCGATCGTGCGGTCGCGATAACGCACCTCGAGCGTCTCGTCGGAGTAACGCGCTCCGTGACACGCCGGACATGTCGCGTATGTGCCCGGCAGGAACAACAATTCGACTGAAACGAATCCCTCCCCCTGGCAGGTGGGACAGCGACCTTCGGCCACATTGAAGGAAAACCTGCCCGCTGTCCAACCCCGGCGGCGCGCCTTTGGGGTCGCAGCGAATTCGCGGCGGACGGCGTCGAACAAGCCAGTGTAGGTCGCCAGCGTCGACCGCGGCGTGCGTCCGATCGGGCGCTGGTCGACCGATACCAACCGGTTGATCTTGTCGGTCCCCTCTGCCGCCACCCCGACGCTCGCGTCGTGATCGAGATCGACGATCCCGCCGTCCGTTGCGTCGTCATCGGAGTCGGTCGGCTCGACAATCCGTCCCGTGCCGAGATGGCTTCTCACGACATCGCCGAGGACCTTGACGACGAGCGTCGACTTGCCTGAACCGGACACTCCGGTGACCGCGGTGTACACGCCAAGTGGCAGGTCCACATCAAGGTCTCTCAAATTGTGGAAGCAGATTCCGCGCAGCCGCAGCTGTCCCGACCTCGTGCGGGCCTGGCGAAACGGCGGCTTGGACCCGTCGAATAGGTACCTACGAGTGACCGACCCCTCGATATCGGCCAGACCCGGCACCGGCCCGCTGTACAGCACAGCCCCGCCAAGCTCCCCCGCCCCAGGTCCAACGTCGACAACCCAGTCGGCGCGGCGTACCACGTCCATGTCGTGCTCCACCACGAATAACGAATTGCCTGCGCGTCGAAGGCGATCGAGCACCTCGAGTAGTGGTTCGGCATCGGCGGGGTGCAGTCCAGCCGACGGCTCGTCGAGCACATAGAGCACGCCGAACAATCCGGCGCGCAGCTGAGTGGCCAGCCGCAACCGCTGCAGTTCGCCGGGTGACACCGTCGGAGTGCGGCGACTAAGAGTGAGATAGCCAAGGCCGAGATCGATGAGTACCTGCAGGCGTGCGACCAGGTCGGCGGCGATCATGGTCGCCACCTCGGTCAGCTCACCGGATTGTGTTGACTCGTAAGCGGCAACGGCATCGGTCCGAGAAGCCGTCGGGCGCAACGTGTCAGCAAGGTCGGACAGCGGCATCGCCGTGTATTCGGCGATGGTGCGTCCGGCGAACGTCACCCTGAGCGCCTCCGGCCGCAGCCCGGAACCGTCGCATACTGGGCACTCGACGCTGTCAACGAATTGCAGTACGCGACGACGCATCATCGGGCTGTGGGAGTTAGCCAATGTGTGGCGGACGTGGCGTTCGGCGCTGGAGAACGTGCCGTTGTAGTAATAGTCGGCCTGCACTGGGTGCTGGCTGGGATCGATTTCGACTGTTGGCTGCTCGTCGGTGAACAGAATCCAATCGCGTTGGCGCTTAGGGAGTTTGCGCCATGGCTTGTCGATGTCATATCCCAGCGTGACGAGGATGTCACGTAGGTTTTGGCCCTGCCATGCGCCGGGCCATGCGGCGACGGCACCTTCGCGGATGGTCAGCGACGGGTCCGGTACCAGTGTCTCTTCGGTCACCCGATGGATTCGTCCCAGCCCGTGGCATTCCGGGCAGGCCCCCACCGCCGTGTTCGGCGAGAACGCATCGGAGTCCAGTCGTTCCGTGGCGCCCCGTGGATAGGTCCCGGCGCGGGAGAACAGCATCCTCAGCAGGTTCGACAGGGTGGTGACGGTGCCGACCGTCGACCGCGACGTCGCTGAACCACGGCGCTGCTGCAGTGCGACTGCAGGCGGGAGCCCGGTGATGTCATCGACCTTTGGCGCGCCGGTCGGCAACAGCAGGCGACGGGCGTACGGAGCGACCGATTCGAAGTAGCGGCGCTGGGCCTCGGCATAGATGGTCCCGAAGGCCAACGAGGATTTGCCGGAGCCGGAGATTCCGGTGAACGCGACCAGCGCGTCACGCGGCGCTACGACGTCGACGCCCCGCAGATTGTGGACCCGCGTCCCGTAAACGCGCACACAAGGGTCGATGTCGTCCGTGCTTGGATCGGAAATTTTCGTCATATTGCTCAGCCGAGTACCCCTGCCGCAGCCCACGCAAGCGCGACACTTTGCAGCTGGACAGCGGGGATGAATCTGCTACGGCCGCGACAGCCGTAGCGGTGCCACCGAATGATCACGAAAATGCGTATAACGCAGAGGTTTTCGTATGCGTGCGGATGGCGCCGGGCGGTCCGTCGCTGCCTGCCAGCTCAGCCGCAGCGGCGCCACAAACTGCCCCACGATGTCCGCCGGTATCGGTGTGCTGGTACCTATATCGCATGGCGGCCGCCTTTGTTGGCGATAGTGCGTGCGAAACAGCACGTCCCAAACCATGGTGATTTCGCCGTAGTTGTTGTTGCTCTCGGTGATTAGGCGCGAGTGATGCCAGCGGTGAACTCCCGGGGTGCAAAACAACCAGTCGAGGGTGCCGCAGCGCAGGTTGACGTTGCAGTGCGACAACATGCCGACGAAAGTGGTGAACGAGAACAGCCACACCACCATGTCCTCGGGAGCCCCGAGCAGGTACAACGGCACCATCGAGAACACCATCATCAGCGCCGAGTCGACGGGATGAATGCGCCCGGTGTTGAGATACCACAGGCGCGGCACGTTGTGGTGGACGGCATGATACGGCCACAGCCAGGACACATTGTGAAATGAGCGGTGGCCCCAATACGCGCCGAAGTCGCCGACCAGCACCACCAGTGCGATCTGCGCCGCGGCGGGCCAGTCATGCGGCCACAACGAGCCTCCGACGTGGCGGGCGAGCCACTGCGCCACGCCGACGGTGCAGGCCAACACGAGGCTGTCCGCTAGCGTGCCAGGCAAGCTGGTGCCGATAAGGGTGAAGACCACGTCGTGGGTGATTTGGCCGTCCGAACGGACCCATTCGCGCTCGAACGGCAGCACACGCTCGAGGGCGCCCAACGCCAGCATGAGGTTGAAGTAGACGCCGGCGAGGATGATGGAACCGTTGATGCCATGACGTAGTCCCGCGGCGGTGATCGCACAGCTCGCAGCAACGAGCAACGGCCATAGGATCCAGGATGCGGCGAAGCGCATGCGCGGAGTTTACGGGTTTGCTGCTATCTTCCACGCCGTTTTTCTCAACGATGTCACAAGCAATGACGGAGCCGGTCGGGATTCGCGCGGCCATTACGGCGAAGCGCTCCGTACCGTCCTCTTGTGCCCCGCGTCGGATCGCGTGGCGGTCGCGCCAACTCCGGCTGAAACGTGCTTGGCTGACTTGCCAATTTGCCGCGGCGCATAGTGGCATACTTTGCCCGTGCGCCTCAAGGAACGCCCAGGATTAGCCCGGTCCCGGAACTCCTTTGGCTTCTTGGCGAACTACTGGTTTCGCTGGCTCAGCCGCTTCAGCAACGATGATCTGGTCTTCATAGGATCAGGTTACGAGGAAGACCCCCCGATGGGCCTGCCGTTGGAGGCGTCCGACGAGCCCAACCGGTTTTCCATTCAGCTCTATCACCGCGTGGCGACCCAAGTCGATCTCACCGGCCAACGCGTGCTCGAAGTCAGCTGCGGACACGGCGGCGGGGCCTCCTACCTCACGCGCACCCTCGCCCCCGCCTCTTACACAGGGCTCGACTTGAACCCGGTTGGCGTCGACTTCTGCCGCAGAAACCACGACCTGCCCGGCCTTAATTTTGTCCAAGGCGACGCCCAGGACCTACCGTTCCCCGATCAATCCTTCGACGCCGTCGTAAATATCGAAGCCGGGTTTTGCTACCCATCGTTGCCGCGATTCCTCGCCGAAGTGGCACGCGTGCTACGCCCGGGAGGGCATTTTCTTTACGCCGATATCCGCCGTAGCGACCGTATCGCCCAATGGGAGAAGGAACTCGGCGACTGCCCCATGCGGCTCCGTTCGGAAAGGGTCATCAATGACCAGGTTGCGCTTGGACTGGAGAAGAGTTTGCCGCGCTTCAAGGAGCTGAATGGCTACAGTCCGGCCTTCCTCGTCGACGCGGTATGGGCGAAGGCTTGTCGCAAGGGATTGCAGAACGGCGATTTGGCTTACCGAATGTACTACTTCGACGCTCAACCAGGCTGCACGGCCGAGGGGACACCTCGGCATAGTTGACTACCGCGCAATTTCGAAGATGAATTCGTGGCCGCAGATGCGAATGCGGTCGCCATCGGCCAGCGTCGCGCTCGCGCGAATGCACTGCTCCCCCACGTCGACGCCGTTGGCTGACCGAAGATCGGTGATGACAAAATTGTTTCCGGTGTCAACGATCACCGCGTGATAGCGACTGACGGTGTCGTCGTCGAGAACGATGTCATTCTCGGCGAGGCGGCCGATCCTGGTGACTGTTCCTCGCAGCGGATAACGTCTTCCGTCGCTATCGCGCAGGTGTGCGACGACGGACTCGTGCGTAAGTTCGGCGGATCGCCGACGAGTCACCGCTGCGCGTTTGGCCGTTGCGCGCGCAGCCTGTTGGACGTCCAGTGGTTCTTGGCGAAGGATCCGCTGATGAAGGCGCCGCAATGTGGGGCCGGGATCAATGCCCAAATCGTCTGCGAGCGCGGTCTTGAGCCGCGCGTAGGTGTCGAGCGCGTCGTATTGGCGTTCCGTCAGGTAGTAGGCGGTGATCAGTTGCGCCCAGAGCGGTTCTCGGTATGGATGCTCGGCCGTCATGGCTTCGAGCTCACCGATAATCGAACGGCTTCGGCCGCAAGCCATTTCGGCTTCCGCTCGTGCGGTGAGCGCCACCAGCTTGTCCTCTGTCAGAGCAGCGTCGAAGGCGTCCACGAATGGGAAGTCACGTAAATCCTCGAGCACCGGTCCGCGCCACTCGGCCAGCGCGGCCGACAAGTGACCGCTGGCCTGTTCGAAACGGCCGGCGGCCGCCGCCTCAATTCCTACCTTGCTTTCGATCGTGAAACGACCTAGGTCGCAATCCTGTTCGGGCACGGTCAGCCGATACCCGGGCTGGATGCTGGCCAGGATCGCGGCGGGATCGGCACCCGCACTGCTGATCAATCGGCGGATCCTGGAGACATGCGCATGCAGGCTCGCTCGAGCCTCGGGCGGCGGGCCTTGTTGCCACGCGGCATCGATCAACGAATCAACCGCAACGGTGCGGTTGCGGTTGATCAGCAGCAAAGCCAACACAGCTCGCTGTTTCGCCGCGCCCAACGGTAGGTCGGTACCGTCGGCACTCATTTGCAACGGTCCCAAGAGCCCAAACAGCAACGCGCCATGGGTCATAGCGATCGCAATCCGTTCGACTTTCCCTCACCACAGGTACACACGCGCGCTGCTTCCACCGACACAGGTGATCCAGCTGTCCCCCGGTTGCTGCTGGCAGTGCATGAGAAAGTTGGAGCCGTTGCACAGCGCACCGGGCACGGTCTTGCAGTCGACGGCGCCCGGTGCCGAGACGGCCCGAGGTAACGGGCTGGCATTGCCGTATTCCGCCCAGTAGGTGGCCAAGACGCTGTTGGCGAAAAGGCATGAGGTTTCGGGGGTCCCGCGGCCCGCGTGGGTGCCGAAACCCGTGGCGTTCGGCAAGGAAAAGCCCTGATCGCAGGACTGGTGCAGGCTGCTCAGGTCGGGCCCGGTCACCAGCGGAGGCAGCGAAGCACGCGCGGGGGTCTCCTGCTGCGCGCTCGGCCGGTCGGCAAAGAGGCCGATGTCCAAACCGATGCCCGCCAGAACTAGAGCCGCCGTTATGGCGATCACGCTTGGCAGCACCCATCGGCGCCTACCTTGGTCGCGAGGCTCCGCGGCAGCGCGGCCCGGTCGGACCCCCGCGGAGAGCGGTCGAGTCCCGTCGACGTGTGTCCATGCGTCATCTGCTGAAGCTATGGGGTCGGTGCTTTCGCCTCCGCTGCCCAAAGCGCGTTGGGCCGCACGGGCCAGGGCGCCCGCCGATCCGTACCGGTCGTCGGGATGTTTGGCCATGCCGCGGGCGACGACGTCGTCGAGCGCAATGGGAACCCGCGGATTCGCCGCGCTGGGTCGCGGTGGTGGCAAAGCCAGATGGGCCGCCACCACATGCTCGAGGCTGTCACCGGCAAACGGGGCGTCTGCGGTGAGCGACTCGTACAACACGCACGCCAGCGAGTAGACGTCGACCGCGGGTGTGGCCACTTCGTTGCGAAATCGTTCGGGCGCCATGTAATTCAACGTGCCGATCTGAGTTCCCACCGTCGTCAGCCGAGGATCGCCTCGGCCCTCGGCTATGCCGAAGTCGACGAGATACACAAAGTCGGCGGCGGTGACGATGATGTTCTGCGGCTTGATGTCTCGATGGATCAATCCCTCGCCGTGTGCGGCATCCAGCGCTGCGGCGACCTGACTGGTGATGGCCACGGCGCGTGCGGGCGTCAGCGGACCGTTCGCGATCAATTCCAGAAGCGTCTGCCCCTGCACCAGTCGCATTTCGATGTACAGATTGCCGTCGATCTCGCCCCAGTCGTGGATCGGAATGACATGTGGTTCCTGCAGAATCGCCGCCGCCTGTGACTCTCGTTGAAATCGGGTGCGAAACGTTGGATTGGTTGAAAGCTCGTCGGCCAGGATCTTCACTGCGACAGTTCGCTGTTTGCCCGTGTCAAAGGCCTCGTAGACCGCCCCGCCCCCGCCCTTGCCGAGCAGGCGCGTGAGGTTGTATTTGCCGAACGTCATACCGACGCGCGAGTCCACCACCATCCCCTTGATTGCTTCGGGTACCGACGCAGTATCTCGCTCACGGTCCGCCCACGCACCCATTTGCTGAGGAAGTCGTCGACTCCGGGTCGGCCGGCCGGCCAAGCCCGACGCAAGAAACACACAAGGCATGCGGCGCAGCCTCTACGTGACCGGGCAACGCAGCCCCAACACAAAGCCGGCCAGGCCGGAGCCCAGTACGGCCACGATTTTCAAAGGACACGAAAATGCTCGACACAACGCATCACGCAGACCATGGAGACGGCGACCTTCGTAACGCCAGTCCGCGCACCGGGTTCCGGCGACGGATGGCGACGGCGACGCTCCCGCTGGCGGTCGCCACGCTCGCAATAGCAACCGCCCCTGCGCCGACCGCACGCACCGAGCCCGATAGCCCGCCGGCGATGGCGGCGCACGGCGTCGAGGCTCCGCTCGAGACCGTTCCCTGGTCGCAAGTGGGTCCGGGTTGGATGCTCGCGATGTGGAGCCCGGTTCCGGGCTTGCATCCCGGTGAATCGCCGCCCCCCGGTTCACCAACCTGGGAGACGGCCACCACGACGCTCTACCTCGTCGATCCTGCGGGTGGCCGCTACCCGATCACCACCTTCCCGCCGCCGGGCCAGGGTTCGCGTCCGAGATTGGTCGACTGGTCGGGCGACGGGACGCGTGCCCTGTTCCTCAGCGAGGAGAAGGGCCACAACGCCGTCACCGAGGTCGACCTGCGCAGCGGCGAGAAAACAACGTTCGCCATCGACGGCAGCCACGCGTCGCCTCGCTACACACGCCCGGACGGCAAGGCAATCCTGCTGGACAGGTCGGATGTGTCGGGGCCGGCATCGCTCGAACGCGTCGACCTCGCGGGAAACCACCAGCTGACGTACCCGCTGGGCCAAGACGTCGAGGGGTACCTCTCGACACCGGACGGTACCCAGCTGGTGCTGGGCACACACTCCGGCCTGACTTTGATGGGCAACGACGGGGTCGCCGGCAACACCCTGCCGGTAGCGGGGCAGAAGGACTGCAGGCCTGTGCGCTGGTGGGACAGCGGGGTTGCCCTCGCCCGTTGCGGTACCTCCACCGGGTCGCAGCTGTGGTTGGTGCCTATCGACGGCGGGACACCGACGGCTCTGACCGCGCCCAACGACGGGCACGGGCCCGACTATGGCGACCTGAACGCGTGGCGGCTCCCGGCGGGCACCTTCCTGCAGGCCACGGGCGCGTGCGGCGTCGTGTTCGTCGCCAAGCTCAACGACGACGGCACAACGTCCCAGGTCTCGGTGCCCGGCGTCAAGGGCCGCAGCGTCGTGGTGGTCGGCGTCAACGGAGGCGACCTCGATCTCCAAGCGAGGGCCGGGTGTGGAGGCGGCCAGTCACTGATCGACTACAACCCCTCGGCCGGGACCTCGACGGTGCTGCTCGGCCAGACCGTCAACGGCGGTGGCGTCGTCAGCGCCGTGCCCTACCCGGGCCAGCGATAGGAAGTTTGAAATGAGAAGGCCGGCTCGCCTTGTCGCCCTAACCGCAGCGATCGGGGTTGCCGCGGCGGGATGTGCCACCGCCGGCTCCGGCGCGCCGACCGCCTCGACGTCTACACGTACTACGCAACCGTCACACCCCAGAACCTTCGCACCCCAGATTGTTCTGCCGTTCGGAGAGTTGATCAATCACCTTGCCGGGGTAACGGTGGACGCCGCGGACAACGTGTATGTGCTCGACTTGTATTACGGCCAGGTGTGGAAGATGGCGGACGGCACGACCACGCCAAAGCGCTTGCCATACAACGGCCTTGGCCGAGCGGTCGACGTGGCGGCCGATCCGGCGGGGAACCTCTATGTCACGGACGATGACAAGAACCGGGTGCTGAAGTTGACGCCGGGGACCATGAGTCCCACAGTGCTGCCGTTCACCGACCTCAACGTGATCGCCGGGGTCGCGGTTGACACCGCGGGCAACGTGTACGTCAGCGACTCGGGCGACAAGCGAGTGCTGCGCCTCGCACCAGGCTCAGCAACCCCGACAACGTTGCCGTTCAACGCTATTGACCCCGACGGCGTGACGGTGGACAGTAACGGCGACGTTTACGTCGTCGACTCGGGCGACAAGCGAGTGCAAGTGCTGGAGCCAGGCGCAACGACCCCGAGCATCCTGCCGTTCACCGGCCTCAAACGGCCCACCCAGGTGGCGGTGGACACCAGCGGCCAGGTCTATGTCGTCGACCTCGGCACGAACCGGGTGTTGGAGTTGGATCGGGGCGCGAGCGTTCCAATCGTGCTGCCATTCAACGACCTCGAGGACCCTTCCAGCGTGGCCGTCGACAGCAAGGGCAACGTTTACCTGAACGACGGTCTGCACTTTCGCATTCTCAAGCTGCCGGTCCAGTGATGACGGCGGCATCTCGAAATGGGCTGATCGCGATCGCGGCGGTGGCCGTGATCGTGAGTGCGACGGGGTGTACCCGTGACAGAGTTAGCCGCCGAGCCGGGCAGCTCCGCGGAAATCACCATGGCCACCACTCCGGCGACATGGTCCAGCGTGGGCTGACGCTGACCGCAGCGGCACCAACCCGGTTAGGGCTGCGCTAGGACGTCCAGACCTGGAATCCCCGCGTCCTGCCCCTCAACAATCGACTGGACCAAGGGATTGTCGGGTTGCATCCCGGATGGTTGGTCAGCCGCGGCCGGGTTGGGGTCTGGGGCGTCGGTTGGGTCCGCCGCCGCGCTGGGAAGCGCGATACCGGTCGCCAACACCAGAGTGCCAACACAGGCCGCGATAATGCTGATGAATTTCTTCATGGAAATCACCTCTTTACGATCCGCTGAACGCTACGCCCTATGGAGCGAAGACAACAGGGTCACGCGGGCGGTAGCTAGGTTGCTAGAGGCGACGCGCGCCAGGTGATACGTCGATGGCTATGCCTTTGTGGCGCAGGTGACGGCCATGATGGTGCTCGCGACCAACTCGGGATCGTCAATCGTCGGGGTGTGCGGGAGGCCGGGCAGGATGATGAAAGTCGCGCGGGGTAGGCGGTCGCGGGCGATGGCTTCGCACAGCTCGACTGGGAGAATTCTGTCTTTTTCGGTCCAGGCAATGGTGATTGGGCACGGCAGGGGGTCCATCGGTGCGACTTGTTCGTCGGCGTTGTTGAAGATGTCGCCAGTGATGGTGCATCCAAACGACGCTTCGTTGATTTCGATGATCCGCTGGTAGCTGAGTCGATCTCCGTGCAACGTCAAATCGGTCAACGAACGTCGGCGCATCCCCGGCGATTTCATCAGAAGTCGGTTGATGGGACCCAGCAAGCGACCTACCGCTATCTGCCGTCGCACCCTCTTCGCGACCTGAGCCCGCAGGGCGTCGGACCACAATCCGCCCGGCGAAAATACGCACACGGAGCGGCCCGGCCACGGCGCGCCAATTCGAGCGCCGTGAATCCACCCATCGAGTGGCCCGCTAAATGTGGGCGACCTAGTCCGTGTTCGTCGAGGTAGCGTTCGGATTCATCGACGACGTCCCAGATGGTGACGGGTCGCCGCTGCGCAACCGGCCCTCCACGATGACCGAGGGCCGACGGTGTGTATACGTCGTGGTGGGTGGACAGCAGCGGCGCAATGTCCCGCCATTGATCGCCAGACCAGGTTCCGCCATGCAGGAGCACAAGAGGCGACAGCTCCGAGGCCACCACCGAAGTTTGACACGGCGCCGGCCCGTCGAACAGGTACACCAGCCGCCGATCCACCGGCCAGTCATGCTCTTCTAGTTGCTGATGGAAACCCGTCTCCGTAACGGGGACGCCAGTGCCGCCGCGACCACGCTGGTCAGTGCCGCCGCCGAGGGCTTCGGTGACCAGCGCAGGGCGGACACCGCCCAACCGAGCGGCTTGTCGAGCTGCGGATCCGAGCCGTCATGGTTCGTAACCGTCTGCGATTGATCCGTCGACTCGGCGAAGATGTCGAGCGTCGCGGGTAAGAACGCCCTCATGTCCTGTGGGCCCCGACTCGTGACGAGGTTGCGATCACGCACGACCTCGCGGTCAAGCCAGGTGGCGCCGGCGTTCACCAGGTCGTCGCGGATGCCCGGCCACGAGGTCAAGGTGCGCCCGGTCAGCAATCCTGCCGACGCAAGCACCCACGGCCCGTGACACAACGTGGCGATTGGCTTGCCGGCGTGGTCGAACGCGCGGACAAAGTCGCGCGCTGCCGCCGACTGCCGCAGTAGGTCGGGATTGATGAAGCCGCCCGGCAGCAGTAGCCCGTCATAGGCGGCGGGGTCGGCCTCGGTGACGAGCTTGTCCACGCCGACACGGGTCGCCGGCATGTGCAGATTCACCCCGCGGATGCGGCCACGGCGCAGCGAGACCACGTCAACCTTCGCCCCGGCGAATTGCAACGCGCGCAATGGGATAACCAGTTCCACCTTCTCGAAACCGTCGGCTGCCAACGCCGCGATCTTGCGCCCCGAAAGGCGTCGTGCCTGTGACATAACTACTCTCCTGTCGCTTATGGCGCTCGAAGCGCCGTTTCACCTTTCCCCGATCTCAGCCGGCTGCCCAACCCACCGCGGACACCCGCGCATCCTCAACGCGCCTGTCCGGCCAAGGCCGGACCTATCCGCGGGCGCCGCCACAATTCCCAGGCCAACCGGCAACCCCCGATGCCGGCGAGCAGGCCGAGCGCTATGAGGGCCGGAATGTGTAACAACGCAGGCAGGGTCGCCGTCGCGGCCACTGCGGTAGCCGTGCGGTCGACCGGGGCCTGCCGGTGGTCACGCCATCGGTAGGCGACATCAGCGAAGTAGAACAACGCCATGCCGCCGGCCAGTGCGACCGCGGGCAGCAAGGGCAGCGGGACGGTGGCGTGCTCAATGGCGGCGTGCGCTCCGACGGCGAACAGCATGATGCCGGCGACCAGAGGTAGATGCAGGTAGCTGTAGGCATCGCGGGCAAGATGGGCCCGTTCCGTACCGGTGGCCTGCTCGAGCCGCTGTTGTGCTCCAGACGTCAGACCGAAGTAGGTCCACCAAAAGGTAGCCATGATGGCCACACCCAAGACCAGAGCAGTAATGACCTGCCATTGGCCGAGATCTTTTGCCGCTCCGCCGAGTTCGACTACTACTTCACCGAGCGCGATGATGATGATCGAGCCGTGACGCGAGACGAAGTAGGACGGCGAGACGCGGAATCCGCCGAGGCCCAGCACGGCCGGTGCGCCGTAGTCGATCACCGCGGCCGCTACCCACAGCAGTTCGCGCCCGGGCGACTCAACGAAGGCGGCAAACACGATGCAGGCCGGCGCGGCGACGAACGCCGGCGCTATTCGACGAGTGCCCCGCTGCAACGCGGCGTCCTCGTGGGAAGAAAGGGCGACGAACTTCACCACGTGGATCAACCGAACCACCAACAGGGCGATCCCGAAGACCAGCGCGCCCGACGCGAATGCCGCGGGAAGCGCTGCTGCAGCAACGAGCATCGCCGCCATCGCAGCGATGACTACCGCTTCGTGCCACACGTTGGCCGTGTCGAACGTGTTGATAAGCCAGGTGTAGCCCACCCAGGCCCACCACACCGCAAGCAGAGACAGCGCCGCCCGGGCGAAACCCGTCGGCGAAAGATCATGCAGCACAAGCAGCGTCACCTGCGACATGGCGAACGTGAATACCAGATCGAAGAACAGTTCGAGGTTGCCCTCGGAGCGGGGGGCCGCCCGTTGAACCGAGTTCTCGTCGTCGTCGCTCATGGCATCACTCCGTTCGGGGGTCGGCCCGACAAGTCGCGTACATACCCGCGCCTCTGCCGCCCAAACCCTCCGTGCCGTCAGCTCGAAGCTATCCGCCTACAACGGCAGGATTAGTGATATCCGCGACGACCCACCACCTAGCTCGTCGCAGAAGCGAAGGCGTTCTTGACCGGTATCGGCGCGACACCGAGTTCCGCTGCCACAGCGTCGATCGCCTGCTGCGCGATGCCGAGGTCGACATGACCGTCTGGCGTGAAGTATGGGGCGACGTACCGCTCGTAGTGCTGCTGGACCTCGTCCCTGGTCAGCCGACAAAGGAATGAGGCGAGGTAGTCGACCGCGACGTCGGGTCGCTCGGCGATCAGTTGCAAAGCCCGCCGGTTCGCACGCACCAAGGCCTGCAGTGCGGGGCTGTCTAGGGGTATGTGAGTGGGATCGACCGCCACCCCGACGGTCGGGATCTGAAAGTAATCACCCACCCAGGCGAGAAGATGAAACCCTTCTTCTTCGGCGACTTGTTCCGGTGAAAGAGTGCTGCCGACGTAGGCCGCATCAATGTCGGCGTCGCGCAGGCGCCGCAGATCCATCTGATAGTCACCGGGGATCCGGGTGACACATGCCACGTCGTTGTCGGGGTCAATCCCGTGTTTTCGCAATACGATTCGGGCGAAACAACCGGGGGCGGTGTGGCCCGCGTGGACGGCCAGGCGGCGTCCTCGCAGGTCTTCCATGGTCCTCACCTCGGCGTTGCCGAGAAACCAGAACAGCGGGCGATGGGTGTTGACGCAGAGCATCTGCCAGTCGATACCGTCGGTCAACCGCGACAGTAGGGCGCGTCCGAGGCCGATCGTCGCGCCTCGACGCACACGATCGGTTTTCCATCCGACGCCGTCGCGGATCGCGACGTGGACTCCTTCATCCTCATAGAATCCGCGCTGATCGGCGATGTAGGAGGTCAGTTCCTCGTGATAACCGTGTCCGACGTAGGTGAGGTCGATGGTGTGCATGCCGTGCCTCCTAGTCCATTGCCAGACCGCCGTTGACCGGCAGGTAGTGGCCCGTGGTGAAACCGGCCGCCTCACTTGCCAGAAAGGCCACTGTGCGGGCTACCTCCTCGGGACGCACAAGGCGTCCCATCGGGTTGGTCGCGCCGAGATGACTCACTTGGTCCGCCGTCAGTTGCCCGGTCACCTTCGTTTCATCGACTGTGGCGGGCGCGACTAGGTTGGCAGTGATCCCTCGCGGCGCCAATTCGAGCGCGATGTAGCGAACGAACTGATCGAGCGCCGCTTTGGAGGTGCCCAGCGTGATCATCCCTTCGCGCGGACGGCGGGACAAGCCTGTGCTGAGATACACGAGGCGTCCATAATGACGCGAAATCATCCAGGGAATAACGGCTTTGGTGATCAGGAACGCGGCCCTCAGCTCTCGGTCCAGCTTGCCGCCTAACTGCTCCCATGTCAGATCAGCGAACGACGTGACGTCGAACGGTATTAGAGCATTGTGGACGAGAACATCGACGCCACCCCAGCGCTCTTCGGTCTCGGCCACCATCGCGGTCACGTCGTTCGAGTCGGTGACGTCGGCCCGGATCGCCACCGCCTCACCACCAGCTTGAGTGACGGCCCGGACAACCTTGTCGGCCTCCTCGGCGCTGGAACGATAGTTCACGACGACGCGAAACTCCTGCTCGGCAAGCACCGATGCGGTCGCCGCACCGATTCCGCGACTCGCTCCGGTAATCAAAGCAACACGACTCATGACACACCTTCCGTCATCATTTGGCGGTCTTGACGTTTCTACCGATGAACCACAGGACTTCGGCGGTGTAACCCCACAACAGTGCGTCACCGTCGAGGCGCAAACTCGGTCCACGCCAACCGGCCGTGCAGTAGGTTTCCCAGCGCTGCGGCTGGGCAAGTTCGCGTAAAGATACGGAGAACACCCGTTGTGTCTCGGCGGTATCGGTCGGAGTGAGCGGACGTCGCTGCCGCCGATATCCGACGACTCCCGTCACATCAAGCAGCACAGATGCACCCGGGATCATCGTCGAGACGGGTTCGCAAACGCCGCCGGCGATCGCCTCGCCCGACGCGTCATCGCCGATACTCATCAGATCTCCTGGCGCTTGCGGTCTTAACTGCCCCTCGGCACTTCACTAAAGCCCGGTTTCCCCGCATCCACAACAGAGTTGAACCGGATCCGAGTTTGCACGTGCTTGCTGATCTCCTCGATAGCGTTCTGGGGAAGCCCGGTGACATCGACGTTCTGGTCGATGCGGCGTGGGTTCACCGAGGAGGTCAGCACTGCGGCGCCACGCTGAACGCCCCAGGCCAGAAGCACCTGCGCGGGAGTCCTGCCGTATCGCTCGGCCATTGCAACAATCACCGGGTCATCGAGCAGCCGTGGCTCGAGCGCATGTCCCAGCGGCGCGAACGCCAAAAGGATGATGCCCTCCGACGTACACAGCTCGTGGAGTTCCCACTGGGGGTGATACGGATGTGACTCGACTTCGACGACTGCCGGTTTAATCCTCGCGCAGTCGAGGATCCGCCGCGTCCCCTCAATGTCAATGTCCGACAACCCAATCGCGCGGGTGAGCCCCTCGTCAACCAAAGATTCCATGGCCGCCCAGGTCTCTTCCAGGGTCACACCGTCGTCGTAGATCACCTCACCGCGAACATCCCGCGGATCTTGATCGTCGCCAGGCTGGAAAGCGAACGGGGTATGCATCAAGTAGAGGTCGGCCGCATCCAGTCCGAGCCTGTTCAGGCTGGCCTGGAGGGCGGGCTTCACCCGTTCGGGCCGGTGGTTGTTGTTCCATAGCTTGGTGGTCACGAAGAGGTCTTCACGGCGGACGGTCTGGTCGGCAATCAATTCCTTGATCGCCAGGCCAACCTCTGCCTCATTCCGGTACCGCTCCGCGCAGTCGAGATGACGAAAGCCCGCCTCGACCGCGGCCTTGGTGGCGCTGCGTGTTTGGGCGCTGTCCGACAGGAGAGTTCCGAAGCCCAGTGCCGGAATCGCACCCGCACCGCTATTCAATGCGAACCGATGGTGGCGTGGATCTTCGATAAGTGACATGTCTCAACCCCTTTCTGTTGATGACGTGCTGAGTCGCGTGACCGCATCGGCGGTTGTCCAGACGGCACTCGCGAGGAAGCGAAAGTTCACCAGCGCCGCGAGGTACCCATCGCCTTCGGGCAGTCGTGGGCCTGCCGTGGCGTCCTTGACGACGACCACTTCGAAACCCTGCTCTACCAGTTCCCGCAGATGACCTTCGACGCACAGGTTCGCCGCCATCCCCGCCAAGATCACCTGATTCACGTTCCGCTTACGCAGTTGCAGCACAAGGTCATTGGACTCAGGCCCCACTATTTTGTGAGGAGATGCGATCACCGTTCGTCCGTCATGGATGTGGTGTCGATAGTCGGACAGAAAATCGGCGCCGGAGTCGGCAAAACCGTCAGTGGTGTAGGTGCCGTGACGCGAGAACATTCCGAGGCTCATCATGAATTGCTCGAGCGGATCACCGAAGGCCCATTGCTGATCCGTGGGGTAGAAGTAGTGCGGGGATATCGCGACGGTGATCTCGGCCCGCTTGGCAGCCGCCAGCAGTTCGCCGATGTGAGTGACCGTGCCGTTCTCGCAGATACTGTCGCCGAACACCTGCCACCCGACACCAGCGGGACTGAGGAAGTCGTTTTGCGGGTCGGTGATGACTAGAGCGGCGTGTTCGCGATCGAGTAGGAACCCAGAGGCCGGCAGCGCGGGATTCTCCGGTTCGGAGTGGGCTGTCGGGTCAATCATATCCTGATGATAGCTGACCAGTCGTCTATTAATGGGTCCGGAGGCGGTGACCTACATCTCATTGTGTGAACATCAACCCAGAAGAGCGCGTACGGTGACTGCTTCGAAGCGGTCATAGGGAGTGCGGCTCCTGGTCACCTTGCCGCGCAGCGCCGCCCCCTCCCATGCTTCGATCAACAGCGCGGCGAGCTCCTCGGCGTCGAGATCCGTTCTGATTGCATCCGATCCGATTTGGCCGGCTCGCACGCAGGCGGTGAGCGCATCATTCCACCGGTCGAGAATGCGGACGAGTTCCTTCCGCGTGGATTCACTCGAACCTCCTAGTTCGAGCGAAAGGTTGCCAACCAAGCAGCCGAGAAGAAAATCACCGGCCTCGTGTTCGTCGGCGAGCGCGTGGAAGAAGCGGCTGATCCGATCCTGCGCGGACTCGTCCGTTGCAAGGATCGGCAGAATCCGGGTCTCGATATCTGTCCAGTAGTAGTCCAGAATGGCTGCTGCGAATGCCTCCTTGCTGGCGAAATAGGCGTAAAACGATCCTTTCGGCACTCCGGCGGCATCAGTGATGTCCTTAATCCCGCTGGCCGCGAACCCGTGCGCATGCACCAGCGCGAGCCCGGCCTCAAGCAGGCGGCGCCGAACATCCGGGTTGGCAGGGCGAGGCATAACCGTCATATTAGCCGACCGGTCATTTATTGTGCAGCAGGACGGCCGAAAGGACTCAAGGATCTCGGGCGCTCGGTACCGGCCGTCGTTCGGTCCTTGACGGTTTCGACCACGCAGCCGTACAGCGGCCGCGCCGCAGCCGCCCCGAGGCGTGACGATCCTGCACGCCGTTGCCATTCGAATTCGTCTTACCCGGTCCACCACCGGCAATCGCTGATTGTTTTCGGGATGAGCTTTCCCAAGTGACTACGCGGCGCCTGCCGTGGGAAGCAGCCCCGCGAACGCAAACGCCCATTCGAATGGCCCAACAAGTCGGCCTTTAGCGTCGCACGAGCTTCCGTCGTTGAAGTGGGGCGGGCGGGGCTCGAACCCGCGACCAACGGATCATGAGTCCTTGGTAAGCGTGACCGCGACCAGGAGAATGGCTCGCTGCGACGGCTCAAATCGCCTGTAACACAGTCAGATTGACCGTCCCCGGTGCGGTTACGGCACTGCCTGGGTACGCGGACAAATTGCCCCCAAGATGCCGAGGTGAGAAGCAGGCGCGGTATGTCAGCGACCGATCAGTCGCCACTTTAAGGCGCTGCCACGAGCCCAGGGGGCGCGAACTTGCCAGGCGCGAAAACGACGGACCGCAGACCGTTGGGGCACTCACCCCCACCAGAACGACGTGGCGATTGCCACGTAGAGCGCGATGAGCACCGTCCCCTCGAACCAGGTCGACTCGCCGTCGAAGGTCACCAGCACCGCGACCAGCGCCGACATGATCATCGACGCCAACAACAGCGGTGAGAACACCAGATCGAAACCAGGCTGGCCGAGCCATGCCGCCGCCAGGCAGACGATCGGAGCGATGGTGAGCGCGATCTGGACGGGCGACTGGAGGATCACCTGGACCGCGTAGTCCATCTGGTTCTTGGCCGCCAGCTGGACGCCGACGAAATTCTCCACCGCGTTGCCGGCGATCGCCACGATCACCAGACCGGCGAACACCTCGTTGATGCCCGCAGAATGCATCGCCGGCTCTAGGGCGGCGACGAACCACTCCGACACGAAGGCCGCACCGACCCCGGCGACGGCCAGCATGCCGATGGCCATCGCCAGCGGCCATTCCCCGTGTGCCGTCGCCAAGCTGGCGGCTTTGGCCGAATCGGCGCTGGCCACAATGGGAGACGACGCTCTGGAGGTTTCACGACCAACCTGCCCCACTGGGTCGACAGCACGCTTTCCGAGCGTGGCCGGCAGCGAGAGTGCGAACAGCGCAAGCATGACGATGGAGACGACGACCGACACCGCCCGCTCGTGCGATTGCGCGGGGGTGTGTGTTGCAGCGGTGAGCGAGGGGACAGCGAGGATGAATACCGCGAGGGTGAACATCAATCCGAGGGTGCGTCCGTCGTCGGCGGCGAAGCGCTGGCGGCCGTGTTTGATACCGCCGACCACGAAGGACAGCCCGAGCACCAGCAGGGCGTTGGAGAGAATCGAGCCGACGATGGTGGCCTTCACCACCCCGTAAAGGCCTGCTTTGAGTGCGAACAGTATGACGAACAATTCGGGCAAGTTCCCCAGCGCCGTCTGCAGTATCCCAGTCGCGTTGGGCCCGAGCCGGTCTCCGAGCGCCTCCACCGAACGGCCGACCAAAGATGCCAGCGTGGCCAACGCAAGTGCGGACACGATGAACGCCAGCACTGCATTCACGTGGGCGAAGTGCAGAACTCCGGTCGCCATGGCCGCGATCACCGTGATGGTGATCACGATGCGGTCGCGCCGGGTCAGCAGTGGAAGCCGTTCAGTATGGGTGGTTGTCACGCGCCTCTCCTGCTCTGATCGCGCCGAAGTTTTCCAGATCGCACGGTTCGAGTTTAAAAATCGCCTCTCGCGACCAAGCAATGGCCGGTGGTAAGGCGATTAGCTCTCATATGGCGCGCTTTCCAAATCTCGTGTGGCAGCTTCACAGACGGAGTCGAAACCTTACATCGAGGTTTTCTTGTGGCCGGCTAGGCGACTGCATTAATTGGATTAGCTGGCGCACCCGCACTGACGGTTTGGTGGGCACATTTGCGGCGGGCGTGTCTGACACCAGGCAGTGGGGCGGGCGGGGCTCGAACCCGCGACCAACGGATTATGAGTCCTATTTCGGCGCGCTTACGACCTGCGGAAATAGTTAGCTGGATTGATGCAAAACACCTGATAGACCTGAAAATCAGGCGTAGCCGATACGGCTAGGATACGGTTCGATACGGCCCAATATCGCCCTCGGACGCCGGGGTGACGACGCCGGGGCCGGGATCTGCGCGCGGCTGCTAGCGCAGTTTCGGTGAGTTTTGCACGGTCCAGCACCGAGTGGCGCCCGCCGTCGACGCCCGATGCGCGGTACAGCGTCTTCTGCAACCGGCCGACAGCGCCTAGCGCGGCGCCCGAGATCGTTCAATTAGCTTCGCGGATCAGACCTTCCAAGTAGGCGAGGGCTTCGGCGCCGTCGTCGGCGATGAAGACCAGATCGATGATGGGCACCGGAAGGAAACGTTCCTCGTCCATTCGCTGAAGCTGAATCGTCAAGCCGTCGTAGAACCCGGCCGTGTTCAGCAGCACGACCGGCTTGTCGTGCAGCTTGTGCTTCCTCTGCTCCAGGACGTCCGTCGCCTCGTCGAGTGTGCCGAGGCCGCCTGCCATCACGACGATCGCGTCCGCGCGCTCGAGCAGCAACGCTTTGCGCTCGGCGAGGTCCTTCGCGAACACCATCTCGTCGGCGTCCTTCCTCGCGAACTCCCGCAGCAACTCGACCGAGATGCCGACGAGCCGCCCGCCGGTCTCCCGAACGCCGTCGGCGACGACCTTCATCAGACCGGTGTCGGATCCACCCCACACCAAACCGTGTCCGCCGTTGCCGATGAGCTCGGCGAATTCTCGGGCGGGCCGCGTGTAGCGCTCGGCGAGGTCGGCGGCGGACAGGAACACGCAGATGTTCATCCGGTCATTCGCTGTCAACGACGGTCACGATGCCCGGAGGTGCGTCGATCGCATCGAGAGTCCGAGAGGCGGCCGTATCGATGTGCACGCGTGGTGCGTTGGGACGCGACTGTTCGAAGTAGGTGCCAGGACCGTAGAGGAAGCCGTACCGGATGACGACACCGTCCACGGCGAGCACCGCTTCTTCCAGTGCTGCGACAGCGGCGGCTTCCGCGCCGGGTTGCATGGTCCATGCAACGCTCTGGGCCACGATCTTGATGTAGCCCAAGCCTTTTGATGCCTCGATCAGATTACGGGTGCCTTCGACGCGTATTCGCGCATTGACTTTCGAATCGTCGGGTAAGTCTTTCAGATCGTCGGGAAGATCTGTCAGCTCGTGAAGTATGAGGTCGGGCGCGAACGCCTGAACGGCGGCTGTGAGCGCCTGACGGTTGAATACATCACACACGATCGGTTGCGCACCGGTGGCGGCCAACCGGCCGGCCTTCTCCGGCGAGCGCGTCATCGCACCGACGGTGTGACCGGCGTCCCGCAGCAACGGCACCAGTCGCTCGCCGATGACCCCCGAGGCGCCGGCGAAAAAGATGCGGCGTGAGGTCGACATCAGTGCCCTTCGAGCGGATACGGCACAAATCCGTGCGGATAGACCTCGTAGATCATCGATGGCGGAATGGGCGCGGGCACCGCCGACCGTGCCACGGCGACCGCCGCAGCGGTGAATGCCATGGGGCTGACAGTAGTCCCCTCGATTTGCATAGTGGTCCTCCTTTTGTGCGGCCTCACAGCGGTGCCAACGACGCTCTTGTGATGCTGAGTACAGTCTACAATACTCAGGAATCGATTGCCTTCCCGTCACCTTGTTCTAGTCGAGTACCTGCGCATGAAGGGTGAATGAAATGACTACGGTAAGAGCGGCTGCAGTACAGATGAGCCCGGTGCTATACAGCCGTGATGGCACCACTCAGAAGGTTGTCGACAAGATCGCCGAACTCGGGCGCCAGGACGTAGGATTCGCTGTCTTCCCCGAGACGATCGTGCCGTACTATCCCTACTTCTCCTTTGTCCAAAGACCTTTCGAGCTGGCCGCTGAGCAACTGAGGCTGATCGATCAGGCCGTGACCATACCGTCGCCCACAGTCGACGTCATCGCCGATGCGGCCAGGCAAGCGGGAATCGTGGTGTCCATCGGCGTGAATGAACGCGATGGCGGCACGCTCTACAACACGCAGCTCCTCTTCGATGCCGATGGCACCCTCATCCAGCGGCGTCGAAAGATACTGCCCACCTTCCACGAACGGATGGTGTGGGGACGGGGGGATGCCTCCGGCCTTGCGGCCGTCGACAGCGCCGTTGGGCGGATCGGCCAGTTGGCGTGCTGGGAGCATTACTACCCGCTGGCACGGTATGCCGTCATCGCTGACGGTGAGCAGATTCACGCAGCGATGTGGCCGGGCTCGTTCGGCGGTCCGCTTTTCGCGGAGCAGACCGAGTTGAGCGTCCGCAATCACGCACTCGAATCGGGCAGTTTCGTTGTCAACTCCACCGGCTGGCTGGATGCCGATCAGCAAGCGCAGATCATGGCAGACACCGGGGCGCCGATCGGCCCGATATCGGGGGGCAGCTTCACCGCGATCGTGTCACCTCTTGGCGAATTGTTAACCACGCCCTTGCGTTCCGGCGAGGGCGTTGTGATCGCCGATCTCGACTTCTCGTTGATCGACCAGCGTAAGTCGAAGATGGATGCCATCGGCCACTACAGCAGGCCCGAACTGCTCAGTCTGTTGATCGACCGCACACCGGCTGCTCACGTCCACGAGCGAGTCGAGCCCCACAACGCCGATACGAAAACCGAGGCCGACCATGTCCACGTCTGATCCACTTGCGATCCCGTTCGGCGGCGTGCGCCTGCGGTTCGACAGCGCGAAGAGTTACGACGACCTTGTTGCCGCAGTGCTCGCCGACATCGGCGAGCAGCCCGTTCCTATCGACGACATCGCCTTGCGGTTCGACACCTGGGAATCCTATGAGCGGGAGGTGGAATCTCGCACCGGAGCAAGCGGTTTCATGCTGTTTGCGACGCTGAACCATGGTGGGTGGATCAAGAAAGCCGGGATTGACAGGAAGGCGTTGCGCGTCGTGTTGGGCAACCCCCTGATTGCGATCACGATGCTGCGACACGATGTCACAGCGGGACTCTTTGCGCCCGTTGAACTTCTGATTACCGAGGAACCCGACGGCCGAAGCGGACTGACCTATGTGTTGCCGTCGTCGCTGATGGTCGTCGAACCGAATGAGCCGCTTCGCGAAGCCGCCCTTGAACTCGACGCCAAGTTGGCGGCGTTGGCCACCAAGGTGACGGCGACCTCGTAACGCACCTAACCTCGGCTGCGGTTGACGAAGATTGTGCAGCGGCCGCCGAACAGAGCATTTATCGAGTCACACGGTCGCCGTGCCCCGGCGTGTACCCCGGCGGCGGTGCCCAGTTTGCTAGCTGCACACGCTCTGCACACGCTCTGCGCCGCACGCGGCGAAGACGCCGCGAAAAACGGGCTCTCGATTGCACGGGGATGCCTCTGCGAGGCGCTGACCAGGCGAAATACGGTGGGGCGGGCGGGCCCGAACCCGCGACCAACGGATTATGAGTCCCTAGACACCGCCTCGGCGACCAGCAGAAACGGTCGGCCAAATCCCCTCAAAACACTTGTAAGACAATGAATCTGGGCGTTCTCGATACGTTTACGGTACGGCCTCGGTACGCCTACGAATCGCCCCCGGTCGCCGGGGTGACGCCGGGGTGAGATGGGTTCGGCGGTGTTAGCTAGAGCCTGTGCGCGCTGGAGCCGGGACGCCAGTCCAGAAGTCACGCGACTCCGCCAGATGCTGCGGCAGCTGCAGCAACAGGGCGTTGGCGGCGCGTTCGGATACATGCCATGCCGATGCCGGTGAGCTCCTTCCACTGTGGAGCCTTTTTGCAGTCGGAGCTGAAGCGCTCCAGAGGCCCTGAATGGTCTTTCGCGGGCGGCCGCTTATGGCCGCCATTAGTGGCGACAATGGGACCGCAGAATCGTCGGCTTGTTCAAGTGCGTTATGTATGGCGGCGCTACACGTCGTGCCGCAGGAAGGAAACTATGACGAACTCCATTCGGGTCGGTGTTCAACTCTGGCCAGGAGGGACACCCGACTATCGGACCTGGCGAGACTCGGTAATCAAGGCCGAGGAACTGGGCGCCGATGCCATCTTTGGCTACGACCACTTCCACAAGCCGTTTAGCGTTCCGTCGGAGGATGGCTTGCCCCAGCTGCTACCCGACCAGCCTGACGTCAACAACTTCGAGGGCTGGACCGCGCTCGCGTCGTGGGGCGAAATAACCAGGCGTGCCGAGATCGGACTGCTGGTGACCGGCGTCGGTTACCGCAATCCCGACCTGCTCGCCGACATGGCCCGCACGGTCGACCACATCAGCGGCGGTCGCCTGATCCTCGGCCTCGGGGCAGGTTGGTACGAAAAGGACTACAGCGTCTACGGATACGACTACGGAACAGTCAAGTCTCGGATGGATTTGTTCGAGCAGAGCCTTGCCCGCATCGAAAACCGCCTCGAGCACCTGGTGCCACAGCCGGTGCGCAAGATCCCGGTCTTGATCGGCGGAATCGGAGTTCGGCGCACGTTGCCGATCGTCGCCAAGCACGCCGACATTTGGCACACGTTCGCCAGCGTGCAGGAATATCGCCGCAAGAACGCGATGCTCAGGGATCTGGTAGCCGAGGCCGGCCGCGACGAACGCCAAATCGAACGCGCGGTCCATTGGACTGGACGAGACAACGCCGACGCCTTCCTCGGCGAGGGCGTCACTCTGTTCACCACGGAAGTTCACCCGACCGACGACGGTTACGACTTCTCGGAATTCCAGGACATGATCGCCTGGCGGGATCAAAACCGCTGAGGATGACGGAACCACTATCGGCGGGCCTACTGCGAGAGTTTGAATAGATCATGACGAACACACTGGAAGGTTCGACCGCATTGGTGACGGGGGCGACGGCGGGCATCGGCCGCGCGATCGCTCTTCAGCTGGCTGCCCTCGGCGCCGAGGTTGTGGTGCACGGCCGCAGCGTCGAACGCGGCGCCGAGTTGGTTCAGGCCATCGAAAATGCTGGCGGCAAGGCGCGTTTCGTCGCCGCCAATCTCGGGGAGGCCGACGATGTGCGCCGCCTGGCCGCCGAGGCAGGCGCCGTCGACATTTTGATCAACAACGCGGGCGTCTACAAGTTCGCCGCGACCGTCGAGAGCGACGATGCGTTCTTCGACGAGCACATCAACGTGAACCTGCGCGCACCGTACATCTTGGTGCAGCAACTTGCGCCCGGCATGGCCAAGCGTGGCCGAGGCGTCGTCGTGAACCTGAGCACGGTCGCGGCTGGGACACCCGCGCGGGGCGCGGGAATCTACGGTGCGAGCAAGGCCGGCCTCGAATTGCTGACCCGCGTATGGGCGGACGAGTTCGGCCGCGACGGGGTCCGAATCAATACGGTGCAGGCCGGTCCCACTCAAACACCTGGCACCGCAACTACTCCCGGCGTCGCTGACGCGCTCGGCGAGGTCACCACACTCGGCCGGGCGGCGGTCGCTGAAGAGATCGCCAACGCCGTCACGTTCCTTGCCTCACCCGCGGCGAGCTACATAAACGGCGCAATTTTGCAGGCCAGCGGCGGTCAGGTCGCGATCGCGCCGTGATCACTCGGCCGCTGGAACGTCAAACGCCGTGACGAGCTGGCCAATGTCCCGGCGGCGCGAATTTGCCGGCCACACCACCCATGTGCGCCGAACCAACGGGTGACCGACGAGCGGACTCCATATCACGGATTCGGGAATCTGGTGCGGCCAATTCGCCGGCGCCAGGGCGAATGAGCCACCCGCGGTAACCGCAGCAAGCTTGACCTGGGCGATGAGCTGCTGGTCCTCCGGCGGCGGCGGCCCCAGATCGACGCCGTGGCTGCGCAAGATCGCTGTGATTTCGTCGTGCCAGGCTGGGCTGTTCGATCGTGGGAAACAAAGCCATTGCAGTCCGGCCAGCGCCTCGAGCCGGATCCCCTGCGAGCCGACGAGCCCGGCGGCGAGTTCGGAAGCCAACAACACGCCGAGGTTTTCGCGCGCCACCAACATCGCGTCGAACTCTTCCGGGGCGGGCCGCTCACGGAGCAGGCCGACGTCGATCTCCCGGCTGCGCAGCCCGGAAATCTGTGCAGCAGTTGACAAATGCCGGGGCATTACCCGAGTGTCCGGACAGTTCGCTGCGAACTTCTCGAGCGCGCCCTGCAGAAGGTCCGGCGGTAGCTCCATCGGCACCCCCAGCCGCAGCACTCCGCCACCTTCAGTGGTGAACTCGGCCATCCGGCGCAGCGCCTGATCATGCCTGGCGAGGATTGCGCGTGCCTCCGCTAGCAGAGCGGCGCCCGCTTCCGTCGTCCGTACCCCGGTGCTGCTGCGCTCTAAGAGTTTGACGCCGAGCTGACGCTCCAAGGAGCTCACTGTCTGCGACAAAGCGGGTTGGCTGATATTGAGTCGGCGCGAGGCGGCCGACACTCCGCCTTCCTCCACTGCCGCCACGAATGCCGTTAACTCTCGCAGCTCCATTCGTCCAGCCTAGGGCGGCGATCACAACGGGGAAGCCCGGTCCCGGACAATGTCCGCGACCGGGCGACCTACTCGCCGCGGGTGTTAGCGAGCGTTTGTCGAGCGCCGTTGGACAGCCCGGATGGAGTCGGCAAGCGTCCAGAACGACAAACCAAGCAGCGGGATGTCTTTGAGGAGAAACTCACCGAGCAGGGAGATGGCCGGGAAGCCGCCGCCGGCCGGCTCTCCGATCCCCGGGGTTGTGAAGAGGAAGCCGATCGTGGACAGAAACAGCACAATGGCCATCAGACTTCCCGTTACCGACAATCGCGGCGCGACCGGCTTGATCGCCAGGAGGAACGCGGCAGCGACCTCGAAGACACCTAAGAGCGCCGAGAAGGTATAGACCGGGAAAACTTGATAGACCCAGCCCATCCAAGGACTGTTGGCCACCAGTGGCTGAATCTGGTGTGCCTCGTAGTTGGCGAACTTGAGGGCGCCTATCCAGCCGATGACGATCACGAGACCGTATCGACCGAGAACGCTGGCGACGGTCTCGATGGCCGACGTCCTGAGAACTGTGCTGACGTTGGTTGTCATGGTTTTCGTTCCAATCTGATCGATTGACGGGGTTGAACGGATTGCACGCATTGATTCCTTTCGTAGGATCGCGGCGCGATGCCGCTGACCCTCGAAACGTTGTGATGCCGACTGATATGTCGGCGTCGCCAGTGCGGATTCCGATAACCGCGATTAGCTGTCCCGATAGCCATTGCCATGAACTGTTGAAAGGTCGACAAAGCCGAACTCCGATGCCAAACACCTTCGCGCACAACGGTAATCGTCATAGCCGTGGGGTACGAAGTGACATCGTGTACCTTCCGACTTTCCTCGGCATCGGCTACACCGGACGTCGGGCTGGTCTTTCGGTCAAAGGTGTTCGTGTCCGCCACGAGTCGGCCGTTCACACAAACTTGGAAGAATCGCAGTGATTGTCGATCTGGATCTGGAGAGTAGGACCAAATGACCGAGGAGCAGTACGACGCGATCGTGATAGGGACCAGTCAGGGCGGTCGCTTTCTTCCCGTCGAGCTGGCAAAGGCGGGCCAGAATGTCGCGCTCATCGAGCGCGACCAACTCGGCGGCGTCTGCGTCAACACGGGGTGCACCCCGACCAAGACGATGGTCGCCAGCGCGCGCCTCGCCTACCAGGCACGCCGCGCCGCAGAGTATGGCGTTGGTGCTGGTCCCATATCGGTAGACCTGGCGGGGGTGCTTGAGCGCAAACGAGCCATGGTCACCGGCGCGCGCCAAAACTACGCGAGCCGGCTGGCGCAGCATGGACTTGACCTGATCGACGGGGAGGCCCACTTCGTGGGGCCGAGGACCGTCGAGATCGCCTTGACAAATGGCGGGACGCGGCAGATCAGCGCCTCGGTGGTCGTGATCGACACCGGCACCCAATCCAAGCCGCTGGTGATCCCTGGCGTCGCGGACGTTCCCGTTCTCGATTCGACGTCGATCATGGAATTGGATGACCTCCCGGAGCACCTGATCGTCCTTGGCGGAGGCTATATCGGGCTCGAGTTCGGCCAGATGTTCCGCCGATTCGGCAGCGAGGTCACCATCATCCAAAGAGCCGCCCGCCTGCTGAAGATCGAGGACGAGGACGTCTCCGACGAGGTCGCCGCAATCTTGCGCGATGAGGGAATCACGGTCCTGACGTCGTCGACGCCGGTCCGGGTTGAGCAGGCCGACGGGGACCGCCTCCGGTTGACCGTTCGCACCGAGGACCGCGAGCGACAGGTCGAAGGCTCCCACCTACTGTCAGCCATCGGCCGCGTCCCGAACACGGAGGCACTCATCCTCGAGGCCGCCGGAATCCGTCTCAACGACCACGGGTTCATCGACGTCGACGAGTACCTGCAAACCAGCGCCCCAGGCGTTTACGCCATGGGCGACGTCAAGGGCGGCCCGGCCTTCACCCACAGTTCCTACGACGATTACCGCATCCTGCACGCCAACCTGATCGCGCACGAAAAAAAGAGCACGCACGACCGGATCGTCCCCTATGCGGTATTCATCGACCCGCAGCTTGGCCGCGCTGGCATGACCGAGCGCGAGGCCAGGGCGCAAGGAAGAAAGATCCGCGTGGCGAAGCTCCCGATGAGCGCCGTTATCCGGGCGATCGAGACCGGGGAAACGCGCGGCTTCATGAAGGCCATCGTCGACGCGGACAGCGGACAGATCCTGGGCTGCGCGGTCCTGGGCAGTGAAGGCGGCGAGATCATGACCGTGATTCAGGTCGCCATGCTGGGCAAGCTCACTTACACCGCAATGGCGGACGCGATCTTCACGCATCCGCTCCTGGCGGAAGGACTCAACAACCTCTTCGCGATGTTCGACGCCTAACCGGGTATCAGCTGCACGCCGCATCAGCCACCAGCTGCGCCGAGGACCCAGGCTGGCCGATAAGGCCAACTCACCACTTCGTGCACTGTCGCTCACGTGATGTCGTTCGCCTCGCTGTTGATCAGATCAGCAGCTTTCTCGGCGAGCATGATCGTGGGAGCGTTGGTATTGCCACGCGGCACGACCGGCATCACCGAGGCGTCGACCACTCGCAGGCCTTCGACACCGCGCACACGTAGTTGCGGGTCTACCACGGAAAGCTCACCGCTACCCATCGCACACGTGCCCACCGGGTGATACATCGTCTGGGTGCGGGCGCGGGCGGCCTGTGTGAACTCGGCGCCGTCAGTGCAGCGCGTCGGAAAGAACAGGGCGCCCAAGTGTGATGCGAGCGGACCGGAGGTGCTCATGTCCATGAACGCCTCGGCGCCCGCGAGCATGGCCTCGAAGTCTCCCGGTTCCCGAAACAGCCCGAGGTCGATCAACGGGGTATCTGAGGCGTTGGCCGAGCGCAACCGCACCGTGCCTCTGCTCACCGGATCGAGCAGCGACACCGTCCCGGTAAACGACGGAGTTGAGGGCGGCACCAGACCGTCAGCGAAGGCCATTGGTGCCACATGGATTTCGATATTGGGCGTTACCGTATCGCCCGTCGTGCTGCAGAATGCACCGACATCGCACAGCGCCGAGTTCAGCGGCCCGGGCTCACCGGCCTGGAATTGTGCCATGGCCTTGGGATCAAGGGCGAGGGCCAGCATGTCGGTGGCATCGCGGGTACTCCAGATCATGGGCAGTGTCGGGTGATCGTGCAGATTGGCGCCAACTCCGGGCAGATCCGCCGCTACATCGATGCCCTGCGCACGCAGATGTTGGGCCGGGCCGATGCCCGAAAGCATCAGCAGCTGAGGCGAGTTGATGGCCCCGGCGCTAAGCAGCACCTCCCCCGCCGCGCGCGCCATACGCCGTGCACCATCGTGGTCATAGACCACACCGACCGCGCGCACGCCATTGAGCAGGATGCGGTGGACCAAGGCGCGCGTCCGGACGGTCAGATTCTCCCGCTCCAGCGCCGGGCGCAGGTAGGCATCCGCCGCCGACCAACGCCTGCCCTGCGCCTGGGTGAGTTGAAACGGGCCGACACC
>NZ_LZMB01000014.1 GCF_001673555.1 Mycobacterium sp. 1165178.9 | reverse complement strand
GATCCAGCCGTTCTCCCACGGCGCCGACATCGTCGTGCACTCCGCCACCAAGTACCTGGGCGGGCACGGATCGGCGATCGCCGGGGTCATCGTCGACGGCGGCACCTTCGACTGGACGCAGGGCCGCTTCCCGGGATTCACCACGCCCGACCCGAGCTACCACGGCGTGGTGTTCGCCGAGCTCGGCCCGCCGGCCTACGCGCTCAAAGCGCGCGTGCAGCTGCTGCGCGACCTCGGTTCGGCCGCTTCGCCATTCAACGCGTTCCTGGTCGCCCAAGGCATCGAGACGCTGAGCCTGCGCATGGAGCGCCACGTCTCCAACGCGCAGCGCGTGGCCGAGTACCTCGCCGGCCATGAGGGCGTCGTGTCGGTCAACTATGCCGGGTTGCCCAGCTCGCCCTGGCATGAGCGGGCAAAGAAGCTGGCGCCCAAGGGAACCGGCGCGGTGCTGGCCTTCGAGCTGGACGGCGGCGTCGAGGTGGGCAAAGCGTTCGTGAACGCGCTCAAGCTGCACAGCCATGTCGCCAACATCGGCGACGTCCGCTCGCTGGTGATCCACCCGGCGTCCACCACGCACGCGCAGCTCAGCCCGCAGGAGCAGCTAAGCACCGGGGTCAGCCCGGGGCTGGTGCGCCTGGCCGTGGGCATCGAGGGCATCGACGACATCGTCGCTGACCTCGAGCTCGGCTTTGCCGCGGCACGCAAATTCGGTGCGGCGGCGGGGGCCTCGGGCACCGATCCGCAAGCGGTGGCGGCATTTTGAGGAGACCGGCGGTGACGATCTCAGACGCTGCGACCCAGCCGCTGCCGGCCGAAGGCGAAATCGGCGTGGTGCGCATCGGCTCGCTGACCACCGAGAACGGCGCGGTGATCGACGATGTCGACATCGCCGTCCAGCGCTGGGGCGAATTGTCCCCCAACCGCGACAACGTGGTGGTGGTGTTGCACGCGCTCACCGGTGATTCGCACCTGACCGGACCCGCGGGGCCTGGACATCCCACGCCTGGCTGGTGGGACGGCGTTGCCGCGCCGGGTGCCCCGATCGACACCGACCGCTGGTGCGCGGTGGTCACCAATGTGCTGGGCGGATGCCGCGGCTCCACCGGGCCGAGCTCGATTGCCCCGGACGGAAAGCCGTGGGGCTCTAGGTTTCCGCAGATTACGGTGCAGGATCAGGTTGCCGCGGACGTCGCCGCACTGGCTGCGCTGGGCATCGACCGGGTTGCCGCCGTCATCGGCGGATCCATGGGCGGGGCAAGGGCTTTGGAGTGGATCGTCGCCCAGCCCGACCGGGTTCGGGCCGGACTGGTGATCGCGGTCGGCGCGCGCAGCACGGCCGACCTGATCGGCCATCTGAGGACGCAGATATCGCTGATCAAGACCGACCCGGACTGGCAGGGCGGCGACTATTACGGCACCGGGCGTAAACCCGACACGGGAATGGCGCTCGCCCGGCAATTCGCCCACCTGACTTACCGCGGCGAGCTGGAGCTCGACACCCGGTTCGGCAACGGCAGCCAGGGTGGCGAAGATGCGGGGAACGGCGGCCGCTACGCGGTGCAAAGCTACTTGGAATATCAGAGCGAAAAGCTGGTCGACCGCTTTGACGCCGGCAGCTATGTGGCTTTGTCGGACTCGATGAGCAGCAATGACGTGGGTCGTGGCCGCGGTGGAGTGCGAAAAGCGCTGAGCGAGTGTCCGGTACCGGTCGTGGTCGGCGGCATCACCAGTGACCGGCTTTACCCGCTGCGTCTGCAGGAAGAGCTGGCCGAGCTGCTGCCGGGCTGCGCCGAACTGGACATCATCGAGTCCATTTACGGGCACGACGGGTTCCTGATCGAAGCCGACGCAGTCAACGAATTGATCGGGAAGACCCTCAAACTGGCCGATGAGCAAGGCGCGTGACGACTGTGACCCGCTCTCGCCACGACCGCTCCCTATCGTTCGGTTCGGCGGCCGCAGCCTATGAGCGGGGACGCCCTTCCTATCCGCCGGAAGCGATCGACTGGCTGTTGCCGGTCGGGGCGCGCCAGGTGCTCGATTTGGGTGCCGGCACCGGGAAGCTGACGACGCGGCTGGTGGAGCGCGGCCTGGACGTGGTGGCCGTCGACCCTATCCAGGACATGCTGGAGGTGTTGCGCGCCTCGCTGCCGGAGACCCGGGCGCTGCTGGGCACCGCGGAAGAGATTCCGTTGGAGGACAACAGCGTTGACGTGGTCCTGGTGGCACAGGCCTGGCATTGGGTGGATCCGGAGCGCGCGATACCGGAGGTGGCGCGGGTGCTGCGGCCCGGCGGACGACTGGGTCTGGTGTGGAACACCCGCGACGAAAGGCTCGGCTGGGTGCGCGAACTGGGGCAGATCATCGGCAGCGACGGCGACGGTGGTCGCACCCAGGTGACGCTGCCAGAGCCCTTCGCCGACCTGGCGCATCATCGGGTCGAGTGGACGAGTTACCTTACGCCGCAAGCATTGATCGACCTTGTCGCGTCGCGCAGCTATTGCATCACGTCGCCGACCGAGGTCCGCACCCAAACGCTCGACCAGGTGCGCCAATTGCTGGTCACCCATCCGGCGCTGGCGAATTCGACGGGCCTTGCGCTGCCCTATGTCACCATGTGCACCCGCGCGACCCTGGCGGGGTAGCGAACGCTACGGCTCGTCGTCCTCATCCCGCAGCAGCCTTTCACCGGTGATGGCGCTGGGCCGGCCGGGAACCACTGAAGAATGTTCTCAAACGGTCACACTCCTGCTACCTCGCGGACGCGCCACCACGGCCGGATGACGTCGCCGAAGTAATCCGCGAGCGTCGGGCTGTCGGATTGCGCGCAGCTTCTTCGTCGTATCGATATAGACAACCGAGTTGCGCGGAACCATGACCGAATCAGGAGAACGCAATGAACACCATCAAACTCGACGACAGCGCACGCCAACTCATCGGGTCCGACCCGGCAACGCTGGTCGCGATCAATCGCGACGGCAGCCCGCAAGTCAGCCTGGTCTGGGTGACGGTGCAGCGTACCGCCGACGGCGGTGATGAGCTGGTCACCGCCCATCTGCTGGAGCATCAGAAGATCCGCAACATCCGACGTGATCCCCGCGTGGCGGTGACCATCGTGTCGCCCGACCGCAGCGGGCCACAGACACCGTATCTGTCGATCAGGGGCACGGCGCGCGTCGAGGAGGGCGGTGCCCCCGAACTGCTCGACGAGATCGCCACGACCATCTTCGGCCCTGGCACGGGGTTCCCGCCGCCCGGCGCGCCCCTCGGATACCTGACTCGCATCACGATCCAGAAGGTCGGCGGCGTCGGCCCATGGGCGGCCTGAACGTGAGGTTCACATAGATTCACACTCGCGCAAGCTATTTCGCTGTAGATCGCCCCCGCGTGACAGGTTTGAGCCGCCGGCCTTAGGTCACGGTGTGGTGTCGATTCACCGCCCGGCCTTGCGCAATCGGACCGCGTAATAACCGATGTCGCGGGCGCGGTGGCCTCACGAAACGCTTATTGTGCGAACCTTTATCCCACCGTGTCGCAAACGTGACGGCCATGGCTCAGAGTTCCTTACGTGATTCGAGTGCCGCTGACGCACTCCATGGCGGACGGGGAGGCTGGCGTGAAGGCACTTGCACGAACTCATCAATGGGTCTGGGTTTTTCGTCGTCAGCCCTTCACCATCCGCCTGTTGGCCGCGGCCGCCGGCCTGCTGACCGTGGCCTCGGCGTTCGCGGCGCCGGCCGGAGCGGAGGGCAACGGAGACGACTTCATCGACGCGCTCAACCACGCTGGCATCGACTTTGGCGAGCCCGGAAACGCGATGTCCGTCGGCGAATCGATCTGCCCGATGCTCTCGCAGCCGGGTGGCAATTTCGCCGCGGCCGCGTCCAGCGTCGCCGGTCGGGGCATGTCACCGATGATGGCTCGCATGTTCACCCAGATCGCGATCCAGACGTACTGTCCCGAGGAGATGGCAAACATCGCCAGCGGCAACCTGTCCGGCGCCATGCCACCCGGAATGCCCGGAATGCCGGGGCAAATTCCGGGAATGGGCGGGCAGATTCCAGGCATGCCCGGGCAGGTGCCGGGAGTGCCGGGACAAATCCCGGGCATGGCGGGCCAACTGCCCGCGATACCGGGGCAGGCCCCGGCGGTGCCGAGGTTCTAGCGGGTGCCCAACGGATCGATGGTCCACGCGATATAGAACATCGCCGCCGCGACCGTCGCCGTGGTCATGAAGTCGATTCCCTTGCCGCGCACCATCAGAAGGCCGGCCCGGTCCTCGGACAACACCAACCGCAACAGCGCCGCTACACCCACACCGATACCGATCAGCAGCGAGCCGCGGCGCCAGAAGCTGGCGCCGACCAGGGCGAGCGCCGCCGCAAAGATCAGGCCCACCAACACAATTGGCCATTGGGCCCGCAGCATGGTGCGCGCGGTCATCACCGCTCGGCCAGCTCGACGACGTTGGTCAGCAGGAACGCGCGGGTCAGCGGTCCCACGCCGCCAGGGTTCGGCGACACGTGGCCGGCCACATCCCACACGTCGGGATGCACGTCGCCGGCGAGCTTTCCGTCCACGCGGCTGACGCCGACGTCGAGCACCGCGGCGCCGGGACGCACCACGTCGGCGGTCACCATGTGCGGCACCCCTACGGCCGCGACGATGATGTCGGCCTGCCTGGTCAGCGCCGGCAAGTCACGAGTCTTGGTGTGGCACAACGTCACCGTGGCGTTCTCGGAGCGGCGGGTCAGCAGCAGCCCCAACGGGCGGCCTACCGTGACACCGCGCCCGATGACCACCACGTGTGCCCCGGCGATCTCAACGTCGTAGCGGCGCAACAGGTGCACGATGCCGCGCGGGGTGCACGGCAGCGGAGCCGGGTTGTTGAGCACCAGCCGGCCCAGGTTGGTCGGGTGCAGCCCGTCGGCGTCCTTGTCCGGGTCGACCCGCTCCAGCGCCGCGTTCTCGTCGAGATGCTTGGGCAGCGGCAACTGCACGATGTACCCGGTGCAGTCCGGGTTGGCGTTGAGTTCGTCGATGGTCTCGTTGAGCGTGGCGGTGCTGATATCGGCGGGCAGGTCACGGCGGATCGAAGTGATGCCCACCTTCGCGCAATCGGCGTGCTTGCCCCGGACGTATGCCTGCGAGCCGGGGTCATCGCCCACCAGGATGGTGCCCAGGCCGGGGGTGCGACCCGACGCGGTCAATGCTGTCACGCGCTGTTTGAGGTCGACGAAGATCTCGTCGCGGGTGGCCTTGCCGTCCAGCGTGATTGCTCCCACGGTGACAGTCTGGCACGCTCCCCGGTATGCCTACCCCTCCGGACGTGTTCAGCCCCGCGAAGCTCGGTCCGATAACGCTGCGCAACCGCACCATCAAGTCCGCCACCTTCGAGGCGCGCACACCCGAGGCGCTGGTGACCGACGACCTCATCGAATACCACCGACTGCCGGCCGCCGGCGGGGTCGGCATGACGACCGTCGCCTACTGCGCCGTCTCCCCCGGCGGCCGCACCGAGGGCAATGGGATCTGGATGCGACCGGAGGTCGTGCCCGGGTTCCGCCGGCTCACCGACGCGATCCATGCCGAGGGCGCCGCGGTCAGCGCGCAGATCGGCCACGCCGGCCCGGTGGCCAACGCCAAGTCCAACAAGGCGAAGGCTCTCGCGCCGGTCCGGTTCTTCAACCCGATCGGGATGCGGTTCGCCAAGAAGGCGACCCGCGCGGACATCGACGAGGTGATCGCCGGGCACGCCAACGCCGCCCGCCTGGCCATCGAAGCCGGCTTCGACGCCGTCGAAATCCACCTCGGCCACAACTACCTGGCGAGTTCGTTCCTGTCCCCGCTGATCAACCGCCGCGACGACGAGTTCGGCGGATCGCTGCAGAACCGGGCCAAGGTCGCCCGCGGCATGGTGATGGCCGTTCGGCGTGCGGTGGAGAAGGAAGGCACCCCCATCGCGGTGACCGCCAAGCTGAACATGGCCGACGGCGTTCGCGGCGGCATCAGCACGGAGGAATCCTTGACCACCGCCAAGTGGCTGGAGGAAGACGGTGGGCTGGACGCGATCGAACTCACCGCGGGCAGCTCGCTGGTCAACCCGATGTACCTGTTCCGCGGCGACGCGCCGCTCAAGGAGTTCGCCGCCGTGTTCAAGCCGCCGCTGCGCTGGGGCATGCGCATGACGGGCAAGAAGTTTCTTCGCGAATACCCCTACCGCGAGGCATATCTATTGCGCGACGCCAAGCTGTTCCGCAACGAGTTGAAGATGCCGTTGATCCTGCTCGGCGGAATCACCAATCGGGAGACGATGGACCTGGCGATGGCGGAGGGATTCGATTTCGTCGCGATGGCAAGGGCACTGTTGGCCGAGCCGGATCTGATCAATCGAATCGCCGCTGATGGCGCCCAGCACCACGTGCATTCGGCGTGCACGCACTGCAACCGGTGCATGCCCACGATCTACACCCGAACGCACTGCGTGGTCACCGGCGCGCCCGACGCTCACGGGTAGACCACAGGGCTGCAAGCTACAGTTGTGGCGATGTCAGCACCAGCCCCGCCAGCGCTAACCGTCCATCACGAAGGATCGGAACGCACCTTCGCAGCGGGCCACGATGTAGTAGTCGGGCGCGATCTGCGAGCGGACATGCGTATCACCCACCCGTTGATCTCGCGCGCCCACCTCCTGCTGCGTTTCGATCAGGGCAAGTGGCTGGCGATCGACAACGGTTCGCTCAACGGAACTTTCGTCAACGGCAGGCGCGTGCCGGTGGTCGAGATCCACGACGGGCAGAACTTGAACATCGGAAACCCGGACGGACCGTTGCTGACGTTCGACGTCGGCCGCCACCAGGGCATGGCCGGGCGTCCGCCCCGAACCGAATCGATGAACATCCCGGTGGCGGCACCGCCGCAGGCCGCGGCGTGGTCGGCGCAGCCGGCTCCGCCCGCAGCAGCCCCGCCACCGCCACCACCACCCGGGCGCACGCCCAATTGGGCGGCGCCGCCGCGGCGACCGCAGCCCGCGCCCGCCCAGCGGCAAGGCCCGCCGGCTCACACCATGTACGGGGGCGGCGGTGGACGGCCGCCCGCGTTCCCGCCCGCTGCGCCACCCCCGACGCACAACGCCCCGCCCATCGCGCAGATGCCGGCCGTGGGTTCGGGCAGCCCGCACACTCACATGGCCCCGGCCTCGGCCAAGCCGCCCGAGGTGGCGAACCTCGCGACGAAGATGTTCCAGGCGCTGCTGCCTTCGCGCTCGGGCGCGATTCAGCAGCCCGCGGGGTCGCAGACCATCGGCCGGGCCACCGACAACGACATCGTCATCCAAGACGTGCTGGCCTCGCGCCACCACGCCTTCTTGATTCAGACGCCGCTGGGCACCGAGATCCGCGACGCGCACAGCGTGAACGGGACCTTCGTCAACGGCGTCCGGGTCGGTTCGGCGGTCCTGACCGAGGGCGACGTGGTCACCATCGGCAACGTCGACCTGGTGTTCACCGGAGACAGCCTGGTCCGGCGCACCGAGGCGGCGACGCGCACCGGCGGGCTGGAGGTCAACTCCGTCTGCTACACCGTCGACCATGGCAAGCAGCTGCTGGACCACATCTCGCTGACCGCCCGGCCCGGGACCCTGACCGCCATCATCGGTGGGTCGGGTGCCGGCAAGACCACGCTGTCGCGGCTGATCGTCGGCTACACCAGCCCCACCTCGGGCAATGTGACCTTCGAGGGCCACAACATCCACACCGAGTACGCGTCCATGCGCAGCAGGATCGGCATGGTCCCGCAGGACGACGTGGTGCACCGCCAGCTCACGGTCAACCAGGCCCTCAACTACGCGGCCGAACTGCGTCTACCGCCCGACACCAGCAAAGAGGAACGGGCCCGCGTCGTCGCGCAGGTGCTCGAGGAACTCGACATGACCCAGCACGCCGACACCCGGGTGGACAAGCTCTCCGGCGGTCAGCGCAAGCGTGCCTCGGTCGCCCTCGAGCTGCTCACCCAGCCGTCGCTGCTGCTGCTGGACGAGCCGACGTCGGGCCTGGACCCCGCGCTGGACCGTCAGGTGATGCTCATGCTGCGCCAGCTGGCCGACGCGGGCCGCACGGTATTGGTGGTGACCCACTCGGTGTCGTACCTGGACGTGTGCGACCAGATCCTGCTGGTAGCACCCGGCGGTAAAACCGCTTTCTGCGGGCCCCCCGACCAGGTCGAGTCCGCGATGGGGACGCGCAACTGGGCCGACATCTTCGCCAAGGTGGGTGCCGACCCGGACGAGGCCAACCGCCGGTTCAAGGAGCGCAACCAGCAGTCGTCGAAGCCACCGTCCCCGCAGAGTCCGGCGGATCTGGGCGAACCACCCCAGACCAACCTGTTCAGGCAGTTGTCCACGATCGCCCGGCGCCAGGTTCGCCTCGTCGTGTCCGACCGTGGTTACACGATCTTCCTGGCGATCCTGCCCTTCCTCATCGGCGCGCTGTCACTGACGGTGAAGGGACCGCACCCGGGCCTCGGCCCGGCCGACCCGCTGGGGCCCGCGCCCACGCAGCCGCAGTACATCATGGTGCTGTTGAACATCGGCGCCGTGTTCATGGGCACCGCGCTGACCATTCGCGACCTGATCGGCGAGCGCGCCATCTTCCGGCGAGAGCAGGCCGTCGGCCTGTCCACCACCGCCTACCTCCTGGCCAAGATCGCGGTGTTCTGCGTCTTCGCCACCGCCCAGGCGGCCATCGCGACCACCATCGTGCGGCTGGGTAAGGGCGCGCCGACGGCACACCCCCAGTTCTTCGGCAACTCCACCTTCTCGCTGTTCGTCACCGTGGCGGGCACCTGTATAGCCTCGGCCATGCTTGGGCTGCTGCTCTCGGCGCTGGCGCAGTCCAACGAGCAGATCATGCCGCTGCTGGTGGTGTCGATCATGTCGCAGCTGGTGTTCTCCAGCGGCATGATCCCGGTGTATCAGCGCGTCGGCCTCGAGCAGATGGCATGGCTGACGCCCGCCCGGTGGGGCTACGCGGCGGGGGCGTCCTCGATCGACTTCCCGTCGCTGGTGAAGGTCAAGCAAATCCCGACCAACGACCCGATCTGGCAGCACTCGAAGCACATCTTCGTGTTCGACATGTTCATGCTCGCGGCGCTGTCGATCGGCTACACGAGCTTCGTCCGCTGGCACATCCGGCTGAAACGCTAGGCCGGCGCCCCCGACCGCGACTTCCAACCTGATCTGATGACTCGACCTGCGCAGCCCGTGCTGACGGCTCGATCTGACCGCTCCGAAGGTAGTTTCGCCGCCGGCCGCGACGTGGTCGTGGGCAGCGACCTGCGGGCCGACCTGCGCGTGGCGCACCCGCTGATCGCCCGCGCGCACGTGCTGCTGCGCTTCGATCAGGGGCGGTGGCAGGCGGTCGACAACAATTCGCTGAACGGGATCTACCTGGACGGCCAGCGTGTGCCGCTCGTCGACATCCACGACGGCCAGACGATCAACATCGGCAAGCCCGACGGTCCGCGAATCACCTTCGAAGTGGGCATGGGCAACGTCGGCCTGCTCCCGCCGACCACGAAGTCGATCCCGATCATCACCGCCCAGCCCAGCGCCTCGCCGCCGCGACCTGTGACCGGGCCGGCCCGGCGGGCGGCGCAGCCTCCAAGGCCGCCCGCCTCGCCGTCGTCGCGCCCCTTCCCGCGGCGCGACGCACAGCGCAGGTCGGCCGTCCCGATCGTCCCGCCGGAGGCCGCGACCCGCGCCGTACCGCAGTCCGGTCCGCATCCCGCCGCGCTGAACCGACCCTCCGGCAGGAGCGACGCCGGGGAATTCCCGACCACCTGGGTCAGCGTCCCGGGGGGTGAATCCGAGCGCCGGCCGGCGGCCGGCCGCTCCGCCTGGATCGGGCGCGCGCTCAACAACGACATCGTCGTGCACGACGTGCTGGCCTCCCGCCATCATGCCTTCTTGAACCCGACCCCGACCGGCGCCGAGATCCGCGACGCGAACAGCAGCAACGGCACCTTCGTCAACGGCGTCAAGGTCGGGTCGGCGGCGCTGTCCGACGGCGACGTGGTGACGATCGGCAACGTCGACCTGGTGTTCCACGACGGCATGTTGGTCCGCCGTCAGGAGGCGGCCACCCGGGCCGGCGGCCTGGAGGTACGTGAGGTCAACTTCGGCATCGGCGGCAAGAACCTGCTCGAGCGGATCTCGCTGGTCGCCCGGCCGGGCACGCTGACCGCGCTGATCGGCGGTTCGGGTGCGGGCAAGACCACGCTGTCGCGGCTGATCGCCGGGTATGCCACGCCATCGTCGGGCTCGGTGACCTTCGAGGGCCACGACATCCACACCGAGTACGCCTCGCTGCGTACCAGGATCGGGATGGTTCCTCAGGACGACGTCGTGCACCGCCAGCTCACGGTCAGCCAGGCGCTCGGCTACGCCGCTGAGCTGCGCCTGCCGCCCGACACCAGCAAGGCCGATCGCGTGCAGGTCGTCGCCCAGGTCCTCGACGAGCTGGGCCTGACCGAGCACGCGGACACCCGGGTCGACAAGCTCTCCGGGGGCCAGCGCAAACGCGCATCGGTGGCGCTGGAGCTGCTGACCGGGCCGTCGCTGCTGATCCTCGACGAACCGACCTCCGGCCTGGACCCGGCGCTGGACCTGCAGGTCATGACCATGCTGCGCCAACTCGCCGACGCCGGCCGCGTGGTGCTCGTGGTCACCCACTCGCTGACCTACCTCGACGTCTGCGACCAGGTGCTGCTGATGGCGCCGGGTGGCAAGACGGCGTACCTCGGCCCGCCCGGCCAGATCGGCGCGGCCATGGGGACCACCAACTGGGCGCACATCTTCGCCAAGGTGGGCGCCGACCCCGACGAGGCCAACCGCCGCTTTCTGGCCCAGAACAAACCGCCACCGCCCACGCAGACCGAGGCGCCGGCCGAGCTCGGCGTCCCGCCGCGCACCAGTAAGCGCCACCAGTTCTCCACGATCGCCCGCCGCCAGGTCCGGCTGGTGGTCTCAGACCGTGCCTACTTCCTGTTCCTGGCGGTGCTGCCGTTCGTCATGGGCGCGCTCTCGCTGACCGTTCCCGGCAGCGTCGGGTTCGGTTATGCGGATCCGGTCAGCGAGTCGGCCGGCGAAGCCGGGATGATCCTGACCCTGCTCACCATGGCGGCCGTGTTCATGGGCACGGCGCTGACCATCCGCGACCTGATCGGTGAGCGGCCGATCTTCCGCCGAGAACAGGCGGTCGGCCTGTCCAGCACGGCCTACCTGCTGGCCAAGGTCGCGGTGTTCTGCACGTTCGCGATCATTCAGGCGGCCATCGCCACCGCGATCGTGGTGCTGGGCAAGGGGCCGCCGACGCGACCGGCGGTGCTGCTCGGTAATGCCACCTTGGAGCTGTTCGCCGGGGTCGCGGCGACGTGCGTGGCGGCGGCGATGCTGGGCCTGCTGCTCTCGGCGCTGGCCCGCTCAAACGAGCAGATCATGCCGCTGCTGGTGGTGTCGCTGATGATGCAGATGGTGCTGTCCGGCGGCATGGTGCCGGTCACCCACCGGATCTTCCTCGACCAGCTGTCCTGGCTGGTGCCCGCGCGGTGGGGTTATGCGGCGCAGGGGGCGACGGTGGACCTGTGGACGGTGTCGCCCGGCCCGCAAAGCCCGCGGGACAGCCACTTCGAGCACACGGCGGCGGCCTGGCTGTTCGACATGGGCATGCTCGCGGTGCTCACCGTCGCCTACGCCGCGCTCGTGCGCTGGCGCATCCGGCTCACCCGCTGAGCGCTCAGCCGTCGCCACCGTCCAGCCGCAACCCGTGGGCGAGGGCGAACGCCACGGCCTGGTCGACGTCGACGCGGGCACCGGCCAGCGAGGCGGTCGTCCACAGCGTCGGATCCACGGTGCTGCCGCGCAGGTCGGCATCGTCCAGCCGGGTGCCTGCGGTCCGCGCGCCACGCAGGTCCGCGCCGCGCAGCACGGCCTTGCGCAGGTCGGTCTCCACCAGGCTGGTCTCCCGCAGCCGGCAGCCGCTCAGGTCGACGCCGCGAAGGTCGATGCCGGCGAGCACGGCGAGGGTGAAATCGACCTCGTCGAAGGTGATCGGCCGCAGCCGGCACTGCACGAACACCGAGCCCAGCATGGTGCACTGAGAAAACGCACTGTGCCACAGCGACGTTCGCCGAAACGTGCAATTGCGGAACGCCGAACCGCGGTGCCCAGACTCGGCGAGGTTCGCTCCACTGAAGTCGCATTCGGTGAACACGACCCGCTCGGTCTGCACCCCGGATAGGTCGTCGTCGGTGAAGTCGTGGCCCTCGAATTCCTGGTCGACCCACCGCGTGGTCAATTGGCCGACAGGCTGGCCAGGGCGTATTCGCTGACCGCGATCAGGGCGTCGGTCGCCGACCGGCGATCCCTGGCGTCGACGGTGATCACCGGGATGTGCGTCGGCAGGGTCAGCGCCTCGCGCACCTCGGCGACCGGGTAGCGGGGCGCGCCCTCGAACTCGTTGACCGCGACGAGAAACGGCAGGTTGCGGTGCTCGAAGAAGTCGACCGCGGCGAAGCTGTCCTGCAGACGACGGCAGTCGACCAGGACGACCGCGCCGATCGCGCCGCGCACCAGGTCGTCCCACATGAACCAGAAGCGGCGCTGCCCCGGCGTGCCGAACAGGTAGAGCACCAGGTCTTCGGCCAGGGTGATCCGGCCGAAATCCATTGCGACGGTGGTCGTCCGCTTGTCCGGGGTGGCCTCGAGCGCGTCGACGTCGGCCGAGGCGTCGGTGAGCATCGCCTCGGTGCGCAGCGGCATGATCTCCGACACCGCCCCGACGAACGTGGTCTTGCCGGCCCCGAATCCGCCGGCGATCACGATCTTCGTCGACGCGTGGGCGCCGGAATCAGGCTGCACGTCAGAGTGCGCGTAGGCCACGCAGTGTCCTTCCTATGAGTTCGTGGCGCTCATCTCTGGTCGAACGCTCGGACAACGTCTTATGCACTCGAAGGTAGCCGGACAGCACCAAATCTCCGACCAGGACGCGCGCGACACCGAGCGGTAGATCCAGCCGGGCCGAGATTTCGGCGACCGACGGGCTGTCGACGCAGAGTTGAATGATCCTGCCCCTCGGATCGTTGGGCGGCCACCGGTGCGTCAGCCCGGCCTGCAACGACTGAATCGGCGCCTCGAGGGGAAGGTCGACCTTGGTGTCGGTGCGCCCCGAGGTCAGCGTGTACGGGCGGACCAGGTTCCCCTTGCGGTGGGCCGGCCAGGTCTCGGGAGTGTCCATCGAGCTCACGAGTGTTGCTGCGCGGCCGACCGGCGGGTCGACTGGACCACGCCGCCCACCCGTTCGACCAGCACGGCCATCTCGTAGCCGATCTGACCGATATCGCACGACGCCACCGCGAGCGTCGCCAGGTGCGAGCCGTCACCCACGCGCATCAGCAACAGGTAGCCATTCTGCATTTCGACCACCGACTGCAGCACCTGCCCGCCCTCGAACAGCTGCGCGGCGCCGGTGGCCAGGCTGGCCAGCCCGGAGGCGACGGCCGCGAGCTGGTCCGCGCGTTCGCGTGGGAGATGCTCACTGGCGGCAATGGGCAACCCGTCGACGGATACCAGCAGCGCGTGCGCGACGCCAGGGACCTCGCGGGCGAACCTGGTCACCAGCCAGTCCAGGGAGTTGTCCGATGACGTCATTGTTGGTCGGATCCTTGGTCGGTCTCACGGGCGTGCGAGCGTCCGGTGCGCACGCCACCGAAATGGTTACTGAACGAGGCGCGAACCGCCTCTGGGTCCCGGGCCAAGCGTCCATTCGCCGCGTGCTGCGGCTCCCGGTGCGATCGCCCGTTCACGCCATGATCGGGCTCGGCCGGCTCGTCCTGTTCGGCGCCGTTGGCGTTCCCGGGTACCAGGCGGGCGCCCGGCGTGCGCACCGGCAGGCCGTGGTCGGTGGTGTGCGCCTCGACGGGTTTCTCGTCGGCCGCGGCCGCCAGCGTCCAGCCGCGATCCCAGACCGACTGCCAATCCAGGTCGGGGCTGTTGACCAGGTCGTGCGGGTCGCCCAGCATCTCCGACAGCATCCGGCGGTAGATGACGTCGTCGTCGGCCGGAGCCGTTTGGGCCTTCGGGGCCGACGAATTGGACGAGACCGGGGCCGGTCGTGCCGGCTGATCTGGCCGGGACTCTGTGCGGCTGGCGGCATCCCGGGCGCGGGCGGAGAAGAAAGCCGAGGTGTCCGACGCCGCCCGGGCCGGCTGCGCCGGCGCCGGTTTGGCCACCGGCTCGGGCTCGGGCGCCGGCTTGGGCGCGCTCTCCCACCAGGGGGTTGCCAGCTCGCGGCGCTGGCGGCGGGGCTGCTCTTCGGCGGGCGGGGCGGGAACTTCAGTGATGCCGCTGGAACCCGGGTTGCGGCGCGGCAGCAAGGTGACCGACGGCCCGGCCGCGTCCGGGGCGGTGCGCGCCGCCGGCTCCTGCGGGCCCCCGGCCTGCCCGGTGTCATCCGCGGCTGCGGCATTCGCCCTGGCCAGCTTGGCGCTCGACGAGGAGACCGCGCGGATGTGGCGGGGCGGCGCCGACTCGGCGACGGCCAGGCCGGCGAGCACCGCAGGCGGCAGGTAGATCTCGGCGGTGGTACCCGATCCCGATTCGTTGGCCGCGGGGCCGCGCAACCCCACCCGAATGCCGTGCCGGGCCGCGATCCGGCCGACCACGAAAAGACCCATGTGGCGGGCGTTGTCAGGGCTCACGTCGCCGCCGGCCTGCAGCCGCATGTTGGCCATGCGCCGGTCGGCGTCGTTCATCCCCAGACCGGCGTCGGCGATTCGCACCACGACTCCCCCGTCGCCGCCGCGGGACGCCGAGACCCGGGCGGAGGTCGTCGGCGGCGAGTAGCGCAGGGCGTTGTCGATCAGCTCGGCGAACAGATGGATGGCGCCACCGGCGGCCGCGCCGATCAGCGCGCAGTCGGGCATCCCCGCGAGTTCGACGCGGCGGTAGTCCTCGACCTCGGACACCGCGGCGTTGATCACCGTGGCCAGTGGCACCGGGTCGCGCTGGTCCCGGGCAAGCTGCGCGCCGGCGAGCACCAGCAGGTTGGCGCTGTTCCGGCGCAGCCGCGCCGCAAGGTGGTCGAGCCGGAACAGACTGTCGAGGCGGTCGGGATTCTCCTCGTTGCGCTCCAGCCGGTCGATGAGCGCCAGCTGCTGGTCCACCAGCGTGCGGTTGCGCCGCGACATGGTCTCGAACATGTCGTTCACCAGCAGCCGCAACCGTGCCTCGTCACCGGCCAGCAGCAGGGCCTGGGTGTGCAGCTCGTCGACCGCGTGCGCGACCTGGCCGATCTCCTCGGTGGTGTACACCGGCAGTGGGCTCGGAACCGGTTCGGCCCCACCGGCTTTCACGCTCGCGATCTCCTCTTCGAGATCGGTGTGCGCGACTTTGAGGGCGCCGTCACGCAGGATACGCAGCGGCCGCACCAGGGCGCGCGCCACCAGCAGCACGATTACCAGCGCGATCACGATGGCGGCCAGCACCAGTACGGCGTCGGTGATCGCGGCCGAGCGGCGCTCGGCGGCCTGGGCATGCACCGACTTGGTCACCGACGCGCTGGAATCCTTGATGACCTGATCGGCGATCTCGTCGGTGGTCTGGATCGAACGCAGCAGGTCGGCGTTGTCGACGAGCACGCTGGCGGGATCGGACATGATCGCCATCCGGCTCACCATCTGCTGTTGCAGCGTCTTGGCCTCGGACGATCCGGCGCCGAGCACCTCGCTCATGCCGAACAGCGTCGACGGTTCGGTGCCCGCCAGGGTGATCATCGACGTCCGCAGCTGCGGCTCGGGAAGCTCGGCCCCGCGCGTGATCAGGATTTTCTGCATCGTCATCTGACCGCGGGCCCCGACCGCCCGGCTCAGGCCCTGCGCCTGGGCGCGGATCTTTTCGTCGTCGACGCGGACCGAGGCGTTGATGACGTCTTCGGCGGTCAGCAGGATCGGCGCGTAGAGCGTTACCCGCTCCCGCAAACCGAGGCTGGGGTCGGCCGCCTTATTCACCAGCATCTGACCGCCGTCGAGCAGGTTGCTGATTCCTGAGCTGACGTCGGCGCTGACATCGGTCTCGTCCAGCCTCGTCTGCAACTCGTACCTGCGCGCCTCGTAGTTCTTCTTGGCCCCCTCGAGGTCACGTCCGTTGGAACTGGCCACCAGCGCGACGTCCAGCGCCGACATGTACTTGGTGATCACCGGCACCACGTCGGCGCGGGTGGCGGCCAGGCGCAGGCCGGCAGCGTTGGCCATGGCGCCGTGGATGCGCAACGCGCCGAACACCGTCGCCAATAGCAGCGGGACCAGCACGATGGCCAGCACCTTCCAGCGCACCGGCCAGTTGCTCAGTGACCAGGTCGGCGGCCGTTTGGCCGGCGCGGCCTGGGCACCGCTGTTGGGTGCGGGCTCTACGACATCCGCCTCGGCCGGGTTGGTCGGGCGGCTGAACATGGTCACGTCATCGCGGCCGCGCGACCGGCCGCTGCGCTGACACTGAGCGCTGAAGGAAACGAGAGGCTCATGAAACTTCCTGCTTTATTTGGCCCGCCCCGCGCCAAATACGCGTGTGCGTGTAGGTGTGGCAATCCGACGAGTATGACAGCCCGCGGCGCATGCCACCAGAATCGTTACTGAGCAGACAGGTCCCTCCAAGGTGACGCCGCACCCGCGCGGCCACCCCTGGCAAACACCAGGGCGGGCAAGCCTAGGCGGGCCGAAGGAGCGCAACGAGGAAATCGGAGTCGTCGGTGAACGGCCGCATATCCCACGTCGACAGCAACAGATCGGGCGCGAAGCCGGCGTCGGCCGCGTCGTTGAGAAAGTCGGCGAACTCGTATTCGCGGTAGGCGCCGAAGCCGATCGCCGCCCGGCCGTCATCGGCGACGTGGGCCCGCAGCCGGCTCAGCACCTGGGTCCTTGTGCTCGGGGCGAGGAAGGCCATGACGTTGCCGGCGGAGACGATGACGTCGAAGGGTTCGGCGATGTCCCGCAGGTCCAGCTCGGCGAGATCGCCGACCAGCCAGCGCGGACCGGGATAGTCCTGCTCAGCCGCCTCGATCAGCGCCGGGTCCACGTCCACGCCGACCACATCGTGACCGGCCTTCGCCAGATACCCGCCCAGGCGTCCGGGCCCGCAGCCGGCGTCGAGAATCCGCGCGCCGCGCGGCGCCATCGCATCCACGAAGCGGGCCTCGCCGAACAGGTCGTCGCCTGCGCGGGCCATGGCACGGAAACGCTCGATGTACCACTGCGAATGCCCCGGATCGGCAGCGACCTTCTGCATCCAGATGCTCTGCTCGACCATGCGACCATTATCCCGTTGTGTTCAAGCTGATGTTCGTCTCACCGCGGATCCCGCCCAACACCGGCAACGCCATCCGGACGGTGGCGGCGACGGGCTGCGAATTGCATCTGGTCGAGCCGATGGGATTCGACCTGTCCGAACCCAAGCTGCGCCGGGCGGGCCTGGACTATCACGACCTCGCGTCGGTCACCGTGCACGCGTCGCTGGCGGCTGCCTGGGCGGCGCTGTCACCGCGGCGGGTGTTCGCGTTCACCTCGCACGCGCCGACCTCGTTCGCCGACGTGCGCTACCGGGCCGGCGACGTACTGATGTTCGGCCCCGAGCCCACCGGGCTGGACGCCGCGACGCTGGCCGACCCGCACATCACCGCGCAGGTGCGCATCCCGATGCTGGCGGGCCGGCGCTCGCTGAACCTGTCCAACGCCGCCGCGATCGCCGTATACGAAGCCTGGCGGCAGCACGGCTACGCCGGCGCGGTGTAGCGACGAGTTTCGCACCCGGGATGAGTCAGCATTGATATGCCTACCTTCATCACGATCGGTTACGGCGACGAGGCCGGATACCACCGATTGACCGACGACCGCAAACAGGCCGCACACGCCCGCGACGACGAACTCGGCGCGTCCGGCGCGCTCGTCGGCCGAGCCGGAGACCCCGTCCAGGTGCGCAACCCGGACGGCGCGGGGGTACGGATCGAGCCCGGCCCCTTCCTCCGATCGGCGTTGCCGATCGCGGGGTTCGCGGTCATCGACGCCGAAGACATTGACGCGGCGATCGAGCGGGTGAGCCAGACGCCCTGCGCGGTCGCCCACGGGATCGTCGAGGTTTGGCCTCTGCAGACCTGATTACCAGGTATTCCAGTGAGTGAGCTGCTCGGCGGGCAGCCGCTTGGCCGGGCGGAAATCGGTGCCCTTGGTGTAGGCGATGGGAAACAGCCCGCCCTGGCTGTACTTGTCGTGCGGGATGCCGAGCACCGTCGCGACCTGCTGTTCACCGCCACCGAGCAGGTGCAGCGTCGTCCAGCAGGACCCCAATCCCCGGGAGCGCAGCGCCAGGCAGAAGCTCCACACCGCCGGAAACAGCGACGCCCAGAACGAGACGCCGCCTATCGACGACTTGTCTTCGCGGCCTTGGAGGCACGGGATCAGCAGCACCGGCGCCTCGTGCATGTGTTCGGCGAGGTACATCGCCGAATCCACGACCTTGCCCATCCGCTCACCGCGGGTGTCGCCCTGGCCGTAGTCGGGCTTCGGCGCGCTGAGGTAGGGCTGGGCGTTCTTCAGGTAGACGTCGGCGATCGCCTTCTTCTTCTCGGCGTCCTCGACGAAAATCCATTGCCAGCCTTGCGCATTGGAGCCGGTGGGCGCCTGCAGCGCCAGTTCGAGGCATTCCATCAGCACGTCGCGGCCCACCGGCTTGTCGAAGTCGAGGCGTTTGCGGACCGAGCGGGTGGTGGTGAGGAGTTCGTCGACGGACAGGTTGAGGGTCATGTGTGGAGGTTACATAGGCGGCGGTCCTCTGGCCGGCCGCCGCCGACCGTGCGGGTACCCCCGCCGAATGTGCACTCACTGCTAAGAAATGGGCGAAATGTCGCGCTGAGTTCACGTTCGACGGATGGGTGATACCTCCGGATCACCGAAAGTCGCGGGACTTCGAGCCGACCGCCAGGGTGATGCGGCCCAGCCGTTCGGCGACGACGGTGATCGCACCGCTGGCGTTTTGGACCTGCCCGCGCACCAGCAGCGCCGGGGCCGAGTTCGCCAGCTTGCGATGCCGCGCCCAAACCCCCGGCACGCAGAGCACGTTGACCATCCCGGTCTCGTCCTCGAGGTTGATGAACGTGACCCCCTGCGCCGTGCCGGGCCGCTGCCGATGGGTGACCGCGCCCGCGATCAGCACGCGGTCGCCGTCGGGCACCGAGCCCAGCTTCGCGGCGGGCACCACCCCCATCGCGTCAAGATCGGCCCGCAGGAACTGCGTCGGATAACTGTCCGGGGAGACGCCGGTGGCCCACACGTCGGCGGCGGCCAGTTCCAGCTCGCTCATCCCGGGCACTGCCGGGATGTGCGACGACGATCCCACTCCGGGCAGCCGGCCCGGCCGCTGGGTGGCCGCGGGCCCGGCGGCCCACAACGCCTCGCGCCGGGACATGTCGAAGCAGGCAAAAGCTCCCGCGGTCGCCAGCGCCTCGGTCTGCGGCACCGAAAGCTGTAGCCGGGTCGTCAGGTCCAGCAGAGATACGAACGGGCCGTTGGCTTTTCGCTCTTCGACGAGTTGTTCTGCCAGGTCGTCGCCGATGTGCCGGACCGCGCCCAGGCCGAGGCGGACCTCGGTGCCTGCGCTCTCGAGCGTGGCGTGCGCCAGGCTGGCGTTGACGTCCGGGCCGTGCACCGTCACGCCGTGCCGGCGCGCATCGGCCACCAGTGACTGCGGCGAGTAGAACCCCATCGGCTGGGCGCGCAGCAGCGCCGCGCAGAACGCCGCCGGGTGGTGCAGCTTGAACCACGACGAGTAGAACACCAGCGACGCGAAGCTCAGCGCATGGCTTTCGGGAAAGCCGAAATTGGCGAAGGCTTCCAGCTTTTCGTAGGTGCGCTCGATCACCTCGTCGTCGGCGCCGTGCAGCGCGCGCATGCCCTCGTAGAACCGGCCGCGCAGCCGTCGCATGCGTTCGGTCGAGCGCTTGGATCCCATGGCGCGGCGCAGCTGATCGGCCTCGGCGGCCGAGAATCCGGCACAGTCGACCGCGAGCTGCATCAACTGCTCCTGAAAGAGCGGCACTCCCAGCGTCTTTCGCAACGCCGGCTCCATCGACGGGTGGTCATAGACCACCGGGTCCAGGCCGTTGCGCCGCCGGATGTAGGGATGCACCGACCCGCCCTGGATGGGGCCGGGACGAATCAGCGCGACCTCCACCACCAGGTCGTAGAACACCCGCGGCTTCAGCCGCGGCAGCGTGGCCATCTGCGCGCGCGACTCCACCTGGAACACGCCGACCGAATCGGCGCGGGACAGCATCTCGTACACCGCCGGCTCGGAGAGGTCGAGGCGGGCCAGGTCCACCTCGATCCCCTTGTGCTCAGCCACCAGGTCGATGGCGTAGTGCAGCGCCGAGAGCATCCCCAGCCCGAGCAGATCGAACTTCACCAAACCGATTGCCGCACAGTCGTCCTTGTCCCACTGCAGGACGCTGCGATTCTCCATGCGCGCCCACTCCACCGGGCACACGTCGGCGATCGGGCGGTCGCAGATCACCATGCCGCCGGAATGAATCCCCATGTGTCGCGGCAGGTTCCGGATCTGATTGGCCAGATCGACCACCGGTTCGGGGATGCCCTCCACATCGGGTGAGTCGGCCAGGCCGTTCCAGTGGCTGATCTGCTTGCTCCACGCGTCCTGCTGCCCCTGCGAAAAGCCCAGGGCGCGGGCCATGTCGCGCACCGCGATCTTGCCCCGATAGGTGATGACGTTGGCGACCTGGGCGGCGTAGTCGCGGCCGTATTTGTCGTAGACGTACTGGATGACCTTTTCGCGCTGATCGGACTCGATGTCCATGTCGATGTCGGGCGGCCCGTCGCGGGCCGGCGACAGAAAGCGCTCGAACAGCAACTCGTTGGCCACCGGGTCGACGGCGGTGACACCAAGGGCGTAGCAGACCGCGGAGTTGGCGGCCGATCCCCGGCCCTGGCACAGGATGTTGTTGTCCCGGCAGAACCGGGCGATGTCGTGCACCACCAGGAAATAGCCCGGAAACGTCAGCTGGGCAATGACTTTCAGTTCGCGCTCAATCTGGGCATACGCGCGCGGAGCGTGCTCGGCCGACCCGTAACGATCGCGCGCCCCCGCCATGGTCAACTGCCGCAGCCAGCTGTCCTCGGTGTGCCCGGCGGGCACGTCGAACGGCGGCAGTTGCGGCGCGATGAGCGCCAGCCCGAACGCGCACTGCTCGCCCAGCTCGGCGGCCGCGGTCACCACATTAGGGCCCCCAAAGGGCACATGCCCGAACAGCCGGGCCATCTCCTCACCCGAGCGCAGGTGCGAACCGCCCAGCGGGGCCAGCCATCCGGCGGCCGAATCCAGCGACTCCCGCGCCCGGATGGCGCCCATCGCCATGGCCAGCCGGCGCCGCGACGGCGCCGCGAAATGCGCGCCCGTGGTGGCGACGACGCCGACACCGAAGTGTGGGGCCAGCGCGGCAAGCACCCCGTTGCGTTCGTCGTCGAGCGGTTGACCGTGATGGGTCAGCTCGATGCTGACCCGGTGAGCCCCGAACCGGTCCACCAGATCGGCCAGCGCCCGCTCCGCCGCCGATGGTCCGCCCTCGGAAAGCGCTTGGCGGACATGCCCTTTGCGACAGCCAGTCAGGATGTGCCAGTGCCCGCCTGCGGCCTCGGTCAGCGCGTCGAAATCGTAGCGGGGCTTGCCCTTCTCGCCGCCGGCCAGATGTGCCGCGGCCAGTTGCCGCGACAACCGCCGGTAACCCTCGGCGCCGCGGGCCAGCACCAGCAGGTGCGGGCCGGGCGGATCCGGTTGTTCGGTGCGGGCGCCCGGGCCGAGCGACAGTTCGGCGCCGAACACGGTGCGCATGTCGAGTTCGGCCGCCGCTTCGGCGAACCGCACGGCCCCGTACAAGCCGTCGTGGTCGGTGAGCGCCAGGGCGCGCAGGTCCAGCCGGGCCGCCTCCTCGACCAGCTCCTCGGGTGTGCTGGCCCCGTCCAGGAAGCTGAACGCCGAATGCGCATGCAGTTCGGCATAGGCGACGGACGAGCGGGACGCCCGGCCGGCATCCGGCGGCTGATACGTCGCGCGCCTGCGCGACAGCGGGCCGTCGGATTCCGGGCCGGCCGACTCCCCGGCATGGCGCGGCTTGTTGTCGAGCACCCGCTCCATTTCCGCCCAGCTCGGCGGTCCGTTGAACCAGCCCACGGGTGTGAGTATATCGAACTGATGTTCGATTTGACCCCGGCCCAGCGCAACGGTTGTTAAGCCGCTCTTCAACTCTTAAACAAGCTCTTAACGTGCGAGTACTACCGCGGATCACGGGGTCGACAGATACTGGCACAAGTTCAACAAAGCGGACTAACGGGAGCCGGCATGGCACAGACACTGGATACGGCATTCCTGCAAGCCCACGATCCGGATCGGCATGCGGGTCTGGCCACCGGCGCGGTCGCCATCGTCGACGGCACCGCGCCCGACTACGAGCGGCTCAAACGTCTTCTGGCGGAACGTATCCAGCCGATCACACGGTGCACGCAGTTGCTTCGGGCGCATCCGCTGAACCAGGAATGGATCGACTGCCAGGACTTCGACCTGGCCCACCACGTGCGCCGGATAGCCATCCCCCACCCCGGCGACGAGGCCGAGCTGTCCCGGGCGATCGCCTACGCCCTGGAGCGGCCCCTCGATCTGGACCGCCCACCCTGGGAGTGCTGGGTCATCGAGGGCCTGACGGGCAACCGGTGGGCGATCCTGATGAAAACCCATCACGGCCTGCTCGACGGTAACTCGGCCGCCCGCCTGATCGGCAGGCTGTGCGACGACGCCGACGCCGATACCTTCGCCAACAGCGCTGCGGGAAAACAGGTTTCGCCGCCGGTCGCAGCCAGGCCGGGCTGGGTGGACGCGCTGTGGCGGGTTTCGTCGGCCGCCGGTAACCTCACCGGCGCCCTGGTCGGCGCGATGTGGCCGTCCGTAGGCGCCGACGCGGTCACCGCCTCGCGACGCTACACCACGGTGCGGGTCCCGATCGCCGACGTCGACAGCGTCTGCCGCAAGTTCGGTGTCAGCGCCAACGACGTCGCGCTCGCCGCCGTCACCGAGGGATTCCGCACGGCACTGCTCGGGCGCGGCGAGGAACCGCGGGCTGACTCGCTGCGCACCTTGGCCCCGATGCCGGTCCGCTCGGCGATGCTCTCGCATCTGCCCGTCGAGCACGACGACCCGGTGCGGCGGCTGCAGACCGTGCACACCAGGTGGCAGGCCAAGCAGGCCGCCCAGCCCCGACCGGCCGGGATCGTGGAGTCGATGATCGGCTTCCTGCCAACCGTGTTGCGCAGCAACGCCTTACAACTGCTCTCCCGCCTTCCGCAGCGCGCCATCGTGACCTTGGCCACCAACGTGCCCGGGCCGCGCCGTCACCTGCAGATGATGGGCCAGACGTTGGAACGGCTGCTCCCGATCCCCCCGACCGCCACGGCGCTGCATACCGGGGTCGCGGTGTTGAGCTACGGCGACGAACTGGTCTTCGGGATCACCACCGAACAGGGCGATGCGTTCGACGTCAAGCAGCTGGCTGCCGGCATCGAGTTGGGAATGGCGCGCCTGGTGGCCCTCGGCGAGGATTCCGTGCTGCTGTTTGCCCGCGGGCGTTCCGCGCGCCGGGTGGTCCGACCCGTGCCGCCGACGCACCCGTCGGCGCCGGGGCGCGCGCGTCACTGACCCGTTCTCCACCCCGCTGACCACCGTGAGAAGGTTGGTCAATGGGCAAGTCCGGGCCGGTCGTCATCGACCCGCGCCGCCATGACGCGGTGCTGTTCGACACCGACAGCGCGCTGGGCTCGGCGCTGGCCGCACAGCTGCGCGAGATCGGGGTGGGCGCCGCCGTCGTTTCGGCGGACGATCCGGCGCACGCGGCCAACGGTCTGCGGGTGCTCCCCGGCCGCTGCGTCGTGGTCGCCGGGGACGCCGCGGGCGTCGAGGCCGCGCGGGCCGCCGGCTTCGCGCTGGTGATCGGCGTCGACCCGGCCGGGCACGGCGCCGGGCTACGCGAGGCGGGGGCCGACGCGGTGGTCGCCGACCTGGGCGACGTCACCGTGCGGACCGGCGACCGCCGCATGTCGCAGCTGCCCGACGCGCTGCAGGCCTTGGCCGATGGCCTGGCCGACCGGCGACCCGCGGTGTTCTTCGACTTCGACGGCACGCTCTCCGACATCGTCGACGACCCCGACTCGGCGCGGCCCGTCGCGGGCGCAACCGAGGCGCTGGAAAAGCTGGCCGCGCGATGCCCCGTCGCGGTGCTGTCCGGCCGCGATCTCGCCGACGTGACGAAACGCGTTGGCGTGCCCGGCGTCTGGTATGCGGGCAGCCACGGTTTCGAGCTGACCGCCCCCGACGGCACGCACCACCAGAACGACGACGCGGCCGCCGCCATCCCGGTGCTCGAGCAGGCGGCCGGTCAGCTGCGCGACCAGCTCGGCGCGGTCGCCGGTGTCGTGGTGGAGCACAAGCGATTCGGGGTGGCCGTGCACTACCGCAATGCCGAACGCGACCGCGTCGGCGAGGTGCTGGCGGCGGTGCGCGCGGCGGGTCGCCGCGACGAGCTGCGGGTCACGACCGGCCGCGAGGTGATCGAGCTACGCCCAGACCTGGACTGGGACAAGGGAAAAACGCTGCGCTGGGTGATCGATCACCTGCACCAGCCCGGGTCGGGATCGCTGACGCCGGTCTACCTCGGCGACGACATCACCGACGAGGACGCGTTCGACGCGGTGCGCGCCGATGGCGTGCCCATCCTGGTGCGGCACGCCGACGACGGAGACCGCGCCACCGCGGCGCTGTTCGCGCTGGACAGTCCCGCTCGGGCCGGCGAATTCACCGACCGGCTGGCGGATCAGCTGGCGCGCCATCAAAGCTAGGCGTATTCCACGGCGCCGTCGTCGAGCACCACCCGGGCGTCGGCCCCGTCCGGACCGGAAGCCTCGGTGCGGAACACCGCTTTGCCCGGCTCGGTGCGCCAGATCAGGGTGGTCAGCGTCTCGCCGGGGAACACCGGGGAGGTGAACCGCGACGCGATCGAGGTGACGTTGGCCGCGACACCCTGACCCAGCTCGGACACCAGCGCGCGACCCGATACGCCGTAGGTGCACAGCCCGTGCAGGATCGGCTTCGGGAAGCCGGCCAGCTCGCGGGCGAACCAGGGGTCGCTGTGCAGCGGGTTGCGGTCGCCGGAGAGCCGGTAGATCAGCGCCTGGTCTTCGCGGGTGGGCAGCGGGATGCGCGCGTCGGGCTCGCGGTCCGGGAATTCCGGTGCGACGGGCCGCTGCCCTGGCATGCCCCCGAAGCCACCCTCGCCCCGGATGACCAGGGTGGTGAGCGTCTCGGCGATCAGCTGCCCGGATTCCGGCTCGGTGCCCCGGCCGCGCAACACCAGGATCGCGTTCTTGCCCTCGCCCTTGTCCTGGATGTCGGCGACCTCGGAAACGACCGAGAGCTTGCCCGCGGGCGGCAGCGGTGCGTGCAGCCTGATGCTCTGCGATCCGTGTAACAGCATGGCCCAGTTGAACTTTCCGACGAGGCCGGCCGCGCCGAAGGCCGGGCAGCAGATGACCGCATACGTGGGCAGCACCTGCTGGTCGATGTCGTGGCTGTTCTCGGTGGTGAAAGGCAGGTCGTCGACCCCGGCGCCGACACCGAGCGCGTAGAGCAGCGTGTCCCGGTCGGTCCATTCGAACTGCATGGGCTCGGTGACCGCGCCGACGGCACTCGGATCAATCGCCATGGAAGTCTCCTGATCGTTGGTAGGGATCCTCGGTCCACTCTGGCATCCGATGAAATTGCACCGCTACTCCAGGCCGCGCGGTAACAAACCAGCGCAAACCCTTCCCACCGGAGGCGTCGGCAGGGCAGGCTATCGACATGCCCAAGCGCAGCATGATCCGGAAAGCCGCGGTGGCGCTCGCCGCACTCACCGCCACGATGATCGTCGCCGGCTGCGGCGGTTCACCGCAGGCGCGGTCCATCACCATCACATTCATCCGGCACGCCCAGTCCGAGGCCAACGCCGCGGGCACCATCGACACCGATGTGCCGGGGCCGGGCCTGACCCCGGACGGTAAGGGGCAGGCCGAACAGCTCGCGCACCAACTGGGCCGCAAGGATTACGACAGCGTCTACGCCTCGGCCATGACCCGGGCTCAGCAAACCGCCGCCCCGCTGGCCGCCGCGCTCGGCAAGCAGGTGGAGGTCCTGCCCGGCATTCAGGAGATCAATGCCGGCTGGTACAACGGCAAACCCGAGTCGATGGCGAAGTCGACGTACATGCTGGCGCCGGTGAACTGGATCAACGGCGACGTCTCCGACAGCATCCCCGGCTCGGTCAGCGGCAAGGAGTTCAACGACCAGTTCACCGCGGCCGTCAACAAGATCTACAACAGCGGCCACCACAACCCGGTGGTGTTCTCGCACAGGAACTCCA
>NZ_LZMB01000013.1 GCF_001673555.1 Mycobacterium sp. 1165178.9 | reverse complement strand
CGACCAGCCATTCGTTTTGCCCGAATGGTGAACTTATGTTGCTCACGACCGCAGTTCGCCTCAATCCTTCTGTTCCGCAAGCGCATTCCCGCGGCGCCTGCACCCTTGTCGGTCCCGGACGACCGAACACCTCACACCGATGGCGATACCCATTGTTTCCGCCCTATAAAGGCTAACCTTTCGCCGCCGATCCGCCAGGTAGACCGGGGGACACGAGGACGGCCGGGGGGCTAACCGGCCTCGTGGATCCTAGGCACCAGGTGCAGCGCACGGGGCCAGCGTGCGGGCGGGGCGCCGAACGCCCGGTTGGCGTTGCGAATCATCTTCTTGCCGGCGAGGTAGTTGCCGATGGCGCCCACCACGACCCCGATGCCCACCGGCAGCAGTTTGCCGAACAACAGGGCGCCGCGCCGCACCGGCGGCGGCTGGATTTCCGAGAGCCTGGCCGCCCTTCCCTTGTCGTCGATGTCGAAGCTGAATTCGCGGCTGCTCAAGTCGTGGGTCCGGAAGTACACCGTGCGGCGCGGCGCCCTGTTGTTCGGCAAACTGCTGCCGGTGGGCATCGGGGTCGTGGTGGGCGCCATCGGCAACTA
>NZ_LZMB01000012.1 GCF_001673555.1 Mycobacterium sp. 1165178.9 | reverse complement strand
AAGCGGAAGCCCGCGGGGTCAACCGTTGGCCCGCCATCACGGTCGGGGCGGGCGTGCTGTTGGGCGCGCTGCTCATCATGTGGGCCGCCTACCGCGGCCTCGCCGCCCATTGGCAGACCATCCCGAGCACCTGGGACGCGGTCTGGCACGCCAACGAGGTGCGTTTCATCCTGGACACCGGCCAGGCGTCGTCGACGCACATGGGCGAGCTGCGCAACGTCGAGACCCATAAGACGCTGTACTACCCCTCGGTGTTCCACGCCCTGACCGCCGTGTTCTGCCAGCTGACCGGGGCGGCGCCCACCACCGGTTACACGCTGAGTTCGGTCGCCGCATCGGTCTGGCTGTTCCCGACCAGCGCGGCGATGCTGACCTGGCATCTGGTGCGGCGGCACACCACCGAGTGGCGCAGCGCCGGGGCGGCGGCCACCGCGGCGGCGCTGTCGGCGTCGTTCACCGCCGTCCCCTATGTCGAGTTCGGCGTGGCCGCGATGCCCAACCTCGCGGCGTATGGGGTCGCGGTTCCGGCCTTCGTCCTGATCACCACCACGCCGCGACACCGCGACCGCATCCCGGCGGCTGTCCTGGCGTGGGTCGGCGTCATGTCCGTGCACATCACCGGCGGGGTGATCGTGCTGTTGTTCCTGGTGGCGTGGTGGCTGATGGATGCGGTGTGGCGTCCGGTGCGCGGCAGGCTGGCCGATCTGATCGTGCTGGCGTGCGTTGCGGTGTTCTCCGGGCTGATCCTGTTGCCGCAGTTCATCAGCGTCCAGGGGCAGGAAGACATCATCGCCGGGCATTCCTTTTTGACACACCTCAGCAAAAAGCGGGGTCTTTTCGACGCCGTCTTCCAGCACTCCCGCCACCTCAACGACTTCCCGGTGCAGTACGGGCTGATCGCGGTGACGGCCATCGGCGCGGTGATCTTCCTCATCAAAAGGGTCTGGTGGCCACTGGCCTTGTGGCTGCTGCTAGTGGTGGTCGACGTCGACGCCGGAAACCCGCTGCGCGGCCCGAGCGGTGCCGTGGCCGGGATGTTCGGCGAGTTCTTCTATAAGGATCCGCGCCGAATCTCGGCCGCGATCACCCTGCTGCTCGAGCCGATGGCCGGAGTCGCGCTGTTCGCGATCGTCGTGGGCATCGTGGCCGGCGCCAAACGAGTCAGCGGCAGATTCAAACCATTCCCTACCCCGGTCTGGATCTCGGCCACCGCCGTGCTGCTGGTGGCGATCACCGTGCTCACCGGGCGCCACTACTTGTATCGGCACCTGGTGTTATTCGGCGACAAGTACGATTCGGTGATCGTCGACCAGCGCGACCTGATGGCCATGGCTTACCTGTCCAAGCTGCCCGGCGCCCACGAGACCTTGATCGGCAACGCCAACACCGACGGCACCGCCTGGATGTACGCCGTCGCCGACCTGCATCCGCTATGGACCCACTACGACTACCCACAACAGATGGGTCCGGGTCCGAACCGATACATCTTCTGGACCTCGGCCCGCAAAGGCGAATCCGATCCGCGGGTCCTCGAAGCGATTAAAGCGCTCAATATTCGGTACATCTACACCAGCACGCCGACTGTCCGCGGGTTCGCCGTACCCGAAGGACTAGTGTCACTGGATAAGTCGAAGTCGTGGGCGTTGATCTACGACAATGGCGGTGCCCGAATTTATGAATGGCGACCAAACGGCACGACGCCACACCCATAGTCCACAAAGGATGGTGAAGGATTGAGTACCCGCAACGATGACGACGACGTCGAAATCATCGGTGGCGTCGACCCGCGAGTGATGGCGCTCACCGACGACGATGCCGACGAGCGTTCCCTGACCGACCTGGTCGAGCAGCCCGCAAAGGTGATGCGCATCGGAACGATGATCAAGCAGCTGCTCGAGGAGGTGCGGGCCGCACCGCTGGACGAGGCCAGCCGTAACCGGCTGCGCGAGATCCACGCGACCAGCATCCGGGAACTGGAGGAGGGCTTGGCGCCGGAACTGCGTGAGGAACTCGATCGGCTCACCCTGCCCTTCAACGAAGACGCCGCCCCGTCCGACGCCGAATTGCGCATCGCCCAAGCGCAGTTGGTCGGCTGGCTGGAAGGGCTGTTCCACGGCATCCAAACCGCGCTTTTCGCCCAGCAGATGGCCGCCCGCGCGCAACTGGAAAAGATGCGCCAGGGCGCCCTTCCTTCGGGCATCGGTAAGCCGGGCGCGCCCGGGCACGGCCAGTACCTGTAAGCAGACGCAGCACTCAATGGCGCCGGATTCTGGTCCTCACATCGAGACGCACAACGCGTGGGTGGAGTTTCCCATCTTCGACGCCAAGTCGCGCTCGTTGAAGAAGGCCTTTTTGGGCAAGGCCGGCGGCACGATCGGACGCAACAGCTCTAACGTGGTGGTGGTCGAAGCGTTGCGCGACATCACCATGTCCCTCGAGTTGGGCGACCGAGTGGGCCTGGTGGGCCACAACGGGGCGGGCAAATCGACTCTGCTGCGGCTGCTTTCGGGCATCTACGAGCCCACTCGGGGTTGGGCGACGGTCACCGGCCGGGTCGCACCGGTCTTCGATCTCGGGGTCGGCATGGACCCGGAGATCTCGGGCTACGAGAACATCATCATTCGCGGCCTGTTCCTGGGGCAGACGCGAAAGCAGATGCTGTCCAAGGTCGACGAGATCGCCGAGTTCACCGAGCTGGGCGACTACCTGTCCATGCCGCTGCGCACCTATTCCACCGGCATGCGTGTCAGGCTGGCGATGGGCGTGGTCACCAGCATCGACCCCGAGATCCTGCTGCTCGATGAAGGCATCGGCGCGGTGGACGCCGAGTTTTTGAAGAAGGCCCAGTCGCGGTTGCAGAGCCTGGTGGAACGCTCCGGAATCCTGGTATTCGCCAGCCATTCCAACGAATTTCTGGCCCGGTTGTGCAAGACGGCGATGTGGATCGACCACGGCGTCATCCGGATGTCCGGCGGCATCGAAGACGTTGTGCGCGCGTACGAAGGGGAGGACGCGGCCCGGCACGTCCGCGAGGTGCTGGAAGAGGACCAGCAGGCGAATCGGCTCCAGACACCCCTGGCCCAAAGAGCTTCCGGGGATGAGTGAGACCGTCTTCGCCGTCGTCGTCACCCACCGGCGCCCCGACGAACTGGCTAAGTCGCTCGATGTGCTGAGCACGCAGACCCGGCTGCCCGATCACCTCATCGTGGTGGACAATGACGGTTCCGGCGAAGGACCGGGCTCCGGGCGGATCCGCGACCTGGTGGCCGGCCAACCGATCCCGACCACTTACCTGCCCTCTCGTCGAAACCTCGGCGGCGCAGGGGGTTTCGCGCTGGGCATGCTGCACGCGCTGGCCCAGGGCGCCGATTGGGTGTGGCTGGCCGACGACGACGGGCGCCCGCAGGACTCGAGCGTTCTGGCCACCCTGCTGGCCTGTGCCGAAAAGCACGCCCTTGCCGAGGTGTCGCCGATGGTCTGCAACTCCGACGACCCGGAACGGCTGGCGTTCCCGCTGCGCCGCGGCTTGGTATGGCGCAGGCGCGCAAGCGAATTGCGCACCAAAACGGGACAGGACTTGCTGCCGGGGATCGCCTCGCTGTTCAATGGGGCGCTGTTCAAGGCCGCCACCCTGGACGCGGTGGGCGTGCCGGACCTGCGGCTGTTCATCCGCGGAGACGAGGTCGAGATGCACCGCCGCCTGGTTCGGTCCGGCCTTCCGTTCGGGACCTGCCTGGACACGATCTACTTGCACCCCTGCGGGTCCGACGAGTTTCGGCCGATCCTGGGCGGCCGCATGCACACCCAGTACCCGGACAACCACGCCAAGCGGTTCTACACCTACCGCAACCGCGGCTACCTGCTGTCGCAGCCCGGCCTGCGCAAGCTGCTGGTGCAAGAATGGCTGCGATTCGGCTGGTTCTTCCTGGTGACCCGTCGCGACCCGCGCGGTCTGCTGGAATGGATTCGGCTGCGGCGCTTGGGGCGTCGCGAGCAGTTCGGCAAGCACGGAGAGGAGCGGCGCCCATGACCTTCGTCGACGCGGCGGCACAGTCGCGCACCCTTACCCGGGCCCGGGGCGACCTCGTCGACGGCTTCCGCAGGCACGAGCTCTGGCTGCACCTGGGTTGGCAGGACATCAAGCAGCGCTACCGCCGCTCGGTGCTGGGACCGTTCTGGATCACCATCGCGACCGGAACCACGGCCGTCGCGATGGGGGGCTTGTACTCCAAGCTTTTTCATCTCGAGCTGTCGCTGCATCTGCCATATGTGACGCTGGGCCTGATCATTTGGAACCTGATCAACGCCGCCATCCTGGAGGGCGCCGACGTCTTCGTCGCCAACGAGGGACTGATCAAGCAACTGCCGACGCCGCTGAGCGTGCACGTCTACCGGCTGGTGTGGCGGCAGATAATCCTGTTCGCGCACAACATCGTCATCTACGTCGTCATCGCGATCATCTTCCCCAAACCGTGGTCGTGGGCCGATCTTTCGGTGATCCCGGCGCTGGCACTGATCGTGCTGAACTGCATCTGGGTGTCGCTGTGTTTCGGCATCCTGGCGACCCGCTACCGCGACATCGGACCGTTGCTCTTTTCGTTGGTGCAGTTGCTGTTCTTCATGACGCCGATCATCTGGAACGACGACACCCTGCGACAGCAAGGCGCGGGGCGCTGGTCGAAGATCGTCGAACTCAACCCGCTGCTGCATTATCTCGACATCGTGCGCGCCCCGCTGCTGGGTTCGCATCAGGAGCTGCGGCACTGGGCGGTGGTGCTGGTGTTGACGGCCATTGGCTGGCTGCTGGCCGCCTTCGCCATGCGCCAGTACCGCGCCCGGGTGCCCTACTGGGTGTAGGGACCGTCTCTCCTCGGGCCATCCATGCCGGCTTGCTTGCCGGGCGCTCGTTTTGGGTGGACAGTCGTGCTCAGACGAACGACGGAGGGCGCCGATGGAGATGGTGCCGTTGGGCCCGGGCTTTGCAGCGGAATTGCGCGGAGTCACCATCCACGACGTTGCGGCCGACGACCGCGCATACGCGAGCGTGCGCGCGGCGTTCGAGGAGCACTCTGTTCTGGTCCTTCGCGACCAGCACGTCACCGATGAGGCGCAGCTTGCCTTCTCGCGACGCTTCGGACCGCTCGAGGTCACCAAGCCGAAGACGCAGGGCCACGGCACCAACCTGGTGATCCTCACTACCCTCGACGAGCAGGGCAACGTGGTGCACGAAGATGACCGGCTCGCGCTGGAAAACAAGGCGAACCAGCTCTGGCACACCGACAGTTCGTTCAAGCCGGTGCCGGCGCTCGCTTCGGTGCTGTCCTCGCGCATCGTTCCGGCGCAGGGCGGTGAGACCGAGTACGTCTCCACCCGGCTCGCGTTCGAGCGCCTCGATCCGGCTTTGCGGCGGCAGCTGGAAGATTCCTTCGCCTGGCACGAATACGCCTTTTCGCGCGGCAAGATCGCGCCCGACCTCGTGGGGCCCGCCGAGCGGGCGGTGCTGCCGCCACAATGTTGGCGCATGGTGTGGAGGAACCCGGCCAATGGCCGCAAGGCGCTCTACATGGCCTCGCACACCTACGCGATCGAGGGCATGGAGCCCAAAGCCGCGCAAAAGTTGCTTGCCGAGCTAACCGAGGCGGCGACCGCCCCCGGCACGAGCTATCTGCACTCGTGGCGCGAGGGCGACGTGGTGATGTGGGACAACCGCGCGGTCATGCATCGCGGCCGGCCGTGGCCGGCGCGCGAGCCGCGTTACATGGTGCGAAGCACGATCGCCGCGACGGCCGTCGACGGGCTCGACGCGATGCGGGCGCCGACGCGCCGGGCGGCGCAATGACGGCGCGGGCGATGGAAGCTGTGCGGCCGGTGCTGGCGGCCCGCCCCTCGTGGTGTCACACTGGAACGCCACCTCAGCAACCGGGCGAAAGGTCCACCGACGTGAGCAAAAAGGCCCCATCAGCAGCGGACGCCGCGCGGAACAACCTCGAAGCGGAGCTGGACCGGCTACGGCAACGGCGTGACCGCCTCGAGGCCGAGGTCAAGAACGACCGCGGCATGGTGGGCGATCACGGTGACGCGGCCGAGGCGATCCAGCGCGCCGAGGAACTGGTGGTGCTCACCGACCGGATCAGCGAACTGGACCGGCGCTTGCGGACCGGGCCGTCGGACACCGACGCGTCGGAGACCCTGCCCGGCGGCACCGAGGTGACCCTGCGATTCGCCGACGGCGAAGTCGTCACGATGTACGTGATCTCGATCGTCGAGGAGACTCCGGTCGGCCGGGAGGCCGAGACGCTGACGGCGCGCAGCCCCCTGGCCCAGGCCCTGGCCGGGCGTAAACCCGGCGATACGGTGACCTACTCGACGCCACAGGGCGAGAACCAGGTCGAGCTGATCTCGGTCAAGCTGCCCCGCTGACGCTTGCCGGGCAGCGCCCGGCGACCCCGTTAGACTCCCCTCGATGGTTGCCCCGCTGCCCGATTCCGCGTCCGAAGACGTGCGCCCGGACTTGAGCCTGACGACGCAGGTCGTGCGATTCGTCGTCACCGGCGGCCTGGCGGGAATCGTGGACTTCGGGCTGTACCTGCTGCTATGGAAGGTCGCCGGCGTACAGGTCGACCTGTCCAAGGCCACCAGCTTCATCGTCGGCACCATCACGGCCTACCTGATCAACCGCCGCTGGACCTTCCAGGCGACCCCCAGCACCGCCCGGTTCGTCGCGGTCATGATTCTCTACGCCATCACGTTCGCCGTTCAGGTGGGACTCAACCATCTGTGTCTGGCGCTTCTGCACTACCGCGGCTGGGCGCCCCTTGTCGCGTTCGTGATCGCGCAGGGCACGGCCACGGTGATCAACTTCGTCGTGCAGCGGGCCGTAATCTTCCGCATCCGCTGAGCCGCGCTGCGCAAGCGGTACCCTCTTTGACGATGTCGAGCACCGATCCCCTGACCAAGCCCGCCCAGCTGATGGGCTTCGGGCGCACCGCGCCGTCGGTGGCCCGGGTGCTCTGTACCCGCGATCCGGAGGTGATCGCGAAGGTGGTAGCCCGGGTGGCCGACTCGGGCGATCCCAAGAGTCGCGGCGTGATCGCCCGCGGGCTGGGCCGCTCCTACGGCGACAACGCGCAAAACGGCGGCGGCCTGGTGATCGACATGACCGAGCTCAATCGCATCCACTCGATCAGCGCCGACACCCGACTGGTCGACGTCGACGCGGGCGTCAGCCTGGACCAGTTGATGAAGGCGGCGCTGCCGTTCGGTCTCTGGGTTCCGGTGCTGCCGGGGACGCGGCAGGTCACCGTCGGCGGTGCGATCGCGTGCGACATCCATGGCAAGAACCACCACAGCGCGGGCAGCTTCGGTAACCACGTCCGCTCGATGGATCTCCTCATGGCCGACGGCACCGTCCGCACCATCACCCCGGACGGCGACGATGCCGAGCTGTTCTGGGCGACCGT
>NZ_LZMB01000011.1 GCF_001673555.1 Mycobacterium sp. 1165178.9 | reverse complement strand
CCGGGCCACCTGAATGGCGTGGCTGCCGATTCCGCTTGCCCCGCCGTGCATCAGCAGCAGCTGCCCCTTGCCGAGATGCGCGGTCAGCACCAGATTCGACCAGACGGTACAGGCCACTTCGGGCAACCCGGCGGCGTCCACCAGGTCGACACCGTCGGGAACCGGCATCACCTGCCCGGCCGGTACGGCGACGTATTCCGCGTAGCCGCCACCGGCGAGCAGCGCGCAAACCTCTTGTCCGGCAGACCAATCGGTGACATCGGGACCGACGTCGGCGACGACGCCGGACACCTCCATGCCGATGATCTCGCTGGCACCCGGCGGCGGCGGATATTTTCCGGCGGCCTGCAGCAGGTCGGCGCGATTCACCCCGGCGGCGGCGACCTTGATGAGTACCTCGCCGGGGCCGGCGGACACATCGGGTACTTCCTGCCAGGAAAGCTGATCGGCGGATTCGGCGACGATGGCACGCATGGTGGCCACGCTACCGAGTCCGGCTACCCTGATCAGCGGTGGCGTGGCAGAGCGGCCTAATGCACTCGCCTTGAAAGCGAGAGACGGCTAACACCGTCCGGGGGTTCAAATCCCTCCGCCACCGCTTTTGTCACTCGACGGGCTGATGCAGCGTCGGCGCGTAGCGCAGCACGGCGCCAACGCCGTCGGCCGGAGAGATCCGCTCGTCGGTGCGCACCAGGGCGGCGCCGACCGAGATCGCCGAGAACGGCAGCGCCTCGTCGGCCCGCAGCGTCTTGGCGGGAGCGGCACCCTGCTCGGACAGCACGTTCTCGTCGGGCGCAATCGTCGTCAAGCCCTCGTCGGCAACCACGGTCGCGTCCCCGATGTCGCCGATGATCAGTGTCTCCACCGCGCCCTGGCGCAGCGCGGAGCACACCGCGCCGAGCCCCTCGGCCGCCAGCCCCGACTGCCGCCCGATCTCGGCGGTAAAGCGCTGTGCCGCATCGTCGATCGTGCGTAGCTGGCGCTTGACGAATTCGCCTTCGATGGCGTGCTCGATCTCTTCGAAGTCGTGACCGCTGTGCCGCGCCCCGATCTCGAGTGCCACCGCGCGCTCCTGCAGTCGCTCGGGCAGCGCGGCGAGCAGATCGGAGCGCGAGCGCACCTCACCCACCACGAAGATCACCTCGATCGCCTTGTCGTCGGCGAACTCAGCGACGCGGTCAGCGACGGCACGCATGTTTTTACGCGCGGCCTCTTCGGTGCGCAGCTGGGGATCGCCGTAGCCCGCGGTCTCTGCGCCGGCGGATTTGTGCACGGGATAGCCCCCGCCGTCGACGGTCTCGGTGCGCAGCGTCCCACCGATGTGAGTGGTTATGTCGGCGCCGCTGTGGTCGACGACCGCCAGCACGTAGTCGGGGTGATCGAAGCTCTGCTCGAGAATCGGTACCAGATAGGGCAATTCAGAGACGCGGACGATGTCGGTGGCGGCGGGACGCGCCAGGTGTTCGTTGATCACCACGCCGTCGGCACTGGCGACCACCGCGCGTCCGCTGCGGCCGATCGGTGGGCGCAAGTTCATGATCGCGTCCTCGATCTGGCCGATCACCGTCGCACCGGCGCCGCAGCGTTCCAGCTGTTCCTTGACCGCCCGCCACTTCAGCTCGAGCTGAGCCTCGGCGTCGTGGGTGTCGTGCGAGTCATCGAAGTACACCGAAGCGAACGGCCCCGGTGCGTCCAGCAGCTTGCGGAAGCGTTGCGAGTCCATGCTGTGTTGGTTGCCCCACGAGCCGGGGGACAAACACCTTAGCTTCGATCGCCCTCGGTGTCGTCGAAGAAGTGCCAGTCGCCGTCGTGCTGGACTTCCATGCGCCAGCCGAGCTCGCTGTTGTCGGCCTTCTGGTCGACGAACCACGCGTGCGCGTCGTCGGCACTTTCGATGTCTTTGGTCGCGACGACGTCGCCCTTGGGGTCGAGCACTCGATAAGTAGCCATGGGTGGCAGTGTTCCCACTGCCGCCGTCGTCAACCGGTTGGGATTTCGGCGGTGATCGTGTCCAGCAGGGCGGTGTACCGGCGGGATTCGGGATCCCGCCCGGGTTTGCCGCTGCTCACCACGCCGGCCGACAGCCCGCGCGCGGGGTCGGCCCAGATAGCGATGTTGACCAGGCCCAGGTTGCCGAAAGCGTGTGGCGCGTTGCGCCCGAACGGACCCCACCGGTTGGTGCCCAGGATGTACCCGGTGCCCCAGCGGGCCGGCTGCAACCCGACAGCGAAATCGGGTCGCAGCCTTCGGCATTCGGTCACGGCACCGTACATGGTTTCCGGGCTGATCACCCGCACGCCGTCGAGTTCGCC
>NZ_LZMB01000010.1 GCF_001673555.1 Mycobacterium sp. 1165178.9 | reverse complement strand
TTCCCGACGAGCCACTCGGTGACCACGTCCTTGAACTGCAGGTCGCCGAGGTCATCGCCGAGACCGACGATGCGCGGTCGCTGGTGTTCGCGGTGCCGGACGAGGCGGGCGACCCCGACGTCCCGCCGGAGCGGCTGCGGTACGCGCCGGGCCAGTTCTTGACGCTGCGCATTCCCAGCGAACGCACGGGATCGGTGGCCCGTTGCTATTCGTTGTGCAGCTCGCCGTTCACCGACGACGCTCTGACGGTCACGGTCAAACGAACCGCGGATGGCTACGCCTCCAACTGGCTGTGCGACCACGCGCACAAGGGCATGCGGATCCACGTGTTGGCCCCGTCGGGCAACTTCGTTCCCAAAACCCTGGGCGATGACTTCCTGCTGATGGCCGCGGGCAGCGGGATCACGCCGATCATGTCGATCTGCAAGTCGGCCCTGGCCGAGGGCAGCGGTCAGGTGACGCTGGTCTATGCCAACCGCGACGACCGTTCGGTGATCTTCTCCGACGCCCTGCGTGAGTTGTCGGCCAAATATCCCGACCGGCTCACGGTGCTGCACTGGCTGGAATCGCTGCAGGGCTTGCCCACCGTGGCCGCGCTGGCCAAGCTGGCCGCGCCATACACGGATCGGCCGGTGTTCATCTGCGGCCCGGGCGCCTTCATGGATTCGGCGAGACAGGCCCTGGAAACGCTGAAAGTGCCCGCGCCGCAGATACATATCGAAGTCTTCAAGTCGCTGGACTCGGATCCGTTCGCGGCGGTCAAGATCGAGGACACCGCCGAAGGCGACGAGCCGCCGGCGACCGCGGTGGTCGAGCTGGACGGCGAAACCCACACCGTGTCGTGGCCGCGCAACGCCAAGCTGCTCGACGTGCTGCTGGCCAAGGGCCTCGACGCGCCCTTCTCCTGCCGCGAGGGCCACTGCGGCGCGTGTGCGTGCACGTTGCGCAGCGGCAACGTGAGCATGGAGGTCAACGATGTGCTCGAGCAGCAGGATCTGGACGAGGGCCTGATTCTCGCCTGCCAATCTCACCCTGAATCTGATTCGGTAGAAGTCACCTACGACGAGTAGTCGGCGGGTTAAGTTCACCCTTGGGCCAGAGGAAAGGGAAGCATCGATGAGGCGGCTGGTATCGGGATTCGCAGTCGTCGCGGTGATGCCGATGTTTCTGCCCGCCGGGGTGTGTGCGGCGGCGAGCAACACCGCCACCACGCTGTTCCCGCTGGACGGGCCCAATCAGCTGGAGACGCGCGCCATCCTGAATTGCTTCAAAGCCGACGGCCACTGCGACTTCACGGCCGGGGCTGACATGCTGACGCCCGACGGGGTGACCGGCTTCCCGCCCGGCCTGTGGGCCCGGCAAACCACCGAGATCCGGTCCTCCAACCGGCTGGCCTATCTCGACGCGCACGCCGACGGTCAGTACGAGCGGGTGCACAAGTCGATGGGTTCCGACGAGATCACCACCATCTACATGGGTGAGGGCCCGCCGGACAAGTATCAGACGCACGGGCGTATCGACTCCACCGACTGGCAGACGGGCCAGCCCAAGACCGACAACAACGTCATCGCCTGCACCCACATCCAGGTGGTCTACTCCGGGGTCAACATCACGTCGCCGAGCACCTGCGCGGTCACCACGTTCTCCTGAGACGCCAGACGTTACGGCGAATCAGATCAAGGCCTTTCCTTCCAGGCTTGGAGCGCGCGGTAGAGCTCGGCGCGCGATCGGATGCTCAGTTTGCGGTAGACGCGGCTGAGGTTGACCTCCACGGTCTTGGGGCTCACGAACAGGGCGGCCGCGATGTCGCGATTGGTCAATCCCGAGACGGCCAGGTCGGCGACGCGTTCTTCGGTGGCGGTCAATCCTGGGTCGCGGCCCCGGATCGAAAGGCCGCGCGCCAGTTCGGTTTCGGCGCGCTCGGCCCACACCGTCGCGCCGAGTTGCACAAAGGTGTCCCGCGCCTCGCGCAGCGCTGCGCCGGCCGCGTCGCGATGGCGCTGGCGGCGTTGCAGCTGGCCGGACAACAGCTGAGTGCGGGCGCGCTCGAACGGCATCGGAAGGCGTTGGTGCTCGGCCAATGCCAGCTCGACGCTGGTCATCGCGCCCGTGACGTCCCCGTGCGCAGCCTGCAGCATGGCGCGACAGCGCATACCGACCGCTAGGGTCCATGCGCGGTCAAGTCGGCGGCCATTGCGCTCCAAGGCTTCTACCAGCGGCTCGGCATCGTCCAATCGACCGAGACCAACCATGGCCTCGACGGCCTCGGGAACGAAAGACGACGAGATGATCTCACTTGCCTCCGGGAAGAGGGCCACCATCGGCAACAGCGGCTCGAGCGCGTTCATGGCCGCTTGGTAGTCACCCGATGACACCTCGACGAATCCGGCTATCGTCGCCGGCCACTCGGCCAAACGCCTTGAGCCGCAACGCTGGCCGGCCGCTATCGCCTGGCTCAGATCGCTACGGGCGTCGCCGAGGCGGCCGAGGTGGGCGGCGACCGCGGCGCGGAGGGTGAGCCCGATGAACATCGGGAAGTCGCCGCCCAGCACGGTTGCCCGTTCCATCGTGGCGTCGGCGATAACCGCCGCACTGGCGAGGTTGCCAAGCCAGATATCGATGAGGGTGAGGTGAAAACCGATGAAGATCAGCTCGGCTTCCTCGCCGAGAGCGAGACATTCGCGTTCCATTTTCGCCAGCTCGTCACGCGCCGCCCACAGCTCACCCGTCCAACCGCGCAGCAGGCTCATCTGTGCACGAGGCCGCAACGGTAACGGGACCGGCGCGCTCGGTCCGTCCATTCCGACTGCGCGTTGCATCGCGGGCTCGTCAAACCCCTTGCCGCCCATGAAGTCGATCATCACCCGCATGCCCAGCGCCGGGCCGAGCAGTGCGGCGGCGCCGAGGCGCTCGGCATCGGCCACGGCCCGCTCAATTCGCGCATAGGCGTGCTCGTGTCGGCCCGCGTTGAGGAGAGCGAACGCGAGGCTGATCAGGACGCGGACGCGCAAGGGGCCGTCGGCACCGCTTTCGTCTACGGCCTGCTCGAGCACGCCCGCCGCCTCCAGGAAGCTGTCGTCGGAGAGGACTATCAGTCCCAGCTGGTGCAATGCTTCGGCACGGGTCGGGCAGGGCGGCAGCGCCGCGATGACCGCGTCGAGGATTCGCCGGGCTCGCGCGGGGTCGCCCGCAACGAAATGGTGTGTCGCACAGCGTATTTTGCGTTGGGGGTCGTCGTCGCCGGCCAGGCCGACGGCAAGTTCAACCAGCTCGGCGGCGGCGGCTGGGGCGCCCCTGTCGCGGGCAATCTCGGCGGCCCTGTCCAGCGCGGCCACCGTCTCCGGCTTCCCGGATGTGTCGGCGAGCGCGAGGTGGCGGGCGTGCAGCTCGGGTTGGGCGGTGAGTTCGGCGAGCCGGCGGTGCATTTCGCGGCGCCGACCGGGCGCCGCCGCGCTGTAGACGCCGTGCGCCAGCAGGGGGTGGGTGAACCGGAGCCGGCTCCCGTCGATGGCCACCACCGCTTGGTCTTCGGCTTCCCGCAGCGATTGCACCACTTGATCCGGCGGCGAATTGGTGGCCTGCGCCACCATCGCCACCGTCGGATCGGGCAGGCTGGCGATCGCAAGCAGAACGTCCTCGGCGCCGACCCGACTGATCCTCGCGCGGACCAACTCGTTGAGGCTGCCCGGGAGACTCGTTTCGAAAGCGCGTCCATCGACGCCCAGTTCTCGGGTCAATTCCAGCGCGAAAAACGGGTTGCCCGCAGCTATCTCGTGAATGCGCAACAGCGTAGGACGCGCCACGGAATGTCCCAGCCGCAGCAGCAGAACCTGATGCAACTCGCCCACGGTCAACGGCTGCATTCGGATGCGACGCACGTCGTCGGGGCTGGGCAGCTGCAACCGCTCGGCGGCCTCTTCGCTACGCGTCGTGCACAATAGGGCCGCGCCCGCGCGAAGGCGGCGCGCGGCATACGCCACCACACTGGCACTCGACGCATCCGACCACTGCAGATCGTCGATGGCAATAACGACAGGCCGCTCGGCGGCGAGTCGGCCGATGATTGCGCCAAAAGCCGCCGCCACCGCCCTGGGATCAATCTCGGAAGTCTCGACGAGGTCTCTCAACAGCGCGCCGCCCAGCGCCCGCTGCTGCGGCGCCGGCAGATCCGCCCATACCGAGTCGTCGACATCACTGAGCAGGTCGGCCAGCACCGTATACGCCAGCACCGATTCGGCCGCGGCGGCCCTGCAGCTCAACACGCGGTATCCGCACTCACCGGCCCGACGGACTGCGTCCGCCCACACCGCCGTTTTGCCGATCCCCGCCTCGCCTTCGACAACGAGTGCGCACGATCGATGTGGCAAAGAGTCGAGAAAATCGCTGACGGCGCGCTCTTCGGCCTGCCGACCGACCAATCGCTCCGTCACGTCAACCCTTCACCCATCAGACGGCTGGGCCGTCACGTCGGCGGTGAGGTTGCGATGACGGCCTATCCCTCACCGCCCGACACCCACACCGTCGGCTCCTTCGTTTGCCAGCCCTGGAGCCCGACCCGGCAGGTGGCTACTGCAGGGATTCTCGCAGAACTTCGCTGATACGGCTCGATTTCCCAGACATCAATGATCGGCAACTACGCGTGCGTGGCCGCAAAACTTTGCTCGACGGCACCGGCCGACCACGGGAAGACGTTTTTGTCGGCATCGAGCCAACCCGTCAGCAGTCCAGGGCCCGCACCCAACCGACGCCGCAGCTGATCCGTTCCGCGGGCGTCCCGACGTCGGCGCAGATCTGCGCGACGAGCTCGGCTGACTCGGCAGCAAAGACACCGAACGTGTAGTTGTCGTCTGGCACCGCCATCGCCGTCAGGAGCTGGACCGCCGTTCCACGAGCCGTCATCAATTCGGCACGGGTATTCAGCCGATCGACGACCTCGCCTATCGAGTGGGCGGATGTTCGCGGTCCGTACCACTCGACGAGGAACCGTTGCGGTTGAGACCCCGTGATCGCCATTTGTTCTTGAGGATATAGACGCCGGCAATCAAGGGCATCAGGGTTTTCCCTACTGCCTTTCGAAAGTGTGGGGACATCCCTGATTCATCGGCCGCACCATCGACGCAGCGTCGCCATAAGACAACACCCGCCAGGTGGCGATCCTGGAAATGTCGGCTGCCCAAGCTGATTCGGCTGTCAGAGAACTTGCGCGCAAAGGTCACGCCACAGCGGCCCCAGTTGATGATTGCGCGCGCCGGCGCCAGTCCATTCAATTTCTAGAAGGTCGCTTCTGAACAAACATTTCCGAGCCCGGGGGGCACCCGAATGGATGCCCCCGGCTCACCGGTCGTCGCCGTCAGTACAGCGGTATCCAGGTACCGAAGAACCAGTAACCGAAGCCCCCGTAGTCCGCGTTGAAGACCGGAAGGACGGTGAAGTTGTTGTAGGTGAACGGCGCGTAGTAGTTCTGGCCGTAGGACGCGTCAACCGGGGTCCCTTGCCAGGGAGCGCCACCTCCTCCGCCGCCGAGCGGCTACGGGTGGAGCAACGGTCCCGCCCCCGGCGCCCCACCGCCGAACTGGGAAGGGCCGCCACCGGCCGGCGGCTGGAACGGGCCGCCGCCCGCCGGCGGCTGGAACCAGCCCTGGCAAGGGACCCCGGTTGACGCGTCCTACGGCCAGAACTACTACGCGCCGTTCACCTACAACAACTTCACCGT
>NZ_LZMB01000009.1 GCF_001673555.1 Mycobacterium sp. 1165178.9 | reverse complement strand
CGCCGCTGGTGGCCACTGGATTGAGCAAATCCTACGGATCGCTGGAGGTGTTCACGGGCGTCGACCTGGCGATCGACCGGGGCTCGCGGGTGGTGGTGCTGGGCCTCAACGGCGCCGGCAAGACCACCCTGCTGAGGATCCTGGCCGGCACCGAGGCCCCCGACACCGGAGGACTCGAGCCCGGGCACGGACTGCGGATCGGCTACTTCGCCCAGGAACACGACACGCTCGACAACGATGCGACCGTGTGGGAGAACATCCGCCACGCCGCACCGGATTCCGGTGAGCAGGATCTGCGCGGCCTGCTGGGCGCGTTCATGTTCAGCGGTGCCCAACTCGATCAGGCGGCGGGCACCCTGTCCGGCGGTGAGAAGACCCGGCTGGCGCTGGCCGGTTTGGTGGCCTCCACCGCGAACGTGCTGTTGCTCGACGAGCCGACGAACAATCTCGACCCGGCCTCGCGCGAGCAGGTGCTCGATGCCCTGCGCAGTTACCGGGGCGCGGTGGTCTTGGTGACGCACGACCCCGGTGCCGCCGAGGCACTCGACCCGCAGCGCGTCGTGCTGCTGCCCGACGGAACCGAGGACTTCTGGTCCGACGAATATCGGGATCTCATCGAGCTGGCCTGAGTTGATGGTGGCGACCCGCTTCGCCCGGCTGCGCCGCGCTCGCGATCGCCACTACTTCATGGTGGCGACCCGCTTCGCCCGGCTGCGCCGCGCTCGCGATCGCCACTACTTCATGGTGGCGACCCGCTTCGCCCGGCTGCGCCGCGCTCGCGATCGCCACTACTTCATGGTGGCGACCCGCTTCGCCCGGCTGCGCCGCGCTCGCGATCGCCACTACTTCATGGTGGCGACCCGCTTCGCCCGGCTGCGCCGCGCTCGCGATCGCCACTACTTCGCGTCACGCCGGCGCAGGCGATTCGGCGAAATCGGCCCGCGGTCGACCGCGGCTTTTTACTCTGGGTGCTTGCGATCGTGTCCCGGGGCGGAGGAGCCATGAAGAGAACGCCGCGCAGGTCGGCCAAGACACGCGACCAGTTATTGGACGAGCTGCGCCACGCCTACGAAGGCGGCGCGAGTATCCGCAGCCTGGTCGCGAAGACCGGCAGGTCGTACGGGTCGATCCATAGCTTGTTGCGGGAATCGGGCACCACGATGCGAAGCCGCGGCGGCCCCAACCGAACAGCCAAAACCGTGCGGGCGTAGGGTCACCCCGAAATCGTGTCCCGTTGGTCGCAGTGGCGCTACGCCCGCTCCTCAGAATCGTTGCGCCGCACCGAGTTTTCCACCAGGTCGAGGACCGCGGATAACCGCTGCGGGTCCTCGCCGGCCGCCGACCTGGCCACCAGGCCGTCGAGCACTAATTCCAGGTAGCACTGCAGCACGTCGCCGGGCACGTCGTCGCGCACCCGGTGTGCCTCCGTCTGCCGGCGCAGCCGATCGGTGGTCGCCGCCGCAAGCTCGGCGGAACGCTCCGCCCAACCCTGGCTGAATGCGGGATCGTTGCGCAGCTTGCGCGCGATCTCCAATCTGGTGGCCAGCCAATCGAACTGGTCCGGCGCGGCCAGCATGTCGCGCATCACCTGGATGAGTCCCGCGCGGGAAGCCACATCGGCCATCCGCTCGGCGTCCTGGTGGGCGAGGGCGAAGAACAGCGCGTCCTTGTCCCGGAAGTGGTGGAAGATCGCGCCACGCGACATCCCGATCGCCTTCTCTAATCGGCGCACCGTGGCTTTGTCGTAACCGTATTCGGCAAAGCAACGGCGGGCGCCGTCGAGAATCTGGCGGCGGCGCGCCGCCAGATGGTCCTCGCTGACCTTAGGCACGGGTGACTGGAACCGGGTCGGGGTTAGCCGGACTTGAGCATGTTGCGCAGCACGTACTGCAAGATGCCGCCGTTGCGGTAATAGTCGGCCTCCCCCGGGGTGTCGATGCGCACCACCGCGTCGAACTCGACGGCGTCGCCGCCGGAATCCTTGCTCGCCTTGACGTGCACCGTCTTTGGCGTCTTGCCGTTGTTCAGCTCTTCGATCCCGGTGATGTCGAACACCTCGGTGCCGTCCAGCCCCAGATCCTTGGCCGACTTCCCGTCGGGGAACTGCAACGGGATCACGCCCATGCCGATCAGGTTGGAGCGGTGAATCCGTTCGAATGACTCGGCGATCACCGCGCGGACGCCGAGCAGCCGCGTCCCCTTGGCGGCCCAGTCCCGGGACGAGCCCGACCCATACTCCTTGCCGCCCAGCACCACCAACGGAATGTCTTGCGCGGCATAGTTTTGCGCTGCGTCATAAATGAACGCTTGCGGTGCGTCCTCCTGGGTGAAGTCGCGAGTGTAACCGCCCGACACGTCGTCGAGCAGCAGGTTGCGCAACCTGATGTTGGCGAACGTGCCGCGGATCATCACCTCGTGGTTGCCGCGCCGCGAGCCAAACGAGTTGTAGTCCTTGCGCTCCACGCCGTGCTCGTCGAGGTACTGCGCGGCCGGGGTCCCCGGCTTGATGCTGCTGGCCGGGGAGATGTGGTCGGTGGTCACCGAATCGCCCAGCAGCGCCAGCACCCGGGCGCCGGTGATGTCGACGACCGGCTCGGGCTCGGCCGGCATGCCCTCGAAATACGGGGGCTTACGCACGTACGTCGAATCGGCATTCCACTCAAAGGTGTTGCCGCTTGGGGTGGGCAGGTTGCGCCACCGCTCGTCGCCCTTGAACACATCGCCGTAGTTCTTGGTGAACATCTCGGAGTTGATCGCCGAGGCGATGGTGTCGGAGACGTCCTGCTGCGACGGCCAGATGTCTTTCAGGAAGACGTCATTGCCCTCCTTGTCCTTACCGAGCGGCTGTGAGTCGAAGTCGAAGTCCATGGTTCCGGCCAGCGCGTAAGCCACCACCAGCGGCGGCGACGCCAGGTAGTTCATCTTGACGTCGGGGTTGATGCGGCCCTCGAAGTTCCGGTTACCCGAGAGCACGGCGGTCACCGAAAGGTCGTTGTCGTTGATGGCCTTTGAGATTTCGTCGGGCAACGGACCCGAGTTGCCGATGCAGGTGGTGCACCCGTAGCCGACCAGGTAGAAGCCCAGCTTCTCCAAATAGGGCCACAGACCCGCCTTGTCGTAGTAGTCGTTGACCACCTGCGAGCCCGGCGCCATGGTGGTTTTCACCCACGGCTTGGACGTAAGTCCCTTCTCGACGGCGTTGCGCGCCAGCAGCGCGGCGCCCAGCATGACCTCGGGGTTGGAGGTGTTGGTGCACGACGTCACCGCGGCGATCACCACCGCGCCGTGATCGAGCACGAATTCGCCTCGCTCGTCAGAGCGCACCGTGACCGGGTTACTCGGGCGACCCTTGGCATGTGCGGCCGCCGAATGCACCTCCGGAACATCGTCGGCATGTCCGTTCGACACCGCGCCTGGATCGCTGGCCGGGAACGTCTCCTCGACCGACTCGTCCAGCTTCGAGTAGCCCTGCTCTCCGTCCGCGTCACCATCGACATAGCTGTGGATCTGCTCACGGAAGGTGGACTTGGCGGCGGACAAGGCGATTCGGTCCTGCGGGCGCTTGGGACCGGCGATCGACGGCACCACGGTGGACAGGTCGAGCTCGAGGTACTCGGAGAACGCGGGCTCGTGGTCGGGGTCGTGCCACAGCCCCTGCTCCTTGGCGTAGGCCTCCACGAGCGCCAGTTGCGCCTCGGTGCGGCCGGTGAACTTCAGGTAAGAGATGGTCTCCTCATCGATCGGGAAAATTGCTGCGGTGGAACCGAATTCGGGGCTCATGTTGCCCAGCGTGGCGCGGTTGGCCAGCGGAACTTCCGACACGCCCTTGCCGTAGAACTCGACGAACTTGCCGACCACGCCGTGCTTGCGCAGCATCTCGGTGACGGTCAGCACGACGTCGGTGGCCGTGACGCCCGCCTGGATCTCACCGGTCAGCTTGAAGCCCACGACCCGCGGGATCAGCATCGACACCGGCTGGCCCAGCATTGCGGCCTCGGCCTCGATACCGCCGACGCCCCAGCCCAGCACGCCAAGGCCGTTGACCATTGTGGTGTGCGAGTCGGTTCCGACACAGGTGTCGGGATAGGCGACGCCGTCGCGGGTCATGACCACGCTGGCCAGGTACTCGATGTTGACCTGATGCACGATGCCGGTGCCCGGGGGCACCACCTTGAAGTCCTGAAAGGCTCCCTGGCCCCAGCGCAGGAACTGATAGCGCTCGCCGTTGCGCTGATACTCGATCTCGACGTTGCGCTCGAATGCGTCCGCGGTGCCGAACAGGTCGGCGATCACCGAGTGGTCGATCACGAGGTCGGCGGGGGCGAGGGGGTTGACCTTGTCCGCCTTACCACCGAGGTCGCCGATCGCCTCGCGCATGGTGGCCAGGTCCACGATGCACGGCACACCGGTGAAGTCCTGCATCACCACGCGGGCGGGCGTGTACTGGATCTCAATACTGGGCTCCGCCTTGGGATCCCAGTTCGCGATGGCCTCGATGTGATCCTTCGTGATGTTGCTGCCGTCTTCATTGCGCAACAGGTTCTCGGCCAGCACCTTGAGGCTGTAGGGGAGTTTCTCGGTGTTGGGAACGGCGTCGAGACGATAGATCTGGTAACTCTGGTCGCCGACCTCAAGGGTGTCGCGGGCTTCGAACGAATTCACGGAATCAGTCACTTCAACTCCCAGAGTCTTTAGTTCTCCCGCCGCGACGGGCTGGCGTCGGCGGGTCGTCCAAACTATCGTGCCGACTTTAACAGTACGCTTGTCCTGCATTACGACGGCACTCGTGAAATCAGTCTTATCGCCGCGGCCGCCGGTTTAAACCCCCGACGGTGAAGTCGCGTACGGTGCCTCTAGCACTACCGCAGGAGGCGCAGATGACCGGGCACGATTCGTTCGTTGCACCGCTACCGCAGGACACCGTGTTCTCGCACCCGGTGCTGCCGCTCTACATTCCGGTGGACGTCGACATGGCCATGGTGAAGGCTCAGGTCGCCGCGACCGGAGTCAGCGCGCCGCCGGCGGCAATGCCCGGATTGCTCGACGTGGTCAACCACGCTCACGCCGAGGGCATCAACCTCAAGATCGTGCTGCTCGACCACAACCCCCCGAACGACACCCCGCTGCGCGACATCTCGACGGTGGTCGGTGCGGACTACCACGACGCGACGGTGCTGACACTCAGCCCGAGCTACGTCGGCAGCTACAGCACACAGTTCCCCCGCGTCACGCTCGAGGCCGGGGAGGACAACGCCAAAACGGGCAACCCGGTGGTCTCCGCGCAACATTTCCTGCACGAGTTGGACACGCCCGAGTTTCCCTGGACCGGCCTGACGATTTTCCTGTTGATCGCCGTCTTCGCCGCGGCCGTCGGCACCCGGTTGTTGCAGTTGCGTAGCAGGCGTTCAGCAACGTCCGACGATACCGCGGCAACCGCCGCCGCCGACCCCAATACCGCCGTGTAAGCACGGGTATTCGCTTCTTCGGGTTCCATCGGCGAACCGTCCCGACATCCTGCGGCAAACCGGTCAGGTCACCGTTCGGTCACATTAAACGCACGTAGAGAGTGCGATTTCGGTGGGGCGTTTGCACGCCCATCGGTGTGACGTACGGTGCAAATGATGCTGGTGTTGTCTTTGGCGCCTTTCGGGGAATCTGTGGCTGGCGCCACCCGTCGTGTTGAGCCGTAGGAGACCTGAGTCGAATGAGACGCACACGCTGGGGGTCTTCTGCGCGACCGGCCGCGAGGCTGGTGCGGCCTGTCGTCCCATCCGTTTTGAGCCTGGCACTTTTGATAGCGACGCCCGGCCTCGCGGAAGCCGATCCCACCGCCGACAACCTGGCCGGACTCATCGCCGACGTCGCCAAAGCCAACCAGCGGCTGCAAAACCTGAGCGCCGAGATCCAGACCGAACAAGAAAGCGTCAACAAGGCCTTGGTCGATGTCGAGACCGCGCGGGACAACGCGGCCACCGCACAGCACGACCTTGAGGCCAGCCAGCAGTCGGTCAAAGACGCCAACATCGCCATCGCCGGGGCGCAGCACCGCTTCGACACCTTCGCGGCGGCCACCTATATGAATGGTCCGTCGAACAGTTACCTGACGGCGAGCAGCCCCGACGACATCATCGCCACCGAAGCCGCCGCCAAGAACCTGACCACGAGCTCGCAGACCGTGATGGCCAAGCTGCAGCATGCCCGCACCGAGCAGGTGAACAAGGAATCGGCGGCGCGGCTGGCCAAGCAGAACGCCGACAAGGCCGCCGCCGACGCCAAGTCAAGCCAGGACGCCGCGGTGCGGGCGCTGACCAACTCCAAGCAGAAGTTCGACCAGCAACGCGAAGACATCATTCGCCTTGCCGCCGAACGAGATCGGGCTCAGGTCAAGCTCGAAGCCGCCAAGCGCGAGGCCGCACGTCTCTGGTCCGCAGGCGCCGGCGGCCCAGGAGCACCGGCGTCGGGTGACCGGTGGGAGACCGGATCGCCGGGCGGGCCTCCGTCGTCAGGTGGCCGTCAGTGGGATGGCGCATGGGACCCGACGTTGCCGATGATCCCGAGCGCCAACGTTCCCGGCGACCCGATCGCGGTGATCAATCAGGTGCTCGGCATCTCGGCCACCTCCACTCAGGTCACCGCCGGCTTGGGTCGCAATTTCCTGCAGCAGATGGGCATCCTCAAGCCCGACGACACCGGCATCACCAACGCGTCGCCCGGCGGCGTCGGGGGGCGCATCCCCCGGGTGTACGGGCGGCAGGCCACCGAATACGTGATCCGGCGCGGCATGTCGCAAATCGGCGTGCCCTACTCCTGGGGCGGCGGCAACGCGGCCGGCCCGAGTAAGGGCATCGACTCCGGTGCCAACATCACCGGCTTCGACTGTTCGGGCCTGGTGCTCTATTCGTTCGCCGGGGTGGGCATCAAGCTGCCGCACTACTCGGGATCGCAGTACAACCTGGGCCGCAAGATCCCGTCCTCTCAGATGCGCCGCGGCGACGTCATCTTCTACGGCCCGGGCGGCAGCCAGCACGTGACGATCTACCTCGGCGACGGCCAGATGCTCGAGGCGCCCGACATCGGGTTGAAGGTCCGTGTCGCTCCGGTGCGTACCAGCGGCATGACGCCCTACGTGGTCCGGTACATCGAGTGGTGATCGAGTGAGTGCTGAACGAGGAGCCATGCGCCGCAATCGGTTTCGTCTCATCAACCTCGCCTGGATCACCGCGGTGGTGACCGGGCTGATGTTTTTTCCTGCCGCCCCGGCTCCCTTTGCCGCAGCCGACCCCGGCGAGTGGGACCCCACCCTGCCGGCCCAGATCAGTGCCGGCGCGCCGGGCGACCCGCTCGCCGTCGCCAACGCCTCGCTACAGGCCACCGCCCAGGCCACCCAGACCACGATGGATCTGGGCAAACAATTCTTGAGCGGGCTCGGGATCAACCTCGGCGGCGATCCTCCCGCCGCGGCGGCCTCTCCCGGCAACCCCGGCGGCAAGATTCCGCGCGCGAACGGCCGGCAGGCCATCGAGTACGTGATTCGCCGGATGGGCTCGCAGATGGGAGTGCCGTATTCCTGGGGTGGTGGTTCGCTGGAAGGCCCGAGCAAGGGTGTCGGCGACGGCGCCAACATCACCGGCTTCGACTGTTCGGGCCTGATGCGGTACGGGTTCGCCGGCGTCGGCGTGCTGATCCCGCGGTTCTCCGGTGACCAGTACAACGCCGGGCGCCACATCCCGCAGGATCAGGCCAGGCGCGGCGACCTGATCTTCTACGGCCCGAACGGCAGCCAGCACGTCACCATGTACCTGGGCAACGGTCAGATGCTCGAGGCATCGGGCAGTGCCGCGAAGGTTACGGTCAGCCCGGTTCGTAAGCCCGGCATGACCCCGTTCCTGACCAGGATCATCGAGTACTGACCCCGCGGCCATGGTGCCGCGGCGGGTGCACCAGCGTCGACGGAATTCGGTGGGCCTGGAATAGTTGGACGCGGGCACGTCCCTGCCCCACGACATCCGTCGTGCCAGCAGTCGTGTCCGATGAGCTTTGTCGGTTGAGCCGTGGAAGGTAGCAGTTCATGACAGCAGCAGGTGGGCCGCCGCCAGGCGCCAGCGGTTACTCGGGCCCGGGCGGACAAACCGGCCCGGCTCACGAAGCGCCGGCGGGCGGCGGCAATGGACTGGCCGCCGAGGTACAGACCCTGGAGCGGGCCATCTTCGAGGTCAAGCGGATCATCGTCGGCCAGGACCAGCTCGTGGAGCGCATGCTGGTGGGCCTGCTGTCCAAGGGGCACGTGCTGCTCGAGGGTGTCCCCGGCGTTGCCAAGACGCTGGCCGTGGAGACCTTCGCCAAGGTGGTCGGCGGGACGTTCGCGCGCATCCAGTTCACGCCCGACCTGGTGCCCACCGACATCATCGGTACCCGCATCTACCGGCAGGGCAAGGAGGAGTTCGACACCGAGCTCGGCCCGGTGGTGGTCAACTTCCTGCTCGCCGACGAGATCAACCGCGCGCCGGCCAAGGTGCAGTCGGCGCTGCTGGAGGTCATGCAGGAACGCAAGGTATCGATCGGCGGCAAGAGCTATCCGCTGCCCAACCCGTTCCTTGTGATGGCGACGCAGAACCCGATCGAGCACGAGGGTGTGTACCCGCTGCCCGAAGCCCAGCGCGACCGCTTCCTGTTCAAGATCAACGTCGGCTACCCGTCGCCGGAGGAGGAGCGCGAGATCATCTACCGGATGGGCGTGCGCCCGCCGGAGCCCAAGCAGATCCTGAACACCGGCGACCTGCTGCGGCTACAGGACATCGCGGCCAACGTCTTCGTCCACCACGCGTTGGTGGACTACGTCGTGCGCGTGGTGACCGCCACCCGTCACCCCGAGCAGCTCGGCATGAACGACGTGAAGACCTGGATCTCGTTCGGCGCCTCCCCGCGCGCCTCGCTGGGCATCATCGCCGGGGCCCGGTCGCTGGCGCTGGTCCGCGGGCGTGACTACGTGATTCCGCAAGACGTCGTGGACGTCATTCCCGACGTGCTGCGCCACCGGCTGGTGCTCACCTACGACGCGCTGGCCGACGAGATCTCACCGGAGATCGTCATCAACCGGGTGCTGCAGACGGTGGCTCTGCCTCAGGTGAATGCCGTTCCGCAGCAAGGTCATTCGGTGCCCCCGGTGATGCAACCCGCCGGCGCGGCCAGCAGTCGGTGACCGACGGTAAATCCGCCGCGGGCGGCCCCGCGGCTACTGTTCATCCGCCATCGATGCAGCGCGGCCAGATCGATGACCCGAAGCTGTCGGCGGCGCTGCGCACGCTCGAACTCACCGTCAAACGCAAGCTCGACGGCGTGCTGCACGGCGATCACCTCGGCCTGATCCCGGGCCCGGGCTCGGAGCCGGGGGAGTCGCGCGAGTACCAGCCCGGCGACGACGTCCGCCGCATGGACTGGGCCGTCACCGCGCGCACGACGCACCCGCACGTGCGGCAGATGATCGCCGACCGTGAGCTGGAAACGTGGCTGGTGATCGACATGTCGGCCAGCCTCGACTTCGGTACCACCGTGTGCGAGAAGCGGGACCTGGCCGTCGCGGCCGCGGCCGCGATCACCTTCCTCAACAGCGGAGGCGGCAATCGGCTCGGCGCGATCGTCTCCACCGGCGCCAACATCACCCGGGTGCCCGCCCGCTCCGGGCGCCAGCACGAGCAGACGCTGCTGCGCACCATCGCCACCACTCCCCGAGCTCCGGTCGGGGTGCGCGGCGATCTGGCGACGGCGATCGACGCGTTGCGCCGCCCGGAACGCCGCCGTGGCATGGCCGTGATCATCAGCGACTTCCTCGGGCCGATCAACTGGACGCGGCCGCTGCGGGCCGTCGCGGCCCGGCACGAGGTATTGGCCGTCGAGGTGCTCGATCCCCGTGACGTCGAGCTGCCCGACATCGGCGACGTGGTGCTGCAGGACGCCGAGTCCGGCGTCACCCGGGAATTCACCATCGACGCCCAGCTGCGCGACGACTTCGCCAAGGCGGCCGCGGCGCACCGCGCCGAGGTGGCGCGCACCATCCGCAGCTGCGGGGCCCCGATACTGACGCTGCGCACCGACCGTGACTGGATCGCCGATATCGTGCGGTTTGTCGAGTCCCGCCGCCGCGGCGCACTGGCAGGGCGGCAGTGACGCTGCCCCTACTCGGCCCAATGTCTTTGTCGGGCTTTGAACATTCGTGGTTCTTCCTGTTCCTGCTCGTCGTCTTCGGGCTGGCCGCGCTCTACATCCTGATGCAGTTGGCCAGACAGCGGCGCATGCTGCGGTTCGCCAACATGGAGCTGCTGGAAAGCGTCGCCCCCAAACGGCCACCCAAGTGGCGGCACCTGCCGGCGATTCTGCTCATCGCGTCGCTGGTGCTGTTCACCATTGCGATGGCGGGCCCGACGAACGACGTCCGCATTCCCCGCAACCGTGCGGTGGTGATGCTCGTCATCGACGTCTCGCAGTCCATGCGGGCCACCGATGTCCAGCCCAACCGGATGGCGGCCGCGCAGGAGGCCGCAAAGCAGTTCGCTGACGAACTGACCCCCGGAATCAACCTCGGGCTGATCGCTTACGCGGGGACGGCGACGGTGTTGGTCTCGCCGACGACCAATCGGGAATCGACGAAGACCGCGCTGGACAAGCTTCAGTTCGCCGACCGCACCGCCACCGGGGAGGGCATCTTCACTGCCCTGCAGGCCATCGCGACGGTCGGCGCGGTGATCGGCGGTGGCGACAAACCGCCGCCGGCGCGCATCGTGTTGTTCTCCGACGGCAAGGAGACGATGCCGACCAACCCGGACAACCCCAAGGGCGCCTTCACCGCCGCGCGCACCGCCAAGGACCAGGGCGTGCCGATCTCGACCATCTCGTTCGGCACCCCGTACGGCTTCGTCGAGATCAACGACCAGCGCCAGCCGGTGCCCGTCGACGACGAGACACTGAAGAAGGTCGCCCAGCTTTCGGGCGGAAATGCGTACAGCGCCGCCTCATTGCAGGAACTGAAATCCGTGTACGCGACGCTGCAGCAGCAGATCGGCTACGAGACCATCAAGGGCGATGCGAGCGTGGGCTGGGTCCGGCTGGGTGCGCTGGTCTTGGCGCTGGCGGCGCTGGCGGCGCTGCTGATCAACCGTCGCCTGCCGACCTGACGCCGTGTCGCCCAGGATGACGGTCAGCCGGCGGCGATGACCGCCGAGGGCGGATACGAGGCGGGGATCGGGTTGAGATTCGGCACCACGGGGGTGCCGGGTGACACCGGGTCGACGCGACTGAGCGTGAAGCGCGCCCCGCCGGCCAGCTCCTGCGGCGTGCACATGAACCGCGGAATTGCCCGCAGCCGCCAGCGGTCTTGCGCCAGGCAGGCGCGCTGTCCGTTCCGGGTGGCGGCGACCAGGAGCGCGAGCGCGTCGGCCCATGATTCGTCGGTGCGGGTCTCGAGCACTATCGGCTTACCGCGGGCGTGCGCGGCCAGGTAGTCGAGTGCGACGGGCACGCCACTCAACTCGTCGCGGTCCCTGCGCAGACCCGGTGTCGTGACCGCGAGGACTACTGCCACGGCCAGGCTCAATCCGGCCGCGGCAACCGGCAGTCGGCTTAGCCAGGGCTGGTGGCGCGCCGTCAGCACCACCATCGACGAGCCGAGCATGAGCAATGCCACCGGCAGCGCAAAAAAGAAGGTGCCAATGTAGGACGCATAAAGTTGGTCCACCCCGTACCAGGAGTAGAGGCCGACCAACACGGTCGCGATACCGGTCACCCGTAGCAGGCGACCCGAGAAGTCGCGCGAAGCGCTCCCCGCCGAGTCCGGCAGGGCGCGGATCAGCGCGAAATTCGCGCAGAACAGCACGAGCAGGACCAGCGAGCCCAGCAAGGTCGTCGGGCCCCAGAACTGGACGAGGAAGCGTGCTGCGTCGACCGCAGGATTGGGGGCGCGGTGGCCGTAGGAGAAGTATTTCGGGATCTCTCCCGGCCAGCGAAGGATTTCATTGAGCACAATCGGCAGCAGGAATAACGCCAGCACGCCGGCCGCGACCAGGACGTCGCGGCGGTGCGCAACCAGCCTGCGCCGCTGCGGGATCAATGCGACCAGTGCGAGCAGCGGCACCAGAACCAGAAACTCGGCGTGCCCGTGTACCAGTAGGCCGCCGGCGAACACCATGACCCAAAGGTGGCGCAGCCGCCCGGCCGCAACCGAGGCGACCGCAAACAGGAGGAGCAGGAAAGGCGCGAAACAGGCGTAGGGAATCCAGGTGGAGCAGACGAGCTGCTTGTGCAACGCGACGAAGATCAACATGACGCCGGCAGCGGTCAACACAGCGGGCGACGAGCCCATCCATCTATAGAGGATCACCAGCGCAAGTGCGAGCAGGGCGGCGTTGAGGGCCATGATCGCAATCACCTGGCCGTTGTAGGGCGCCGGAACGAGGTGCGTGACGTCGTGCAACAGCCATTCGCCGGCGGCCTGAATGTAGAAGAACGCCGGGCCCGGATGGTGAAAGCCGACCCGCGAGTAGTGGCCGGTCGTCAACGCGAAGTGCTTCGCCTCGAGAGTGAGCATCGAGTTGGACGCGGGGTCGCCGGCTTCAAAAATCGCGCGAGTGAACAAATCGCTGTTACGCAGCAACAGCAGAACTAGCAGGCCGCCGCCACACGCGGCAAAGAGCTTCGCGGCTTGGGCGGTGGATGTGGGACGGGTCGACTGGTCGGCCATGTACCTGCGATCCTAGGGGGACGCTGGGCGGCGCTCGCACTGAGCCGATTACAGCCCCGGCCGGCCGAGGCGATAAGTTGGCCGGGTGACTGACGCAGCCACCGAGAACGCTTCCGAGGCCGCCGGCAACGGCGGCAAGCCGGCCTTCGTCTCCCGTTCGGTCCTGGTCACCGGCGGAAACCGGGGGATCGGGCTGGCGATCGCGCAGCGGCTGGCCGCCGATGGCCACAAGGTGGCCGTCACCCACCGCGGGTCCGGGGCGCCCGACGGGTTGTTCGGCGTCGAGTGTGACGTCACCGACAACGACGCCGTGGACCGCGCCTTCAAAGAGGTCGAGGAGCATCAGGGCGCGGTCGAGGTGCTGGTGTCCAACGCCGGCATCTCCAAGGACGCATTCCTCATCCGGATGACCGAGGAGCGGTTCGAGGAGGTCATCAACGCCAACCTCACCGGGGCGTTCCGGGTGACCCAGCGCGCGGCGCGCAGCATGCAGAAAAAGCGGTTCGGCCGAATCATTTACATCGGTTCGGTCTCCGGCAGCTGGGGCATCGGCAACCAGTCCAACTACGCGGCCGCCAAAGCCGGCCTGATCGGCATGGCCCGCTCGATCTCGCGGGAGCTGTCGAAGGCTGGGGTGACCGCGAATGTGGTGGCCCCCGGCTACATCGACACCGAGATGACCCGCGCACTCGATGAACGGATTCAGACGGGCGCACTGGAATTCATCCCCGCCAAGCGGGTCGGCACCGCCGCCGAGGTCGCCGGGGTGGTCAGCTTCCTGGCCTCCGAGGACGCCAGTTACATCGCCGGCGCGGTCATCCCGGTCGACGGTGGCATGGGCATGGGCCACTGAATTCAGCCACCACGCAAGGGTTTCAACCAGATTCGAGGACGGACATGGCAGGACTGCTCGACGGCAAACGGATTCTGATCTCCGGGATCATCACCGATTCGTCGATCGCGTTTCACATCGCCAAGGCGGCCCAGGAGGCGGGTGCGCAGTTGGTGCTCACCGGGTTCGACCGGTTGCGCCTGATTCAGCGCATCGCCGACCGGCTACCGGACAAGGCGCCGCTGATCGAACTCGACGTGCAAAACGAGGAGCACCTGAACTCGCTCGCCGAGCGCATAACGGCCGAGATCGGCCAGGGCAACAAGCTCGACGGTGTGGTGCACTCGATCGGTTTCATGCCGCAGACGGGCATGGGCATCAACCCATTCTTTGACGCGCCCTACGAGGACGTCTCCAAAGGCATTCACATCTCTGCGTATTCGTATGCCTCGCTGGCCAAGGCGACGCTGCCGATCATGAATCCCGGCGGCTCCATCGTGGGCATGGACTTCGACCCCAGCCGCGCGATGCCGGCCTACAACTGGATGACGGTGGCCAAGAGCGCGCTGGAATCGGTCAACCGGTTCGTGGCCCGTGAAGCGGGCAAGTTCGGTGTGCGCTCCAATCTGGTTGCCGCGGGCCCCATCCGGACTCTCGCAATGAGCGCGATTGTCGGCGGGGCGCTCGGCGAAGAGGCCGGCGCGCAGATGCAGCTGCTCGAAGAGGGCTGGGACCAGCGCGCCCCCATCGGCTGGAACATGAAGGACCCGACGCCGGTCGCCAAGACGGTCTGCGCGCTGCTCTCGGACTGGCTGCCGGCGACGACTGGGACCATCATCTACGCCGACGGCGGCGCCAGCACCCAATTGTTATAAAAGCGGAATTGCTTTAAAGCCTAATGGAATTCGACGCCGTCCTGCTGCTGTCCTTCGGTGGGCCGGAAGGTCCCGAGCAGGTTCGGCCGTTCTTGGAGAACGTCACCCGGGGCCGCGACGTGCCCCCGGAACGCCTCGATGACGTCGCCGAGCACTACCTGCATTTCGGCGGGGTGTCACCCATCAACCGGATCAACCTGGCGTTGATCGAGCAGTTGCGTGCCGAGCTAGCAGGCCGCGGCCTGGACCTGCCGGTCTATTTTGGCAACCGCAACTGGGAGCCCTACGTCGAAGACACAGTCGCGACGATGCGGGACAACGGAATTCGTCGCGCCGCGGTGTTCACCACGTCGGCGTGGAGCGGCTATTCCAGCTGCACGCAATACGCTGAGGACATCGCCCGGGCGCGCGAGGCGGCGGGGCCGGATGCGCCGGAATTGGTCAAGCTGCGGCCCTATTTCGACCACCCGCGGTTCGTGGGGATCTTTGCCGACACCATCGGGGCGGCCTCCGGCGCGTTGACCGCCGAGCAACAGGCCGCGGCGCGACTGGTGTTCACCGCGCATTCCATCCCGGTGGCCGCCGACGACCGCCTGGGCCCGCGGCTCTATAGCCGCCAAGTCGCCTACGCCGCAAGTCTTGTCGCGGCCGCCGCGGGTTACGCCGATTACGACCTGGCGTGGCAGTCTCGGTCGGGGCCGCCTCAGGTGCCGTGGCTGGAGCCTGACGTGGCCGACCACCTGGCCGCCTTGGCACGGGCGGGCACCAGGGCCGTCCTCGTCTGCCCGATCGGGTTTGTGGCCGACCACATCGAGGTGGTGTGGGACCTCGACAACGAGTTGGCGGCCCAGGCGGAGGCGGCGGGCGTGTCGATGGTGCGGGCTTCGACGCCCAACGCCCACCCGCGTTTCGCGCAACTGGCCGCGGACCTGCTCGACGAACTGCGTTACGGCCGGACGCCCGAGAGGGCCACCGGAGAAAACCGGGTACCGGGCTGCCTGGCAAGCGTCAACGGCGCGCCGTGCCGCCCGCCGCACTGCGCGGCCGGACCAGACCGCTGAGCGGCCGGCGTTAGCCCGCTCCAATCAGTCGCCCCAGGCCGAATGCAAAATCGCGGTCACGGCCGCCATCCGCGCCGAACGCACCACGGCGGTCAGGGGTCGCAGCGCATCGCTGGCGATGCGCGCCTCGGACGACGATTGCGTTCCCAACGGTTCGGGGCCGGCCGCGACGGGCGCGGTGAACCGGTCCGCAGAGTCCGATCGACTCAGCCCCGCGCTGACCGCGATGATGGCGTCGACGTGCGCGGCGTTCTCCAGCACCCGCAGCGCGCGCGTCGGCGCGTGGTCGGGAATGCGGTGTTGCCGTGCGGATTCCAGCAGTTGCTCGACCAGTCCACGCGGGTCGTCGACGTCGGTGGCCGCGGCCCCCAGTCCGATGGCGCCCAGAGCGTCGGCGGCCGAGCGCACGGCCGACCGCAGCGTGTACTCTGCGTCGCCGAGCTCGTGGTGGTCCAGCACGGGGGCGCCGGGCAGCGAGTACACGGTCCACGTCAGCGCGCACAATTCCGCCAGCCGCGTCTCGTAGTCCTCGGGCCCGTCCTCGTCTTCGTAGGAGAATTCGGGCACCAGGCCCACGGCGCTGCCGGGGTTGCGGGGATTGGCGATGATGACCGCCTCGCCGGCGGCCAGGGCGTCCCGTTCGAACTGCGTTCCCGGGGCCAGCCCGCGCACATCGCCGGGTACCGGCAGCACCACGTTGATCGTCCCGCGCATCAAGCCGGCGCCGCCGAACGACGGCGTCGGTCGCCCGATCGCGGCGCGCAATGTCTGCAGCAGCGTGACCGTCCCGGCGTCGTTCACGTCAGGCCAGGGCAGCCCGGTGTGGCCTGCGGCGACGGCATCATACGCGGTCACCGATTGCTTTGGCGCCCAAACGGATAACGCGTCCAGGACGTCGTCGGGCGCGGCCTTTCCGGCGAGCCAGGCATTGGCCCAGAGGGACAGCGAAACACTGGGACACCACACGATCACGCAGTGTAGTTGTTTTGCCCGGCAAAGGCGGATCACGCGTATTCTTGCCGCATGCACGCCGCGGTGCTTTGGCTGATATTCGCGCTGGTGTTGGCCGGTGCGGAGGCGCTCACCGGCCATTTGTTTCTGGTGATGCTCGGTGGGGGTGCACTGGCCGCGGCGCTAACCAGTTGGGTCACCGACTTTCCGGCGTGGGCGAACGGGGCGGTGTTCCTGGTCGTGTCGGTGCTGCTGCTGGTGCTCGTTCGCCCGCCGCTGAGGCGGCGGCTGACGCCGGCCGAGGCGCCGCGCTTGGGAATCGAGGCCCTGCAGGGCAAGACCGCGCTGGTGCTCGAACGGGTCGGGCGCGATGCGGGCCAGGTCAAACTCGACGGCCAGGTGTGGTCCGCGCGCCCCCTCAACGAGGCCGACGTCTACGAACCCGGCGAGCCGGTCACCGTCATGCAGATCGACGGCGCTACCGCGGTCGTCTTCAAGAGCAGTTTGTAGCGACCCCAAAGAACTTCAGCGAGAAAGGAATTCCTATGGTTGCTGGTTTGGTGCTGCTGGCCGTCTTGGTGATCTTCGCGATCGTCGTGGTGGCCAAGTCCGTGGCGCTGATACCTCAGGCAGAGGCGGCGGTGATCGAACGGCTGGGACGGTACAGCCGCACGGTCAGCGGGCAGCTGACGTTGTTGGTGCCGTTCATCGATCGGGTTCGCGCGAGGGTGGATCTGCGTGAGCGGGTGGTGTCGTTCCCGCCGCAGCCGGTGATCACCGAGGACAACCTGACCCTGAACATCGACACCGTGGTGTACTTCCAGGTCACCGTTCCCCAGGCGGCCGTTTACGAGATCAGCAACTACATCGTCGGCGTCGAGCAGCTCACCACCACCACGCTGCGCAACGTCGTCGGCGGCATGACGCTCGAGCAGACGCTGACGTCGCGCGATCAGATCAACGGGCAACTGCGCGGCGTGCTCGACGAGGCGACCGGCCGCTGGGGATTGCGGGTCGCCCGAGTGGAATTGCGCAGCATCGATCCGCCCCCCTCGATCCAGGCGTCGATGGAAAAGCAGATGAAGGCCGACCGTGAGAAGCGGGCGATGATCCTGACCGCCGAAGGCATGCGTGAGGCGGCGATCAAGGAGGCCGAGGGCAACAAGCAGGCGCAAATCCTGGCCGCCGAGGGCGCCAAGCAGGCCGCGATCCTGGCCGCCGAGGCCGACCGGCAGTCCCGGATGCTGCGCGCCCAGGGTGAACGCGCCGCGGCGTACCTGCAGGCGCAGGGCCAGGCCAAGGCGATCGAGAAGACGTTCGCGGCGATCAAGGCCGGCCGGCCGACCCCCGAAATGCTGGCCTACCAGTATTTGCAGACGTTGCCAGAGATGGCGCGCGGCGACGCCAACAAGGTGTGGGTGGTGCCCAGTGACTTCAACGCGGCGTTGCAGGGCTTCACCAAGCTGTTGGGAACCCCGGGTCAGGACGGCGTGTTCCGCTTCCAGCCGTCGCCCGTCGATGACGTTCCCAAGCACAGCGCCGACGACGACGCCGATGTCGCCGACTGGTTCTCCACCGAAACCGATCCCGCGATCGCCCAGGCGGTGGCCAAGGCGGAGGCGATCGCCCGCCAGCCGGCGGATGGCCCGGCGGGGGAGCTCACTCCCTAGGATTGCGGAATGAGTGTGTTGACTTCCCCCAAGACCTACACGGCGCTCGGTGTGTTCCATGCCGCCGACGCGGTAGCGTGCGGCGCCCAGGTGGCTCCGATCAAGAAGGTCCTGGATACCGTTGGGGTCCCGGAGAACATCCGGCCCGTGCTGCCAGTGGTCAAGGCAGCCGCCGCGGTCGGATTGCTGTCGGTCAACCGTTTTCCCGCCCTGGCGCGCCTGACGACTGCGATGCTGACGTTGTACTTCGTGCTGGCGGTCGGCGCGCACGTTCGGGTGCGCGACAAAGTCGTCAACGGCCTACCGGCCGCGCTGTTCCTCGCGCTGGTCGCCGCGATGACAATCAAGGGACCCGACCAGGACTAGTCCAGGCGCAGCTCGACCAGCGGCAGCGGAGTGCCTGTGTCGGTGATCGGGACGCCGAGCGTGTCTTCGAGCACCGGGCGCATCCGCTCCCACGCTTTCGGGTGGCGGGTTCGGTACGCGGCCAGGGTGCGATCGGCCTCGGAAGTGGTCAGCACGCGCGCGGCGGCGGTTTTGGGCGCGTGGCTGCCGGCGTAGACGCGCACCCGGGGATTGGCTTCGATGTTGCGGAACCACTGGGCTTTTCGGCCGAAGCCCGAGGCTACGACGTAGACGTCGGGCAGGGAGTGGTCGACGACCTCCAGGACCGCGTAGCGCGGCAGTCCCGACTTGCGGCCGGTGTGCTCGAGCAACAGGATGCGTGAACCGAACAGCGCGCCCGCGCGGGCTTTGTAGATCCAGATCGGTGCGCGCATGAGGCGGCGCGAGCGCAGCAGCCGGCCGGCGACCTTGGCGACGCCGGTGGGAAGCCGGCGGGCTCCGCTGTTGTCCGATGTCATGGGGCTCTCCACGGTTGTTGGGACAACCGAGACGGTACTTGGGCCGACGCCTGTCGCCGTCACGATGTCCGGCATCGTGACGGCGACAGGCTCAGTTGTCAGGGATGCGGCGTGGGGGACGCCGGTGTCGGCGCGGGCGGTGTCGGGATTCCCTCA
>NZ_LZMB01000008.1 GCF_001673555.1 Mycobacterium sp. 1165178.9 | reverse complement strand
CTCGAAATCCTCCAGCAGTTCCAGGGCGCGCACCACCCAGAAGATAGGGTCCGCGGCGTTGGCATAGGCGTCGTAGTCCAGCCCGTTCACCGTGCCCTCGGCGGGGTCCCAGTCGATCCCGAAGTTTTTCAGGATATTCGCGATAAAGTCGTTGAGCGGATTGTCGATCTTGGGATCGTGAAACGGGCTCCCCGAATCATCGTTCGAGTCATCGGATTTCACGATGGGCGGGGCCGGATCGGGTTGGGGTGTCGACGCGACGGCCGCGGTGGACACGGCTTGATACGTGGACATCGTGGTGGCCGCCTGGGTCCACATTCGCGCATAGTCGGCCTCGTTGACGGCGATGGGGACCGTGTTGACGCCGAAGAAATTCGTCGCCAGCAAGACTCCGTGCACAACGTGGTTGGTGGCCAGTTCCGCGAGTGTGGGCATGGCAGTCAGGGCTGCCGTGTATGCCGCCGCCACCACCTCGTGTTGACTGGCGGCCGTGGCGCTGTCGGCACTCGATTTCGTCAGCCAGGCTAGGTAGGGTGCATGCGCGGCAGCGTAAGACTCGCTCGTGGGCCCCTGCCAATCCCCAGTCTGGACTCCAGCGAGCAATGTGCTCAATTCCTCTGCGGCCGAGGCGTATTCGGCGCTCAGCTGTGACCAGGCATCGGCCGCGGCCAGCAATGGCCCGGGGCCGGGGCCGCTGCTGAGCAGCGCGGAATGCAGTTCGGGCGGCGAGGCCATCCAAATTGGCGCCGTCATAGGCACTCCTCAGGCTGGAAGGGTTACCAGACTGACGAAGCCTAATGAATATGATTATCGTTTTCAACTGACGGGCTAGCCGGCCCGGTCCGTCACACGAGCGGACGGCCCTTCTTGATCCTGCGGTCCAAATCGTGCAGCAAGACGTTGAACGGGAACTGCCGGATGAACCGCGGTAGATACCGGTTCACCGTGGCAAGCACGGCGATCAGCCTGTCGAAGCGGCGTTGCTTGGTTGCGTCCCAAGGCAGCCGCATCTCGTCGCGGAACCGCTGCGGCAAAAAACCCGTGGTGATCAGCAATGCGAAGTTCTCGGAGAGGCGCTGCAACCGTCGCGGCAGTCGCACGCCCCGAATCCGGTTGGCGGCAATGGGAAACAAGTACTCGCGCACGGCGTCGTCGATGTGCACCTTGGCCAGCGACTCTTCCCAATAACGGTCGAACGCGGCGCGGTCGGCGGGCCACATCTCCGGCGGCACCTGCAGAGTGGTGGCCAGCGTCATGCCCTCCCGATAGTGACGGTCGGCATCCTCGCCCTCGAGTTCACCGATGAACATGCGGTAGATGTCGACGCCGCCCTTGTACAGGCAGGCCCCCACCCACAACTGAAGCGCTGGATCGAAGGCGTTGTAGGACACCGGACTTTCCGCGGTGGAGTACACCTGCGCGTGGGCTCGGTTCACCGCGCGCCGGAACGCGTCCTTCTGGGCATCGGTGCCGTTGGTCGCCACGGCCAGGTAGGTGAAGGTCGTGCGGGCGCGCTTGATGGGGTGCAGGTCGACCCGGCCACTTTCGACGCGGCTCTCCATCACGCCGTATCCGACGCCGGGCTGCGCCAATTGCATGATCACGTTCGCCGGGCCGGCCAGCAGCGCGATTCCCATCAAGCCCTCGTCGATACCCAGTAGCCGCCCCCGCCTGCACCGCTGGCCGCGGGGCGGGTCGGTGACTCTGCGCTCGACGTGCCCAACCGGCTGGTGAACCGGCTCATGAATAGCCATCAGATCCTCCCGCAGCGCCGGGCGCTAATGTGCGAACGCTCGTTTCCTGATATTGTCGTGCGCGGCCGCAGGTGTCAAGATGGTTTCCATGAGCGACAGCGCGCGGCCGTATCGCGGGGTCGAGGCCGCCGAGCGCCTGGCCACCCGCCGTAATCGGCTGCTCGCCGCGGGCTTGGACCTGCTCGGGGCGGAGCACCAGAACGTCTCGGCGGTCACCGTCCGCGGCGTGTGCCGAGGCGCCGGCTTGGCCGCCAGATACTTCTACGAGAGCTTCGCCGACAAGGACGAGTTCGTCGGCGCGGTCTTCGACTGGGTGGTGGCCGGTCTGGCCGCAACCACCCAGGCCGCCGTCGCGGCAGCACCAGCGGCCGAACAGGCCCGCGCTTGCATGGCCGACATCGTGCGGACCATCACCGAAGACCCCCGCGTTGGGCGGCTGCTGTTCAGCACGCAGCTCGCCGATCCGGTGATCGTGCGCAAACGCGTCGAGTCCAGCGCGCTGTTCGCCATGCTGTCCGGTCAGCACGTCGGCCGCGCCCTCCAGGTCCCGTCCAACGAACGCATCAAGGCCGCAGCGCATTTCGTTGTCGGCGGCGTCGGGCAAACCATCAGCGCCTGGCTGGCCGGTGCCGTCCGACTGGAACCAGACCAGCTCGTCGATCAGCTGGCGGCGCTGCTCGACGAGCTCGCCGAGCCGAACCTGTACCGGCTCATCGAAACACGTGGCCTAGCGCCCACCTGAGTTCACAGCCGGCTGAGTCGAGCGAAACCTTCATCGGCTCAAGGGAACAGCGGCAGGTCCCAGAGCCGCATGCCGGGATGCAGCAGCCACAACCGCATCATGGTGAGCCGCATGATGCGCACCGCGCTGGTGATCATGAAGATCGCCAGCGGCACCTCAACCAGCACCGCCGTGATCACCGACAGCCAGATGTCCTTGGGCCCGGCGGTCATCAAATCGAACCACGCGTCGCAGATCAGCAGGACCCCGGTCGTGAAGGCGGCGAGCACCAGCAGTTGGCGGCGCAGGTATCCCAGCGCCGCCGTGGTCAGCATGAACCCGACCACCAGCACGTCGAAACCGATCCAGGTGATGGGCCAGTTGTGCGCGACGTAATTCTCGGGCAGCGTCACCGACAGATAGCCCAGCCACGGCACCATCGCCATGGAGCCACCGATCATCAGACTCAACCGGATGCGCCGCACCCGCGCCAGGAAGTCCGGGTCGATCACGTCGCCGAGCGGCTGCTCCAGCCTGGTGATCAGTTCCCGGCGTTGTTGGGGCGTCAGCGCCGCGATCTGCGCGTCGGTCAGAATGCCGTCGGTCATGGGAATATCCCTCCGGCTCGGCCCGGTCGGATCAGTGCGCCGCACCCACCGGAGGCCGGCGGTCGGCCGCGGTCTTGGGCACCGCCCGGGCGTCGCCGCTTGTGAATTCCTTTACCCAGCAGGCGAATTCGAGGGTGATGCCATCCGGATCCTGGAAATAGAACGAGCGCACGTAAACGCCGGGATGCATGGTCGCGGACACCTGCATGGGGCTCTCGTCGTGATTGAGCACGGGCCCGACCCGCACCCCTTTGTCCTTGAGGAGCTGGCGGTAGGCGTCGAACTTCTCGGGCGGCACGTGGAAGGCCAAATGATTCATGGTGCTGACGGCGCTGGTGATGTCGCCGATGCCCGGGATGGCGCCCGGCGACGAGATCCCCGGCACCCGGTCGGCGGCGTCGGCGAACCAGAAGAATGCGACGCAGTCGCCGTTTCCGGCGTCGAAGAAGAAATGCTGACCCGCACCGTCGGGTAAATCCAGCGATTTGATCAGCGGCATGCCGAGGATATTGCTATAGAAGTCCACGGTTTTCGCCATGTCCGAACACACCAGGGCGACATGGTTTATCCCGCCGAGTTCGAATTCCGTGTTGGTGTTGTGCGGCTTGATCATGTGGTGGCTCCCCTCGGTCCCCGGCTTGAAGATCCTGGCCAAGATCCAAATCTGAATCTAACATCAGTTTCAGTTTTAGCCCAGGGAGGTGCGCAGGTGTCGACCGCGGCGTCCCCGGCTGGCCGGGACGGCCAGCCCGCCGAGCTTCCCACCGTTCGAGGCAGGCGCACGCAGGCCGCCATCGATATGGCCGCCCGGACCGTCATCTCGCGCAAGGGCGTCCTGGCCACGACCATCGCCGACATCGCCGCCGAAGCCGGGCGGTCAGCGGCATCGTTCTACAACTACTACGACTCGAAAGAGGCGATGGTGCGTCAGTGGGCGCAGCGCTTCCGCGACGAGGCCAACGAACGCGCTCTCTCGGTGACCGAACATGGTTTGTCCGATCGGGAGCGTGCGCACGCCGCGGCTTCCGCACATTGGCACACCTACCGCAATCGGCTCGCCGAGGTGATCAGCGTGTCACAGCTGGCGATGATCAACGATGACTTCGCCCGATACTGGGCCGAGATCTGTGAAATACCAATCTCTTTCATAGCCGAGTCGGTCCGACGCGCCCAGGCGCAGGGCTATTGCCCCGACGACGATCCGCGGCTGCTCGCCGAGGCCATCGTGGCGATGTTCAACCAGTTCTGCTACATCCAGCTCGGCGGGGACCATGCGGTGGAACCCGACGATCAGGCCTGCATCCGAACCCTGGCCAACATCTACTACCGAGCCATCTACGCGTGAGGGGGACCGCTGAATTGACTCGTCGTACCGGTGCCGGAGTGATCCGCGAATTCGTCGGGCTGCCGTCCCCCAGCGCGGGGCGCGCGGGCGCGGGCGGGCACCCGTGTCAGGGTCTGTATCACCGGGGGGTGGGACGCAAACCCAGAGTGGCGGTGATCGCCACGCACTACCAGATCGACTTCTCCGAGCACTATCTCGCCGACTACATGGCCACCCGCGGCATCGGGTTTCTGGGCTGGAACAACAGGTTTCGCGGCTTCGAAAGCAGCTTCCTACTCGACCACGCTCTGGTCGACATCGGGGTCGGCGTCCGCTGGCTGCGTGAGGTGCAGGGCGTGGATACCGTTGTGCTGTTGGGCAATTCGGGTGGCGGCTCGCTGATGGCCGCGTACCAGTCGCAGGCCGTCGAACCGAACGTCACCCCGCTGGACGGGATGCGCCCGGCGGCAGGGGTGACCGAATTGCCCCGCGCAGACGGCTACGTGGCTACCGCCGCCCATCCCGGCCGCCCCGAGGTGCTCACCGCCTGGATGGACGCCGCGGTCGTCGACGAGAACGACCCCGTCGCCACCGACGCCGACCTCGACCTGTTCGACGAGCGCAACGGCCCGCCCTACTCACCGGAATTTCTCGCCCGCTACCGCAAAGCGCAGACCGCACGCAATCACGCGATCACCGACTGGGCCGAAACCGAGCTCAAACGCGTTCGCGCGGCGGGTTTTTCCGACCGCCCGTTTTCCGTGATGCGGACCTGGGCCGATCCCCGCATGGTCGACGCCAGCATCGAGCCCACCAAACGGCAGCCAAACATGTGCTACGCCGGTATCCCGGCCAAGGCGAATCGCTCGGCACAGGGGATCGCGGCGGCCTGCACGCTGCGCAACTGGCTGAGCATGTGGAGCCTGCGGGCGGCGCAGACCCGCGCCGAACCGCACCTGGCCCGAATCACCTGTCCCGCCCTGGTGATCAACGCCGAAGCCGACACCGGGGTGGTGAAGTAGTGGTCGGTGTCCACCGATGCCTGCGTTTTGTCGGTGCTGGCGAGTGCGTCGAAAATGCGT
>NZ_LZMB01000007.1 GCF_001673555.1 Mycobacterium sp. 1165178.9 | reverse complement strand
AGTATCGCGGCCAGGCGGTCGAGTTGAGCGCCGTCGGAACGGACGTAGACCGCGGTTACGTTGATGCCGCGGGTGGGTGCAGGCGGGTCGGGGGTGATGGTGGCGAGCCGGCCACCGTCGGCCAGCGCGGTCATCGCCACAGCTGCGCCCCCGGGGGCCGCGTTGGCGACGGCGTCAATATTATCTTTTGCCAACGCCTTTGCGTGCTGTGGCCACAGCGGATCGCCGTAGTCGATTACTTCGCGGGCACCATGCCCGCGGACTCGGTCGGCGCTGCGCGGACCGGCGGTGGCGAGCACATCGACACCACGCAGGGCGGCCAGCTGGACAATGAGCCCGCCGGTGATCCCACCCGCGCCATGAACGAGCAACGTTTCGCCACCGTGAAGGGCCAGCGCCTCACCGACCACCTGCTCGGCGGTCAACGCTGGCACCGGAAAGATTGCTGCGATCTCCCACGAAATCACGGGCGGTTTGTGGGCGAGCGATCCGACGGGTGCGATCAGAAACGGCGCCCACGTACCTTGGCCGCGCAGCGGCACCGGGTGGCACAGCACCTCATCGCCCACACTGAATCCGCTCAGACGATTACCGACGGCCTTGATGACCCCGGCGGCCTCGACGCCGAGCGCCAGCGGCGGCGTGGTGCCAACGTCCCAGCCGCCGTAGCGGATGATGTTGTCCCAGTTGCCAACCCCGGCCGCGCGAATGTCGATGAGGACCTCGTCGGCCGCCAACGGTCGCGGGTCGTCCACTTCGAGCGTCTCCACGTTGCCGCCGAGCGTGCGGACCCCCGCTACCAGCATTGTCACAGCGAGACGACCGGCCAGTCGTAGGTCATAGAGGTTCCTCTCGAGATTGAGGGCTAATGGGATTGAGAAATAAGGCGATTCGCTTGAGCGCCCTTGTTTACGTTCTGCGCCCCGTTTTTCAGTAATGGGCCGAGTTCGGATTCTTCGGCGAGTAGCGGATCCCAGACCTGGTTGACCGTTGGTTGTGGCGCGACGGCGTGGCGTAGGAGACTGATTGGGACTTTCGCGACGATGGCCAGGGTGGCGGCTTGAACCAGTTCGGAGAACTCCGGGCCGACAAACGTCGCTCCCAGCAGTGTGTTGGTCTCGGCGTCGATGACCAACTTCGCCCATCCATCGAAGCCATCCCGGTAGAGGGCGAGGTGGGACACCGCGTCGGGATAACGAGCAGTTCGCGTTCGTACCGCGAACCCTTCTGCTCGGGCCTGACTTTCCGTGCGCCCCGCCCTGGCTACTTGAGGGTCAGTGAAGATAACCTGCGCGGTGCTGCCGCCATCATGAGCAGCCAGCTCGTTGTCGCATAGTTCTCGTCCCCCGGCCCGGGCCGCGATGATCTCGGCCACGAGACGGCCGTGGTACGTGGAGATATGAGACAGCCGAGCACGCCCGGTGGTATCTCCCAGCGCGTAAAGCCAACCGCCTGTGACGCCGACCGCCTGTAAATGGTCGTTCACAGCAACGATCCCGTCCGGCAGCCCAAGGGTTTCCAGCCCGATGTTGTCGGTATTGGTGCGCCGTCCGGCGGCCAGGACGATCTCGTCTACCTCGATGGTCTGGCGGTGGAACGTTGCGGTGACGGGCCCGCCCGCCACGGGTCGGGCCACCTCCGACAACTCCGTCTCAAAGTGAATCGTGACGCCTTTGCTTCGCAGTGACTGTGCGACCTGCTCGCGGGCTTCGGGTTCGAAGTTGGGAAGCAGGGTATTCCCACGTGCCAGAAGTGTTACCGCGGATCCCAAACCGGCCAGGATGGTCGCGAACTCGACACCGACCGGGCCGCCACCCACCACCAGCGCGCGGGGTGGCACATACGTCATGGTCGTCAGGTCCCGATTTGTCCACGGGCGTGCTTGCGCCAACCCAGGTATCTCCGGCACGTGAGGACGGGTGCCGGTGGCAACGACGACCGCGTGGCGTGCAGTCAAGACGGCTTCGGTGGCATCTCCCAGGGCGTAGGCCACGCGCACTGTTCGTTGGCCGCTCAACCGGCCAATGCCATGAAACACTGCTGCACCGGCTTGCTGCAGTGATGCCGTCCGGTCTTGGTCGGAGAGGTGCTCGATGATCGCGTCGCGCTTCGCGAAGACAGCCGCGACGTCCAGGCCTCCGCGCGAAATGGTTTCTCGCACACCAGGGACCGCCTTCGCGAGATTGAACACCTCGATCGGGCGGATCAGCGTTTTGCTCGGGTTGCAGGCGAAGTAATGACACTCCCCACCGACCAGACGATCCTCGACGAGCGCTACCGAAAGGCCTACGGACGCAAGTTTCCGCACGGCGGCCACACCACCCACCCCGCCGCCTACGACGACCACGTCGAAGTCTGTACTAGCTTTCATCTACCTTCACTTCCGAACCGACTCAATGGATTAGCCGCAGCCACCGTCGGCTCGCGACGGTTTCGAGTGTCCGGACTGGACATTGCGCCAGGGCGGTGTGGCGGCGATGTTGTGCCGAGTATCGCGTAGGCCGCGGCTGCGCTTGCCGCGGAGAAGACACTGTAGTTAAGCGGTGATTCCACACCGAGGGATGCAGCCATCGCGGTTCCAAATATCACGAGCACCAAGCAAGTCGCAGCGCCCACGAATTTTGGCCGCCAGCCGCCGAGGAGCAAGACCCCCAGGGTCGTTTCGGTTGCGGTGGCAGCCCACACGATCACGGTCAATAACCATCCAGAAGCAAATGGAACAAGCCGGTGGGCATAGTCGGCGAAAGCAGCCATGCTCCCCCAGCTTCCCTGCCCAAGCGGCTTCCACCAACCGAATCGGTCTGCAACAGCCGACAGAAAGGCGGCCGCGAGCGACAAGCGCAGCGCTATCCGGACGGCCCGGATCGGATCAGGCGTGCGCACGGAGCCCTCCCGGAAATGGGATAACGTCGTCACATTGTGGATATCCAACGGTGCGAACGTTTTTTCATCGTGGACGCGGCAGCTCATTGTCTTGCATTGTCGTCCGTGGTAAGCGGGCCGTCTCCGGTGTCAACCAGGAAGACTGCGAGTAATTCAGCGGGTTCGGTGGCGCTGGCATTTTCACTGATCGTGTGGTGCGCGCCGGGGGCTTCACTCCACGTCTCGCCGGCGTGATAGACGCGCGCAGGCTCACCTTCGACTTGGCTGCGGATCGCTCCGGAGATCACGTACGCCATGATGAACGCCGATTTCGCGTGGTGGTGAGCTCCGCTCCTAGCTCCGGGCGGATAGCTCACTGACACTGCTTCGAGTGATTTGCCCGGAACATTGGGGGTAGGTTGATTGAAAACCGGTCGGACAACCGGGTTTTGACCCGACTTCTCTGGCGCCGCCTCGGCGTGGCAAGCGGACGCGAGCGTCGCAACTGTCAGTGCGGCGAGTGGTATTTTTAGCGCCATTTTTGGCTGCCTTCCATCTTCAGTCTTCGGCGACGCGCAGGATCGTCTTGCCGGGGATGCGCTTGCCGGGAGCGAACGCGGTGGCAGCTTCGGCGAGTGGCAGCACGGCACCCACCACCGGCTTGAGGCGTCCATCCCGTACTCGCGCGGCGAGGTCGGCGAGCTGGGCACGATCGGCTTCGACAAGGAAGAAAATTGCTCGCCCATCGCGCGGCAGGGTCTTCGGCGGCTCGGCGATGGTGACGAGCGTTCCACCAGCCCGCACCAGAGCCGCCGAGCGGGCGAGAATGTCTCCGCCGATCACGTCAAACACGACGTCGACTTCGCCTGCTTCCTCAAGATTTTCGGTCTCCAGGTCGAGGAAGGTATGGACGCCCAGCTCCCCCGCCCGGTCTCGGTCTGCGGTCCGGCCGGTACCGATGACGCGCGCACCGACCTCGCGGGCGAGCTGCACCGCGATCGACCCAACCCCACCCGCGGCGCCGTGGATCAGAACCGTTTGTCCGGCGGCGAGGCGGCCGTGGTCGAACAAGCCCTGCCAGGCGGCCAATCCAGAGATCGGCAGCGCCGCGGCCACAGTATGGTCGATGTCCATCGGCAGCGGTGCGAGATTACGGGCTTCCATCGCGGTGTACTCCGCCAGCGAGCCGTTGCGAGCCCAGTCGGCGAGCCCGAACACCCGCTGACCGACAGTCAAAAGGGTGGTGCCGTAACCCAACTCAACCACGACGCCCGACAGCTCGTGGCCGGGCACGCTCGGTGTCCGGTCATGACCCGCGCGGTCGATCCAGGTGTGCGGCCACTCAAGCTCCCCTGGTGTGAAACCGGCAGCGTGTACCCGCACGACGACATCGTTGTCGGCCGCCTCGGGGTAGGGCAGGTCCGTCAGCGACAGGCCGGCGACACCGGCCTCGCGATCTGAAACAGTGATGGCTCGCATTACAGGTCCTTCCTGATGTGGGTTGTTTCCGTCGGCTCGGCCGCGGGCTGCGGTTGTACGCTGACGAGCTCCAGGCCTAGATCGCGGACCCGGTCGAGAAGTCCGTAAAGCTGTGACTGGTCGCGGATTTCACCGGTGAACACGGTTTCGTTCGCACCGGCCTCGAGGCGCATCCCTTCAAATGCGTACCCGAGCCGCTCGGTCACGCGGCCTTGAATGCACATCCGGTACATGGTCGGCTGCATTTGCCCTCCGCTCGCCAGCTGCTGAGTCAGCATTCACCGACGCGGGGTGAGTCGTCATCACCCGGCGAGCTAATTCACCCGGGTGAGCACAGCAGGCATCACTGGGCGGATGGGCACGCATCAGGGCCCGCGGTCGCTATCCGGCGGATGCTGCGTCACAGTGATGGTGATCGTGGGCCGGCCCTGAGTGGGAGCACCGCGGATGCCGCGTACGGCCATACCCGCCAAAAGCATTTCGTTGAGCAGATTTTCCGGGATCGCTGCCAGGACCGTCGGGGCAGCACCGGGGAGGGTGTCCGGCCACGCTGCCGCGGCGCGTCTGATCGGCGGGGCGGCCGCCGACCAACTCGGGGGCACCGACAGCGCGCCGATTGAGGAGGCTCGGCTCAAACCCGCCGACGACACAGGTCCCGTACCGCCGCCTGCCCCCAGGTCTGCCGAGCTCGATGACACTGTTGCGCTCGTTCCTGAGCCTGCCGGAGCCACCCCCAAGCGCTGCAGTATGGCGTCCATCTTGCTGGCACCGTCTGGGTCGTAGTGCGCCGCATATCCCAAGCCCGCGTACGACCCGGCCATGCCCGTCGACGTGATACCCGTCGACGCCGACGCAACGGCCAGGTTCACCGGGCTCAATAAGCTAAGCAATTGCGAGAACGATGGCAGTGATGCCGCGGCGGCCGGTAAGGGCAGTGCAAGTCCCTGAAGCGCATTGGGTACTGCGGAGAGCAGCTGCGAGCCCGTCGACATGACGGTCTGGGTGGCTGTCCCGGCCGGCATGGCGCTGGCGTGGGCAACCGCAGCAACCTGCCCGGCGACCCCGGCTGGATTTGTGGTGGGCGGGGGCGGGGTGAACGGCGGTAGCGCCGAAGCGGCAGCGGATGCGCCGGCATACTCGTACATCGCCCCGGCATCCTGGGCCCACATTTCGGCGTACTCGGCTTCGGTGGCCGCGATCGCCGGGGTGTTTTGGCCGAGGATGTTTGTCGCGATCAGCAACATCAGCCGCGCGCGGTTGGCTGCGACTACCGGTGGGGGCACCGTCATCGCAAATGCGGCCTCGTAGGCGGCTGCGGCGGCCCTGGCCTGGGCGGCGGCCTCCTCGCACAGCGCAGCAGTCGTCGTCAGCCACCAGGCATAGGGTGCGGCGGCGGCCGCCATCGCCACCGACGCGGGACCCAGCCATACTGCGCTGGTCAGGTCCGAGATCACCGACCCATAGGCTGCGGCCGTCGAATGCAAGTCGGCGCCCAGCCCGTCCCAGGCTGCCGAGGCAGCCAGCATCGACCCGCAGCCGGGCCCGGAATACATCCGGCCGGAGTTGATTTCTGGTGGCAACGCCCCGAAATCCATCTTCGAAAACCCTAGGGTGCCTTGGCTATCCGGTCGCTTCGCGGATGCAGCAGCAGATCTGGCGCAGTGAGCGGGTGGCTTCGGGGATCATCGGCGCGGCGAGTTGGAACACGTGGATGTGGCCCGGCCATACATCGACGGCCACACCGGCGGTGGCCAGTCGATGGGCCGCCAGCTGCGCGTCGTGAAGCAGCACCTCGCACACATGGATCAACATGGGCTGTCAATACTTCCGGGCCCGGCTCATCGTGCCGGCTCTAGTTGAGGGCCGGAGCGCACGCCGCGCATAAGCGCGCGGTCTGCCGGTCAACGAATCTGGGTGATTCACTTGACTTTTGGCGCGCGGTTCCGCATAACGCGCACTGTTGGTCGGCGGCGGCCGCCTGCCGGTCACGGCGCTTCCAGACGGCCGCTCGTCCCTGCGCCATCGCCTTGCGGCGTCGCCTGCCCGCGTACGCGATCAGCCCGGCCGCGAGCAAGGATCCCGTACAAATGGCGGCGGTGACGCCGAAATCGATTGGCTGACCATTGATCAACGTGAGGACCGCGTAATCACCGGAAACCACGCCGCAAACAGGAAGGCAATGCGTAGTCGTCGGGTCATGGTGCCAGCCCCTCGGGCGGCCCGATCGGGCGCACAGCGAAGACACTGCCCAGGTATCCAGTGGGGCGCCCGCAGGTGGTGCACGCCGGGTGGGCGCCGCATCGGGATGCCATCTCGCGCTTGTCGCCCACGTAGGTCGCGATCGCCCATTGCAGAGTGGACAGGCAGGCCTGGCAGAGCGTCTCGACGAGGTCGCCGTCTGGGCTCAGCCCCATCTGGTCGCATCCGTCAATGGCGTGTATTTCGGCGACCGCCACCGCCGGTGCACCGCATGTAATGCGGGTCGACACCCGCTGGGCACTGCAGATGGGCTGCAGGGCGCGAAGTTGATCCTCAATCGCCGGGACGGCGTCCATCGCGCCTTCTCCCTTCCTATGCGTCCAACGCCGTGCCAAGGCGGCGGCATCACGCATTCGGTGTGGCAGCCATGGTGATCGCGCGGCGCCGCCGCCGTATTCAGCAGGCGATCGTTGAGATTGGCGAGGCTTCATCTGGTTTCTCCAATTTGTCTCGATGGCTTTCCGCGGTGATCAGCGCAGCCAGGCCGTCCACCGCCATCGCGACGCGTTGCTCGCTTGAGCGGCCCCGAACGCAGATCTGAAAACATGCCCGGCTCCACGTACCGTCCGCTCGCTGTCTATCTGTTGAGCGAGCATTAACCGATGTGGGATGAGTGGTCATCACCCGGCGAGCTGATTCACCCGGGCGATTCGACGAGTGTTTCGAGCGTCAGGGGATGAAGCACCCCGGGCCTCCCGGCGAGGACGCACTGATGCAGCCGAATGACGGTTCACCAAATGGGGCGGAGAAGCTCGCCTACACTGACTGCCGACGCTAGCGGTGGCGAGAACTATGGATTACATAACTCGGAAGTCTTTCCCCCGCCTACTTCACGTTGGTGGGCGGCGGTTCGCGTGAACACCGCGAGGGCGTCGGGGAAGGCACGCACACCGCCGATTCGCGGGCGTGCAGGCGAGCTGAAGGTGATCGGCACGCAGATCGCGGCGCTCGCTCAGGGGCGGGGCGGCGTATTGGTCATCGAGGGTCCGCCCGGCATCGGCAAGAGTCGTTTGCTCACCGAGGTCTTGGCGCTCGCCGAGAAGGCCGGTGTGCGGGCACTATTCGGCGAGGCCTTCGAGTACCAGCAGACGGTGCCATTTTTCTCGCTGTTCATGGCGACCCTGCGCGCGGATCCCCCCGTCGGTGATGCGGAGGCTTTGCGCCGCTTGGGCACATCGGCCGATCTCCGCTACTGGGTGGTGCGCGATCTACAAGCCGCCATTCATGCGGCCGCGTCCCGAATACCCTTGGTGATCCTCCTCGAGGACATCCACTGGGCCGACAACGCCACCCTGCTGGCGCTGCGGTCGCTGGCCGCGACGAGGCCCGATGCCCCGGTGCTGTGGGTGCTCACCGCACGAACCGGCGCCGGCGGGCCGGCCGTTCGCGAGACGCTGACCGCGCTGGAACGTGAGGATGCCAGGTTTCTGCGGTTGTCGGCGATGGCACCGAGCGCCGTCGCGGACATAGTGCAGGACGCCGTGCGAGCCAACGCGGATGCGTCGCTCCTGACTCTGGCCGACAAGGCGCACGGCAACCCGTTCCTGCTGACGGAGCTGCTTCGAGGATTGGACGAGGAGGGCCGGCTCGACGTCAGCGGCGGGCGCGCGGTCGCCACCGGAGAAACGTTGCCGCGGCGACTCAGCGACACTATGCAGCAACGACTCGACCAGCTCTCGCACGCCGCGAGCCAAGTCGTACGAGTCGCCGCTGTGCTGCCTGACCGATTCTCGGCCCGGCTGCTCGCGGCGATGCTGGAACGCCGACCGGCCGCCCTGATATCGGCGGTAGACGAGGCAGTCCGCGCCGACTTCCTCATCGAAGACCGCGATCAGATGAGGTTTCGTCACGATCTGCTGCGCGAAGCGACGCGGCAATCGTTGCCCCAATCGCTGCGCCGAGCGATGGAGCGGCAATCGGCGACCGTCATGCTGGACATGGGTGCGGCGCCCGAGGAGGTTGCAACCCAGCTCGCCCGCAGCGCTGAGGTGGGCGATCAGGCCGCGATCGCCGCACTCCGCGAAGCCGCGCAGTCGGTGGCCAACAGCGATCCCGGCGCTGCGTCGGATTTGAGCAAGCGCGCGTTGGAGCTTTTGTCTCCCCAAGATCCAGGACGTGGGCCGCTGGTGACGGAAACGATCGTGCTGCTCAATCGGGCCACCCGCTACGAGGAGGCGCAACGGTTGGCCAGCACCACCCTGTCCGCGGCCTTGGAGCCCGAAGAAGAGGCCGAGATTCGCCTCCGCCTCCCGACACTGACGACGGATCCGACAACGCGTCACATCGAAGAGAACCGCCGCGCACTTCAGTTGCCCGACCTCAGCGACGTCACCCAGGCACGACATCGGGGATGGCTGGCGTACAACCTGGCGATGTATGGCCAGCACGCACAGGACAGCGCGGCAGCCGACGAGGCGGCGACCGTCGCCGCATCCACCGGCGATCTCGAGTCGAGGATCCTGTCCGGAGTTGCACTCGCCTGCCTCGACTGTGTGAACGGGTATGCGGGCCGCGCCCTCCACCGCGTTGAGGAACTGCAAGCCCTGACCGTTGCGGGCGATACGACCGCTCATCACCTCGCGGCAATCCACCTGGCAAACCTGCTTTGTGTGGTCGGGCGGTTGGACGATGCCGCGGCGCTGGTCGCGAGCCGTACAGAAAAGTCCGAGAAGGAACGCGACGGCATGGCGCTTCACATCTGGGGCCTGACGGCCGGGGGAGTTCAGCTGGCTGCGGGCCGGCTGTCGGCTGCCCGCGCCACCCTCGAGCGGCTGCCAACGCCGGAGCGACCGGGGTCGACCTACGTTGACGCGAGGCGCATGGCCATCCTGGCTGAGGTGGCGGCGCGCACCGACGACCGAACGTTGTTGGTAGAGACCATGAATGAGGCGCGCGATGCGCACGACAATGGTTCACCTTCCGTACGTCGCGACGCGGCGGGCGCGTTAGGGCTGGCGGCGTGGCAGCGCGACGACGTCCATGAAGCGTCGCACTGGCTCGGCGCCGAGATCTCGTTGTTCGTGACGCCGTTCTTGCCGACCGTCTTGGATCAGCTGACCTTGACCGCGCGGGTCGCGTCAGCCGCCGGTGATGCAGGCTTGCGCGCGCGCCTCCTCGACGCCATTGAAGTGCTCGAACGCGAGCCGTCGGGCGTTCCGTTGTTCTCCACAGTCGCCCAACACATCCGCGGCATCCTCGAGCGTGACGCCCAGGCATTGGTGGTTGCCACCGAGTTGCTCCACTCCTCTTCCCGGCCGCTTCTTTATGCTGGCGCCGCCGAGGATGCTGGCGGCGAGCTGAGTCGCGCACAGCGCAAAGCTGAGGCGCTCGACCAGCTGAACGCGGCATTCGACACCTACATCGAGTGCGAGGCGATTGCCGATGCGCGCCGGGTCGGCCGCGCGCTGCGCCTATTAGGCGTGGAACGGCGCATCGTCAGCCACCCGCGCGCAAAAACGGGTTGGGACAGCCTCACCGGCTCTGAACTCACGGTCATCAACCTCATCGCACAGGGCGCGACCAACCGCGACGTCGCTACCGAGCTGCACCTCTCCCCCCACACCGTGAAGACCCACGTCCACAACGCATTCGCCAAGCTCGGCATCACTTCGCGCGCCCAATTGGCGCAGCTCATGCGCGGCGCTGATTGACCCACAGCAAATCGGCTAGGTGACCGTGCGCGGCCTACAATGACGTCCATTGCAACGGCAGTCCGCTAAATAAACCGTAGACAGGACACCCGATGGGTCCTTCAACCGGCGTATTTGACGTCGGCGGCCAGCGCCTGGTCACCCCGCCGATTCGGGGACGGGCAGACGAGCTGAAACTGATCGGCGCACTGGTTACCGCGGTGGCCCAAGGGCGCGGGGGCGTTCTGGTCATCGA
>NZ_LZMB01000006.1 GCF_001673555.1 Mycobacterium sp. 1165178.9 | reverse complement strand
GTCGGCAGTCCGGCCAGCTTGTTCCTGCTGTACTCAAACTGGTTGCGGCTCAGCGTAATTCCGATGACGTTGACGTCATACTTCTCGACGGCCCGCTTCAGCGCACCGCCCCACCCGCAACCGATGTCCAGCAGCGTCATCCCGGGCTCGAGCTTGAGCTTTCCCAGCGCTAGATCGATCTTCGCGATCTGCGCCTCCTCGAGGGTCATGTCGTCTCGCTCGAAGTACGCGCAGCTGTAGGTCTGGGTGGGATCCAAAAACAGCCGGAAGAAGTCGTCGGACAAGTCGTAATGAGCTTGCACGTTTCCGAAATGCGGCGTGAGCTGCACAGACATGTCGATACGAGCCTTCCTATATGCGGGGGACAGGGGTAGACAGCCGAACGACGACCCCGCTATATCCCCCGATGTTCCCCTGCATGCTAGTACCTCCGACGGTTCGCGTCGCCCTGCAAGTCGCGTGCGTAGCCTCACACGCAACGGGTGCGATCCCCAAAGTCCACGGCGCGGGCTGAACCCATTTCTTAGGGTCCGAACTCGCCCTCCCGGGGCGGAACGATCGGCGACGGATGGGGTTCCCCGCGGAATTTCTCCAGCGATCCGCCGACCTCGACGATTCCCTTGAGGGCGTTCCAGCTCAACATCGTCAGGTAGTCGATCAGCTCATCGCGACTCATTCGCGGGTACGACATCCACGAGTGAGTGGCCAGCTGCACGCCGCCCACGATCAAATACGCCCACGGTTCCACCCCACCGGTGTCCATCCCCGCGTGTTGCATGCGGCGGCGCATCAGTACCGCGAGCATGCGCGCGATGATGCGCTCGGAGTCGGCGATGACCTTGCTCTTGCTGGCCGAGCTGTTGGACATCACGAACCGGTACGGCTCGGGCTCGTTCGCGACGGTCTCGACGTACACGCGAATGACCTCGCGAGTCAGGTCGAAGCCGTCGAGGCCAGACGTCAGTGCCCCAGCCATATTGGGAATCAGGGTGGTTTGAGTGAACCGCATCATCACGGCCGTCGTCAGGTCGTTCTTGTCGACGAAGTAGCGGTACAGCACCGTCTTGGATACCCCGATCTCGGCGGCGATCTCATCCATGCTCAGCGCGCCACCCAGCCGGCGAATCGCGTCGATCGTGCCGTCGACCAACTCATTACGACGATCCACTTTGTGCTGGTGCCAGCGCCGCTTGCGCCCATCCATCTTGACGCTCACAGCTGTGATGTGCTCTGCCACTGTCGCCTAATTCCCATTCCCTAGACGCCCCTGATCTTACGGCGTGAGGGGGTCGGTTTCGTGCCCTGGCCGGGCGCGGGTGAGACGTCGCGAACAGTGTCGTCACACTAATCGGCGGGAAAGATAGATGATGGAGTGGTGGCACATCGAGCCTCGGTGAGAGGCGAAGCGTCGGGCCCGCCAATGGCGCGGTCCGTTCCGACCGCGCCGTCATCCGAGGCCGGTCCCCTTCGAGCGTCTTTCGCCGAATCCTTCGCCGGCGCCGATCCCGAAGCCGACGCGCAGCGCCGGGTGGCGCTGCGCCGGATGAAGATGGTGGCACTGAGCTTTCTGATCGGTGCCACCGTTGTGTTCCTGGCCTGCCGGTGGGCCCAGGCGCATGTCGGCGTGGGGGCCTGGGTGGGGTATGTCGGCGCCGCCGCCGAAGCCGGCATGGTGGGCGCCCTGGCCGACTGGTTCGCCGTGACCGCGCTCTTCAGGCACCCGCTGGGCATTCCCATTCCGCACACCGCGATCATCAAACGTAAGAAAGACCAGCTCGGCGAGGGCCTGGGCACGTTCGTCCGGGAAAACTTCTTATCGCCGGAGGTCGTCGAAACAAAGCTGCGCGACGCCCAGGTGTCCGGCAGGCTCGGCAAGTGGTTGTCGGAGGCCGCGCACGCCGAGCGGGTGGCGAGCGAGACGGCCACGGTGCTGCGGGTGCTGGTCGAACTTCTGCGCGACGAGGACGTCCAGCAGGTGATCGACCGGATGATCGTGCGCCGGATCGCCGAACCGCAGTGGGGTCCACCGGTCGGGCGAGTGCTGGCCACCCTGCTGGCCGAGCACCGGCAGGAGGCGCTGATCCAGTTGCTCGCCGACCGCGCCTTTCAATGGTCGCTGAAGGCCGGCGAGGTCATTCAAAGGGTGGTCGAGCGTGACTCGCCGACCTGGTCGCCACGCTTCGTCGACCATCTGGTCGGCGACCGCATCCATCGCGAACTGATGGATTTCACCGACAAGGTGCGCCGCAATCCGGACCACGAATTGCGCAGGTCGGCCACCCGCTTCCTGTTCGACTTCGCCGAGGACCTGCAGCACGACCCGGACACCATCGCGCGCGCCGACGCGATCAAGGAGCAGCTGATGGCGCGCGACGAGATCGCCAACGCCGCGGCGACGGCGTGGAAGACACTGAAACGGCTGGTGCTCGAGGGCGTGGATGATCCGTCCAGCGCGCTGCGTACCCGGATCACCGACACCGTGGTCCGCATCGGGGAATCTCTGCGCGACGACGCCGACCTGCGTGACAAGGTCGACAATTGGCTGGTTCGGGCGGCCCAGCATCTGGTGTCGCAGTACGGGATGGAGATCACAGCGATCATCACCGACACGATCGAGCGTTGGGACGCCGAGGAGGCCAGCCGGCGCATTGAACTACACGTGGGCCGTGACCTGCAATTTATCCGGATCAACGGAACCGTGGTCGGTTCGCTGGCGGGTTTGGTGATCTACGCCGTCGCTCAGTTGCTGATCTAGCGGAATTTCTAGCAGTGCTAACAAGTGCTTGCAATAGCAAGCACTTGTAGTAGTCTGAGGCGCGTCAAGACCAGCCAGCCGACCAGGAGCACGCCATGACGCCGGAGGAGAAGCTCTCCGCCAAGGTGTCCAACGCTGCCTCCGACATGGCCTCTGACATCGGTAGTTTCATCCGTAGCCAGCGTGAACTCGCGCAGGTGTCGGTGCGTCAACTCGCCGAAAAGTCCGGGGTCAGCAACCCATATCTCAGCCAGGTGGAGCGCGGGTTGCGTAAGCCCTCCGCCGACGTCTTGAACCAGATCGCGAAGGCCCTTAGGGTCTCCGCCGAGGTTCTCTATGTGCGCGCCGGGATTCTCGAACCGAGTGACAAAAGTCAGGTACGGGACGCGATCGTCACTGACACTGCGATCACCGAGCGGCAAAAGCAAATCCTGCTCGACATCTATTCATCGTTCACGCAGCAAAACGAATCGATCCAAGAGGAGTGTCCGACCGAATCCGACAGCGAGTGACAGTCCGCTTCGCCCAGCGTCGGAACCATCTGAGCTGGGAGTCTGTGCAAGAAGGCGGGCTGGTGACGTCGCGGTCGCGAGTTGGTGATGTATAGACGACGGGCCGTCGGGGTTACCCAAGGAGAGGACATCCCCGTTCCAGCTGATCGCTGGACGAACCATCCCGGCACTGGCGGCCCCAGTTGCGAAGGAGACGTTTGCACCTAATTTCTGGACCAGATAGCTAGAAACACCGAATAACACCGATACCGAAAACACATCATGAAAGGAAAGACCATGGCGGAAAACACCAATATCGAAGACTTGCGGGCCCCCCTGCTCGCAGCCCTGGGCGCGGCCGACCTGGCCCTGGCCACCGTCAACGACCTGATCGCCGGCCTGCGTGAGCGCGCCGAGGAGACCCGCGCCGAGACCCGCACCCGGGTCGAGGAGCGTCGCGCCCGCCTGACCAAGCTCCAGGAGGACCTGCCCGAGCAGTTCACCGAGCTGCGCGACAAGTTCACCACCGAAGAGCTGCGCAAGGCGGCCGAGGGTTACCTGGAGGCGGCAACCTCCCGGTACACCGAGCTGGTTGAGCGCGGCGAGGCGGCCCTGCAGCGGCTGCGCAACCAGACCGCGTTCGAGGACGCGTCCGCTCGCGCCGAGGGCTACGTCGACCAGGCCGTCGAGCTGACCCAGGAAGCTCTGGGCACCGTGGCTTCGCAGACCCGCGCCGTCGGCGAGCGCGCCGCCAAGCTGGTTGGCATCGAGCTGCCGGGCAGGACCGAAGCGAGCACCAAGAAGGCTCAGAAGGCCGTCGCCAAGAAGGCCCCGGCCAAGAAGGCCCCCGCCAAGAAGGCTCCTGCCAAGAAGGCCGCGGCCAAGAAGGTCACCCAGAAGTAGCAAGTCAGTCACACGACGTTCGGCTCCGAGTCACCTTCGGGTGACTCGGAGTCGACGTTTTGGCGGCTGCCCGCATACCCTTAAGGCGTGAACCACCTCGTGGGAACCGTCATGTTGATCTTGCAGATCGCCGTTTTAGTGACGGCGATCTATGCGTTCGTGCATGCCGCGCTGCAACGACCCGACGCCTATACCGCCGCCGAGAAGCTGACCAAGCCGGTGTGGTTGCTGATCCTGGGGGGCGCTGTCGCCCTGACATCCATCTTGGGTTTCGTTTTCGGCGTGCTGGGTATGGCGATCGCGGCCTGTGCCGCCGGTGTGTATTTGGTCGATGTCCGGCCCAAACTGCTTGAGATTCAAGGTAAGTCGCGCTAGCGGAATGAAGATCGTGCTGACGGCGCCGGTCGCGGTGCTCGTCGTCTTGGCCTGTCCGGCACCGCACGCGCCCGCCGCGCCCGACCCGGGCGGCGACGCGGCGAATCCGCCCGCCCCGCCCTACATCGACCACACCCGGTGGGCGCAGTGGCAGGGCAGGCCCAGCCTGCGGGTCTTCCCGTCGCCGGCCGGCCGGACCGCCTCGAGAATCCCCGCAACCACGGCGCTGGCCGACGAGGGCTGGGCGGAGGTGCTTGCCTTATCCCCGGACGCCGACACCGCCGGCATGCGCGCGCAGTTCCTCTGTCACTGGCAGTTCGCCGAACTTGCCCAGCCCGGCAAGATCAGCTGGAATCTGGAGCCGTGGCGTCCGGTCGTGGACGACACCGAGATGGTCGCCTCCGGCTGCAATCCCGGCGGTCCGGAAGAATCCTTCTGATGGCAACCCGACCCGGCCGAGCGCAGTTGGCGGCGTTCGTCGACCACACGCTGCTCAAACCGGAGGCAACCGACGCCGACGTGACGGCCCTGGTCGCCGAAGCGGCCGAACTGGGCGTCTACGCGGTGTGCGTCTCGCCCTCGATGGTCCCGGTCGCGGTGCGGGCCGGCACCGGCGTGCGGGTGGCCAGCGTCGCGGGCTTTCCGTCCGGCAAGCACCTCCCGGCGGTGAAGGCGCACGAAGCGGCCCTGGCCGTCGCGTCCGGTGCCTGCGAGATCGACATGGTCATCGATGTGGGGGCGGCGCTGGCGGGCGACATCGACGCGGTGCGCTCGGATGTCCGTGCCGTGCGCAGCGCGATCGGCGGCACCGTGCTCAAGGTGATCGTGGAGTCGGCGGCGCTGCTGGCGCTGGCGGACGAGCCCACGCTGACACAGGTATGCAGCGCCGCCGAGTCCGCCGGTGCCGACTTCGTGAAGACGTCAACCGGGTTTCACCCGGCCGGCGGCGCATCCGTGCGCGCGGTCGCCCTGATGGCCGGGGCGGTCGGCGGCCGCCTCGGGGTCAAGGCCAGCGGAGGCATCCGCACCGCCACCGACGCGCTCGCGATGCTAGACGCCGGCGCCACCCGGCTGGGCCTGTCGGGCACGCGGGGCGTGCTCGACGGCCTCGGTTGAGCCGGACGAACTAGGCCGCTGGCCGTCAGAGGTTCGCGAAGCAGGGGTCGTTGTCGTTGCCGTTCGGAATGGTGGCGTTCCTCGTCGAGAAGTGGCTCGTCACACCGGTATCGGTGACCTGCACGCTGTCGGCGTGGATACCCAACGGGTAATTCTTCGTCTGGTTCGAGGTGAACTCGTCGAGCGTCGACTGCACGGACTCCTTGGGCATGGTGAAACCGAGCGCGTTGAAATGCACGATCTGCAGCTCTAACCCGTTGCCCGACACGACCGGCTTGGCCGTGATGTTGTCCAACATGCCCTTGAGCTCGACGGTGCCGTCGGCGGGATGGGTGGTGACGGTGTTGGTGACGAAGGGACCCAGAACCGGCACCGCGTCCTGCACCGACTGCTTGATGCCGTCACTGGTCCAGGTGATGGTGGCGTCCAGC
>NZ_LZMB01000005.1 GCF_001673555.1 Mycobacterium sp. 1165178.9 | reverse complement strand
GCTGCGGCCGCGATTGCTCCCACGATCGCGCAGATGAGCACCGTGACAGTCAGGACGGCGACGAGCAGACGGTGTGAACTGGCGGCCGCGCCGGGACGAGGTGCGATGACGGCCTTCCTAGAGCGATCCACGCCAACCATGAAATCCCCTCTGTTGTGACCCACGCAACATACCATCCCGAGATGTGGTCCACATCACACCGTGGCGCAGGTAGCGGATCCGCATGTCCGGTGCTCAGGCGCGAGACACGGCCACCACGGCCAGGCGAACTCCACCGGCGCCGGCCAGGTTCGCCGTCCGGTTCGGACAACGTTTTATAACGGGCGCTTGCAGCGGCGCCGACGCGGTTGCGTGCGAATGACGCGATCGACGGGCTCGTCAACCGTGCCGATCGCGCCCTGGATCTCGTCGGACCTGGCGTGTGAAACCGCTTCGGGCCGCGCGTAATTGAGCCACGCAACCGTCGGCCGGCCCATTCTCGGAGGGTCCGGCGCAACGAGAACGTCGAGTCCCGCGGCAACGTGGCGAAGCGCCATCCGCACCGACCGACAATTCAACCGTTATCCGGCTGAGATCGCCGATTAGGTTTTCGCCTCGATGCGGATTAATCTTGCCCGCGGTTCGTCCGCGACTCTCCGAAAGCAGCCATGTCTGTTCAGCCCACTCTGCTGCGCCGCCATTCGTTGCGCAGTGCCCGCCGACAGCGGGTCGCACCCCGCGTGAAGTGTCCGATGGTCGGTCAGTGCTTCGATATCGAAATCACCCGCGACGCGGGCGGATGGATGATCCGGGTTCCCGAGATCGGCAAAGCCACCCGCGCCAGCAGCCGGACCGCCGTGGAGCTGGCGGCACGCGAGTGCATCGCGACCTGGACCGGCATCCCCATCGGATATGTCGCCGTGTACGTCGCGAGCGAGACCAGCTAGTTACCTAGCCGCCCGGCGCGACCGCGATCGATTTGGTGTCGAGGTAACCGTCTAGCCCTTCGGGTCCGAGCTCTCGGCCGTAACCGCTGGCTTTGACGCCGCCGAAGGGCGCGAACGGGTCCATGGTGTAGCCCTGGTTGATCCCGACGGTGCCGGTGTGGATCCGCGTCGCGAGTGCCAGGGCCCGGTCGGTGTCGTTGCCCCAGACCGAGCCGGCCAACCCGTAGTCGGAATCGTTGGCGATCTGGACTGCCTGGTCCTCGTCGCGGTAGGGGATGACCGTGATGACGGGACCGAAAATCTCCTCGCGTGCGATGCGCATCGCGTTATCGGCGGCCGCGAACAGGGTCGGCTGCACATACCAGCCGCGGTCGAGTCCGCCGGGCATGTCGTCGCCACCGACGATCAACTGCGCCCCCTCCTGCCGGCCGAGGTTGATGTAGTCGCGCACGCGCTGTTGTTGGCGACGAGAGACCAGGGGACCGAGCTGAGTCTCGGGGTCGCTGGGGTCGCCGACGCGAAGGCCGCTCATCTCGGCGGCGAGCGCATCGACGTATTCGTCGTGACGGGCTTGAGGGACCAGCACCCGTGTCAGCGCATTGCAGATCTGACCGCTGTTGGACAGGCTGGCCGATCGCACCCCGGCGGCGACCTTGTCCGGCGCCGCGTCGTCGAGAACCAGGGCCGCCGACTTGCCGCCGAGTTCGAGGCTGACCTTGGTGAGGTTGGTCGCGCAGGCCGCGGCGACGGCGCGGCCTGCCGTGGTGGAGCCGGTGAAAGACACCTTGTCCACTCCACGGTGGGCAACGAGGTAGGCGCCGAGCGCGGCGTCGCCGGGTAGGACACTGACCACGCCCGGTGGCAGGCCGGCCTCCTCGAGGATCTCGCTTAAAAGCAGCGCATCCAAGGGGCTTTCGGGTGCGGGCTTGAGCACGACGGTGCAGCCGGCCAACAGTGCCGGCACCAGTTTGGTGACGATGAGGAATTGGGGCATGTTCCAGGGCACGATCGCCGCGACGACGCCGACGGACTCTTTGCGGACCAGCACGTCAGTGCCGAAGAACCCGGGCCTGCTTTCCTGCCATGGATGGCGCTCGGCCAGGTCGCAGAACGCGCGGATCATGAATGCGGGCAGGCCGACCTGGGCGCGCTGCGCGAAGCTGATCGGTGCCCCGATCTCGGCGCTGATGATGTTGGCCATCTCGGGGCGGCGCCGGTCGTAGATGTCGGCCAGCCGCCGCACGGCGGCGATCCGTTCTGACGGCTGGCTGCGGCCCCAGGGGGCCGAGGTCAGGGCTCCCCGGGCGGCGGCGAGCGCGGCGTCGACGTCGTCGGGCCCCGCGGCGTCGACCGCGGCGATGGGTTCCTCGGTGTGTGGTGAGATGACCTGCACGACGCCGGCCTGTGGCCGCGCCCGATCGCTTCTGGCGCTTCGCACTTCGAGGATGTGGTCCATGCCTGCCTCCCGAGGCCAATATCAACTACTTGCTATTGATGGGGTCGAGGATATACCGTCGGCCGTGACGGAGCTCTCGGGGATCGGTGAAACCGGTGCGCAGGCGGTTGTTCCGCGCAGACAGTACTGCGGCGAGGGCTGGGCGCCGAAGGTTCGGTGAGAGTGGACTGCTTAAGGAGCGATCATGGCTCGATTCCCCAAACCGCCGGAGGGCAGCTGGACCGAGCATTACCCCGAATTGGGCACCGATCCGGTGTCTTACCAGGACTCCATCAGCCCCGAGATCTATGAGCTGGAACGCGAGGCCATCTTCAAGCGGGCCTGGCTCAATGTCGGTCGTGTTGAACAGCTTCCGCGCAAGGGTAGTTATCTCACCCGGGAATTGAAGGTCGTCAACACGTCAATCATATTGGTGCGTACGACATCTGGCGATATCAAGGCTTACCACAATGTGTGCCGACACCGCGGCAACAAGCTGGTGTGGAACGACATGCCGCAGGAAGAAACGCGCGGCGTGTGCCGGCAGTTCACCTGCAAATACCACGCTTGGCGCTACGACCTGGACGGCAACCTCACCTTTGTACAGCAGGAGGAGGAGTTCTTCGACCTCGACAAGGGTCGCTATGGCCTGGTGCCGGTGCACTGTGACGTGTGGGAAGGCTTCGTCTTCGTCAACTTCGCCAAGAAGCCCGAGCAGTCGTTGCGAGAGTTCCTGGGGCCCATGATCACCGGGCTGGAGGGTTACCCCTTCGACAAGATGACGTCGCGCTGGTACTACCGCTCGGAAGTCAAGGCGAACTGGAAGCTCTACATGGACGCGTTTCAGGAGTTCTACCACGCGCCCGTGTTGCATGCGAACCAGTCGCCGACCGCGTATTCAAAGGCGGCCGCCGAGGCGGGTTTTGAAGCCCCGCACTACCGGCTGGACGGGCCGCACCGGCTGGTCAGCACCTCCGGGGTACGGGCCTGGGAAATGGCCGACGAGATGCGCAAGCCGATGGAGGACATCTGTCAAAGCGGGCTGTTCGGCCCCTGGGACAAGCCGGATCTGGGGCCGATGCCCGCCGGGCTCAACCCCGCGAAATGTGATCCGTGGGGCCTGGATTCGTTCCAGCTGTTCCCCAACTTCGTGATCCTGTTCTGGGGCCAGGGTTGGTATTTGACTTACCACTACTGGCCGACGTCCTACAACAGCCACCTTTTCGAGGGCACGCTGTACTTCCCGGCGCCGCGCACGCCGCGCGAACGGGTGGCCCAGGAACTGGCGGCGGTGTCGTTCAAGGAATACGGGTTGCAGGACGCCAATACCCTCGAGGCGACGCAGACGATGTTGCAATCCCAAGTGATCGACGAGTTCTTACTTTGCGACCAGGAGGTCCTGATCCGTCACCTGCACAAGGTGACCGCGGCCTGGATCGATGACTATCGCCGGACCTCCACGGCGGGAGTGTGAGCACGATGGCGATGCTGCCCCCGGAGTTCGCGGACCTCGAACGGTTTTCCGACTGGTGCCTGCCCAGCGAACCCGAACGCTACGCCAAGAGGCTGGCCAGCACGATGACGGAGATGAAGGCATTTTACGACGCGATCACCGCGCGGGCCGAAGAGGCTCTGACGTTCTGCGACAAGTTTTCTCTCGACGATTTGCCCGACGATGTACAGAATCTGATGCACCTGCTTTATTCCATGATCATGGTGTCGTTCCCGGTGGAATGCTGGAAACAGCCCCGCGTCCCTGATTCGGGTGCGTCGACGCTGGACTGCGTGTCCGAGCCGGTTCCATGACCACCGTGCTGCGCGCGGCGCGATGGGGCGATGTTGTGACCGGCCAGATTCATACGCCGGCGGAAGTCGTCATCGACGGCGAACGCATCACCGCGCTCAATCCTCAAGAGCCGCTTGCGGATTCGGCGACAGTTATCGACCTCGGCGACGTGACCCTGCTTCCGGGCCTGATGGACATGGAACTCAACCTGCTCATCGGCGGCCCCGGCGGCCCGCAGGGCCTGCCGGCGCCCATGCATGGCGTGCAGGACGATCCCGCGTATCGCACGCTGCGTGGCGCGGTCAACGCACGCACCACCCTGGAGGCCGGGTTCACCACGGTGCGCAATCTCGGCCTGATGGTCAAGACCGGGGGATATCTGCTCGACGTCGCGCTGCAGCGCGCCATCGACCAGGGCTGGCACGTCGGGCCGCGCATTTATCCCGCCGGCCATGCCGTCACACCGTACGGCGGGCATTTGGACCCAACGGTGTTCCAGCGGCTGGCTCCCGGGATCATGCCGCTCTCGGTGGCCGAAGGCATCGCCAACGGTGTTCCCGACGTGATCGCTTGCGTGCGTTATCAGATTCGGCACGGCGCCAAGCTGATCAAGGTCTCCGCTTCGGGTGGGGTGATGTCACACAGCACCGCACCGGGAGCCCAGCAGTACTCCGACGCCGAGTTCGCCGCGATCGCCGACGAGGCCCACCGGGCCGGAGTTCGCGTCGCCGCGCACGCCGTTGGGGACAGCGCCATACAAGCGTGCATTCGCGCCGGGATCGACTGCATCGAACATGGCTTCCTGGCCAGCGACGAGACCATTCAGATGATGGTCGACCACGGCACGTTCCTGGTGTCGACCACGTATCTGACCGACGCCATGGCCATCGACCGCATTGCACCGGAGCTGCGCAAGAAAGCGCTCGAGGTGTTCCCGCGCGCAAAGTCGATGCTGCCTAAGGCGATCGACGCCGGCGTGCGCATCGCATGCGGTACCGATGCGCCGGCTATCCCGCACGGCCAAAATGCCGAGGAGCTCGGCGCGCTGGTCGAGCGGGGCATGACTCCCGCGCAAGCGATCCGGGCGGCCACGGTGGTGGCCGCCGAGCTGATCGAGGCGAATGACGAGTTGGGCAGGCTGGCGCCGGGCTATCTGGCCGACATCATCGCCGTTCCCGGAGACCCTTTCGACGACATCGCCGCCACGCTCGACGTCCGCTTCGTCATGAAAAGCGGGCAGATCTACAAAAACTTCGCGGCGTAACGGAGGCGGGAATGGAACTCACCGACAACATCCTGTGGCTGCTGAAGCAGGCCTTCTATTATTCGCTGACCTCCATCAACGAGGCGATGCGCGAACACGGGGTGAGCACCGCCCAGATCGGTGTCCTGCGCCAACTGGCCAACGAACCAGGCCTGTCCGGAGCCGAATTGGCGCGGCGCCTGCTGATCAGCCCGCAAGGCGTGCAGCTGGCACTCACCGCCCTGCAACGTCGCGGCTTGGTGGAAAGAAAACAGGACCCCCAGCACGCGCGCATCCTGCGCGCCTACCTGACCGGGGAGGGCCGCACGGTCGCCGAAACGGTGGTCAACGACGCGATCGCCGCGCACCAGGAGGTGTTCGGTGTGTTGAACGAGCAAGAGCAGCGGACCCTGCGCGAATTGCTGGGCCGCGTCGTCGAAAAGGGCACCGGACATGAACTGTTCAACGACCACGTCGACGGCTGACCCCGCCCCGGCCGACGCGAGCGCGACCCTCGACGGGCGCCGCGAGTATCTAGTACTTGAGACTAATCGCAAGTAGTTGATACTGTGGCCGGGATGGGTGAATTTCGCGCGGCTGCGGACGCCGGCCCGGCGGCGGCGACCGACGCCGGTTTGGGCGGTGTCGATGTCGCTGCCTTGCCGGACGGCTTTGTGCCGCTGCGGATCAAGCGCGTGGTCGCCGAAACCCGCGATGCCGTGTCGATCGTTCTCGACGTGCCGCAGAGCAGCGCGGAGCGGTTCGGCTACCAAGCCGGACAGTTTCTGACGCTGCTGGTGACCGTCGGTGGCCGCGAGCATCGACGGTGTTACTCGATGTCGTCGTCACCCGCTCTGGGCGAGGATCTGCAGATCACCGTCAAACGCGACCGCGACGGTGTGGTATCGAACTGGCTCAACGACACGGCCGCGCCCGGCGATCAGCTGCCCGCCCTGCCGCCGCAGGGCCGCTTCGTCTTGCACGACAGCGACCGAGAGCTGATCGCATTCGCCGGGGGAAGCGGCATTACGCCGGTGTTTTCGCTTTTGCGTACGGCGCTGATGTCCGGCGAGCGCGCCACCCGACTGTTCTATGCCAACCGAAGCCGTGACGCGGTGATCTTCGACGAGGCGTTGGCGTCGCTCAGCACGCGGCATGCCGGTCGCTTCGTGCTGCACCATCATCTCGACGACAACAGGGGTTTCGTCACCCCGGCGGATATCGAGGCGTTCGTCCGGGACGCCGGCGACGCCGACGTGTACATCTGCGGGCCGAACGAATTCATGGAGACCGTGCGAACCGCCCTGTCCGCTGCGGGCCTGCCGGCCGACCGTCTGCACGTGGAGCATTTCGACGTGAACGACATTGCCGCTGCGTCGCCACCCGCAACGGAAGTGATCACCGACGAGGTCACCATCGTGCTGGACGGGGTTACGACAACCGCGTCGTACGATCCGGGCAACACGCTGCTGCAGACTGCCCGGATGGCCGGTCTGCGAACCCCGTCCTCGTGTGAGATCGGTTCGTGCGGAACGTGTATGGCCCGCCTGACGCGGGGGAGCGCCAGGATGATCAACAACGACGCGCTCGATCCGGATGAGGTCGAGGAGGGTTGGGTGCTGACGTGTCAGGCCCTGCCCACGAGTCCCACGGTGCGGGTGGTCTACGAGTGAGCGAGAAGGCGGTCGATGGTGGAGCGGGGTCGATGACCAGGGTGGCGGTGGTGACCGGCGGCGCCTCGGGTATGGGCGAGGCGACCTGTCATGAACTGGGCCGGCGCGGACTCAAGGTCGCGGTCCTCGATGTCAATGAGCATGCCGCACAACGCGTCACCGATGACCTGCGCGCGGACGGTGTGACCGCGCTCGGGGTGGGTGCCGACGTGACCGACCGGTCCGCCGTGGAGCAGGCGTTCGCGAAGGTGCGCAGCGAGCTGGGCCCGGTGACGGTCCTGGTGACCAGTGCCGGCATGTTCGACTTCTCGCCGTTCCTGGAGATCAGCGCCGAAACCTGGTCGCGGATCATCGATGTCAATCTCACCGGCACCTTTCACTGCTGCCAGGTCGCGCTGCCGGACATGGTGGAGGCGCGCTGGGGCAGGATCGTGATGATCTCGTCGTCGAGCGCCCAACGCGGTTCCCCGTTCGCCGCCCATTACGCGGCGTCCAAGGGGGCGGTGATCACGTTGACCAAGTCGCTGGCCCGCGAGTACGCGCCGCACGGAATCACGGTGAACAACATTCCGCCCTCGGGCATCGAGACTCCGATGCAGCACCGGGGCCAGGCCGCCGGATACCTGCCGTCCAATGAGGAGATCGCCGGCAATATCCCGTTGGGCTACCTGGGCACCGGGGCCGACATCGCCGCGGCCGTGGGGTTTTTATGTTCGGAGGAGGCACGGTACATCACCGGCCAGGTTCTGGGCGTCAACGGTGGAGCGGTGATGTGATAGTGAGGATTCGATGACCAGAGCAGGCAGGCCCCCGGAGGGCTCCTGGACCGAGCACTATCCCGAATTGGGAACCGGGCCGGTGTCTTTCAAGGACTCGACGTCTCGGGAGTTCTACGAACTCGAGCGCGAAGCGATCTTCAGACGCGCGTGGCTGAACGTCGCACGGATGGAAGAGTTCCCGCGCGTCGGCAGCTACCTCACCAAGGAGATCGAGGTCGTCGGCGTCTCGGTGATCCTGGTCAAAGGCAAGGACCAGCGCATCCGCGCCTTTTACAACGTGTGCCGTCACCGCGGAAACAAACTGGTGTGGAACGACTTTCCCGGCGAGGAGACCCGCGGCACGTGCCGGCAATTCACCTGCAAATATCACGGCTGGCGCTACGACCTGCAGGGCGCCTTGAAATTCGTCCAGCAGGAGTCGGAGTTCTTCGACCTCGATCTCGCGCAGTACGGGTTGCGTCCGGTGCACTGCGAGGTGTGGAACGGCTTCGTCTTCATCAACTTCGACCCCGAACCGCGCCAGAGCCTGCGTGAGTTCCTCGGTCCGATGATCACCGGCCTCGACGACTATCCCTTCGGCAAGCTGACCGAACGCTACGAGTG
>NZ_LZMB01000004.1 GCF_001673555.1 Mycobacterium sp. 1165178.9 | reverse complement strand
AGCCTCGATCGTCTGACCGTGGACGGCCGCGACGGCCCGGCGCCACGCGATCTGAACGCGATCATCGAACCCGGCTCGGTGACGGTGCTGACCGGACGTAACGGCGCCGGCAAGAGCACCACCCTGCAGGCGATCGCCGGCATCAGCGTGCCATCATCGGGTCGGGTCATCGTGGACGGCGTCGCCGTCGCCGACCTCGAGCCGGCCGCATGGTGGGCGCAGCTGTCCTGGCTTCCGCAACGCCCGGTGCTCGTGCCGGGCACCGTCGACGAGAACCTCATGCTGCTAGGGAACCTCGACGACGTCGAAAAGGCTTGTGCCGACTCCGGGTTCGACACGGTGTTGGCCGAGCTGCCAGAAGCGGGCGGCACCGCGCTCGGACGCGGCGGTGTCGGGTTGTCGCTGGGACAGCGACAACGGCTGGGTCTGGCCCGGGCGCTCGGCTCGACGGCCGCCGTGCTGTTGCTCGACGAGCCGACCGCACACCTGGACGCCGCCACCGAGGAACGCGCCTTGCGGGCCATCGTCGAGCGGGCGCGGGCGGGTGCGACCGTGATCGTCGTCGGCCACCGCGCGCCCGTCCTGGCCATCGGCGACCGGGTGATCGAAGTCGTCGCCGAGCGGGGAGTGCGTTATGCCCCAGCGTGATTCCGCGTCGCGTCGCCGCGCCGCGCCCGCGGCGATCGCAAGCGCGGCGAAGCCGGGCGCTGCGGGTCGGCGCGCTAGGTTACCGTTGGCCGCCGCCGACCTGCTGCGCCCGCGGCTGCCCCGCGTCCTGGCGGCTGTCACGCTCGGGGTCCTTTCGCTAACCAGTGCGCTGGCCCTGGCCGGCGTTTCGGCATGGCTGATCACGCGGGCATGGCAGATGCCGCCCGTGCTGGACCTGTCGGTGGCGGCGGTCGCGGTCCGCATGTTCGCGATCTCGCGGGGCGTGCTGCACTACTGCGAGCGACTGGCCACCCATGACACGGCCTTGCGCGCGGCCGGCACCGCGCGCGTACAGATCTACCAACGCCTGGCGCGCGGACCGGCCGAGGCCTCCATCCGGCTGCACAGCGGTGAACTGGTGGCGCGGGTGGGTGCTGACGTCGACGAGCTCGCCAACGTCCTGGTGCGCGCCCTGGTGCCGATCGGCGTCGCAGTGGTGCTGGCGCTGGCGGCGACGGCGGTCGTCGGTGCCATCTCACCGTCGGCGGCCGTCGTGCTGGCCATCTCCCTGCTGACCGCCGGGTTTGTCGCTCCCCGGCTGGCAGGTCGGGCCGCAGCCACGCAGGAAGACGTCGCCCGGCAGCATCATTCCGAGCGCGACACGTCGGCCATGATCGCCCTCGAACACGCGCCCGAGCTCCGGGTGGCCGGCCTGCTTCCCGATGTCATCGCCGAATCGCAACACCGTCAACGCACTTGGGGCGATTCGCTGGACGCCGCCGCCAAACCGGCCGCCATCGCCGAAGCGATGCCCACCGCGGCGATTGGGGCCAGCGTGCTGGGCGCGGTCGTGTCCGGGATCGGGTTGGCGCACGCGGTCGCCCCCACCACGCTGGCCGTGCTGATGCTGCTGCCGCTGTCCGCCTTCGAGGCGATGACGCCCTTGCCGGCCGCCGCCGTTCAATTGACACGGTCGCGGATCGCCGCGCGTCGACTGCTCGAACTGACCGCTCCCGGGTCTGAGACCACGACGGCGAGAGCGTCCACTCCGCTGCACGTCGGCTCGGGACCGACTTCGGCTTGCGCGAAATTGTCCGCCGACGTGCGTTCGGGTCACGACGATGCGGCACGCTCCACCCGCATCAAGGTGGACCTGGCGCCGGGCGCGCGACTGTGCGTCACCGGCGCCAGCGGATCCGGGAAGACGACCCTGCTGATGACACTCGCCGGCCTGCTGCCGCCACTGGACGGGCAGGTGACGCTGGACGATGTGGATGTGAGCGGGCTCGACGAAGCCGATTTGCGCAGCGCGATCGGCTTTTTCGCTGAGGACGCCCATATCTTTGCCACCACGGTCCGCGACAACCTGTTGGTCGCGCGCGGAGACTGCCCGGACGAGAAACTGACCGCAGCGCTGGAAGCGGTCGGCCTGCAGACGTGGATCGCCGGTCTACCCGACGGATTATCCACGGTGCTGACCGGTGGGGCGCAAGCTCTTTCGGCCGGCCAGCGCAGACGGCTATTGCTCGCCCGGGCGGTGATCTCGCCCGCGGGCATCGTGCTGCTCGACGAACCCACCGAACATCTCGACGTCACCGACGCGGAGCAGATTCTGCGAGATCTGTTGACCCCGGAAACGGGGTTGTTCACCGCGCAGCGGACCGTGGTAGTGGCGACCCACCACCTGCCCGAGGGGCTGGGCTGTCGGCAACTAACCGTCAAGGAGACGCAGGCACACTCAGATGTGTCGCCGCCGCGGCGTGAATTCCAGCGACAACAACACGAACAGTAGCGGAACGATCTGCGTCATGGAGATCAGCGCGTAGCGCCGGGCGTCAAGGGCATGCCATTTGCGTAAATACCGATACAACGATTCGAGGGCGATCAGCGGGTCGAGAACGTGACTCAACCGATAGAAGACGCGTTGGGTCCGTCCACGCTGCTTGTCGTCGAAGATCTCGGGGAACGCGGCGAAGGCAAGCGATACCCGCTGCGCCCCAGTCTCTTTGCCCGCCATGATCATGTCGACGCTGAGCCGCTCGTCAAGGCCGTTCGGGGCACTGCGCCGGCGCCACGGCACGTCGAGGGTGATGTCGCTGCCCCCGCCGGCCGTGGCGTACCGGTGAAACGCCTGCACGGTGCCCGCTTTGTCCCTGGCGATGATCAGCTGAATCCCGGGGAATCGGCCTTCCAGTACGCCGTCGAGGTTCATGTGGAATCCGCGGTCGGCGTGGGCCCCCTTGGATGACTCCCGCACCACCTCGGTGAGCTCGGCCAGCAGCTTGTCGTCGAGTTCCTGCTCCGCCACGATTTCGGTTGTCACGCCGCAGTTGTGGGTGCGTTGCACCGCTTGACGCAGGTTGCGGAATCTGCGGCCCACCATATCGAAGCCGGACACGTCGACCACGACATCCCGGCCAATCGGTATGGGCCGCAACGATTGTCCTAGTAGCGACGAATCGTTCCACAGGCTCAGCCGCCGCTCGCTGCAGCCGACCACGGCGATGCGCCACCCGTGGGCGTGGCAGGTGGCGGCGAAATCGGCGATCAGTTCCGGGAAGTGCGCCTCATCACCCACCGGGTCACCGCCGACCACGGCGATACCCATCCGCGTGCGGTAGGCCAGCGCCGCGGTGCCGTCGGCGGTGAAGTGGTAGCTCTTGCCGGTCTGCATGGTGAACGGGGCAAGCACGTCGCCGCTGGTCGCATTGATCAAGTTCCACAGCCGGGGCAGGTCATCGGGCCGGGGATGGGAGGTCGTCGGCCACATCAACACGATGCCCGAGCTTGCGATCACCACGTCGCCGAACAGATCGAAGGACAACACATGCAGGCCAAGCCCGACCACCACGAATAAGGCGGCAGCGATGGCATGCATCGTCGTCACGGGCCGCCCCAGGAAGATGCCGCGAGCCATCCAGGCCACCGCCACCAGAACGGTCAGCGACCAGGCCAACCGGTCGGTGTAGTCCCAGCTCGGATGGCGGTGGTGGTGAGCGAGTATCCCGATGAACCAGCAGGTGGCGCAGAGCAGCGCCAAAGCACCGATCAGGCGGGCCGCGAGTGAATCGACCGACAGGACAACGCGTTCGCGCGCGCGCGTTCTCGCTGCCGTGACGTCCACTACCGGGCCGTTCACAATCACCTCCCGATGCGCTGATATCAGCCGGCGGCTTGATCGCCGCCTGTGCACCGCTTCCCGACCACGTCAACGCTACGCCCGAACACGACCGTTTCGGGGCCGAATTCGCACGAGAGATTCCGCACCTATTCGGTCACGTTTTAGCGGCCCGAAGAAGGGAAGTATTTGAGCACGCCTTCTTGCACGACCGTGGCCAGCGGTTGCCCGGACCGATCGAAGAAATATCCCGTGCCCAGCCCGCGCGAATCGGCTGCTACCGGCGACGATGTGGAGTACAACACCCAGTCGTTGAAGTTGACCTGCCGGTGAAACCAAATGGAATGATTGGCCGACGCGGCGAATATGCGGTCGAATCCCCACGAAAGACCGTGCGTGGTGATAACCGAGTCCAATACCGTGGTGTCCGACGAATACACCATTGTTGCCGTGTGCAATAAGGGGTCGTCGGGAAGGTCGCCCAGGGCCTTGACCCAGACCCGATTGTGCGCGAGGCGGTCGCCCTTGGTGCGCATCACCCATGCCGGGTCGTTGGTGTAACGCCATTCGATGGGCTGCAATGCATTGACGAAGTGCGGAACGGTCTGCTCGTAGCCGCGCAGCAGTTCGCCGATCGTGGGCTGCGTGTGCGGCTCGGCCACCTGTGGCGGCTCGATGCCGTGCTCCAGGCCGCGGCCGCCGGCCATGTAGGAGATCATCGCCGAGCACAGCAGCGTGCCGTCTTGCATCGCATCGACGCGCCGATTGGCGAAGCGGCGCTCGTCGCGCAGCCGGGTGACGCGAAACTCGATGTCCTTGGCGGTGTCTCCCCCATTGATGAAATGCACCGACAGCGCGCTCGGCGGCAGGTCGTCGCGAATCAGGCTGCGACTGCTCGCGACGAACGACTGCGACATCAGCTGGCCACCGAAGGTTCGCATCGGGTTCTTGCTCGGGTGCGAACCGATGAACAGGTCGTCTTCGACACGGTGGAGGTCGAGTGTCGCCAGCAGCTCCGCGAAATCCGAATGGGCCTGTGCCGCGGCTTCTTCTGGGTCTCGAGACTCACAGCCGGCCGCCACACGATCTCCTCTACCTAGACGTCGTCCTCCCCGATCCGGTGCACGTGGATGAGGTTGGTTGACCCTACTGTGCCAGGTGGCGCGCCGGCGACGATGACCACCAGGTCGCCGCGCTTGTAGCGCCCGAGCTCCAACAGCGACTTGTCGACCTGGCGGATCATGCCGTCGGTCGAGGTCATCATCGGGACGATGAACGTTTCGGTGCCCCAGGTCATGGCGAGCTGGCTACGCACCTCGGGCCACGCCGTGAAGGCAAGCAGCGGCAGCGGGGTATGCAGGCGTGCGAGGCGCTTGACCGTGTCGCCGGACTGAGTGAACGCGACCAGTGCCTTGGCGTCGAGCCGCTCGCCGATGTCGCGGGCGGCATAGGAGATCACCCCGCGTTTGGTGCGCGGCACGTGTGTCAGCGGCGGCGCGGCCGTGGAATTGTCCTCGACCGCGCAGATGATGCGCGCCATCGTCCGAACGGCCGCCAGCGGGTACTTCCCCACCGAGGTTTCCCCGGACAGCATCACCGCGTCGGCGCCGTCAAGGACCGCGTTGGCGACATCCGAAGCCTCGGCCCGGGTCGGCCGTGAGCTCTCGATCATCGAATCAAGCATCTGGGTCGCCACGATCACAGGTTTCGCGTTCTCCCGGGCCATCTGGATGGCCCGCTTCTGCACCAGCGGAACTTCTTCCAGGGGCAGTTCGACGCCAAGGTCGCCACGGGCCACCATGATCGCGTCGAAGGCCAGCACGATGGCTTCCAGATTGTCGACCGCCTCCGGCTTCTCCAGCTTGGCGATCACCGGCACCCGCCGGCCGACGCGGTCCATCACCTCGTGCACCAACTCGACGTCGGATGGCGAACGCACGAAGGACAGCGCAACCAGGTCCACCCCGAGTTCCAGCGCGAAGGTGAGGTCCTCCACGTCCTTGTCCGACAGGGCCGGTGCGGACACGTTCATCCCGGGAAGCGAGATGCCCTTGTTGTTGCTGACCGGCCCGCCCTCGACGACCGTGCAGATGACGTCGTCGCCCTCGATACCGTCGATGAGCAGGCCGACCTTGCCGTCGTCGACGAGAATTCGGTCACCGACCGTGGCGTCCTCGGCCAACTTCTTGTAGGTGGTCGACACCCGGTCGTGGTCACCTTCGCAGTCGGCCACGGTGATCCGCACCGTTTCACCGTCGGCCCAATACGTCGGGCCGGTGGCGAAACGTCCCAGTCTGATCTTGGGGCCCTGCAGGTCAGCGAGCACGCCGACGGCTCGGCCCGTGGCATCGGACGCGGACCTGACACGCTCGTAGGCGGCTTTGTGATCGGAGTAGTCGCCGTGGCTGAAGTTCAACCGGGCGACGTCCATTCCGGCCCCAACCAGGGCCAGGATCGACTCATCCGAACTGGTCGCGGGGCCAAGGGTGCAGACGATCTTTCCGCGTCTACTCACGCCGACCCAGCATAGTCGCGTGTGAACCCCGCGGCGCGCACATAATCGCCGCCGCGCAGTGTGCTCTTACCCACCAAGAACGGTGGGAAACAACGGGAAGGCGGGCAGGTTACGCAGCACCGTCCAGGCGATCGTCGCGAGCACGATCGTCAGCAACGCCACTTTGGACGGCCACCCCTTGCCGCGGGCGCGGCGCACCAGCATCCACGCGATCAGCAGCGGGATTCCCACGAGCGCGAAGACGTTGTCGTGGATGGCGGCGATCAGGTCGCCGTGCAACAGGTCGTGCGTCATCCGCAGGCCGCCGCAAAACGGGCAGTTCCAGCCTGTGAGCAACTTGAACGGGCACGCCGGGTAGACGGAACTGGGGCTGTGCGGGTCGGCCAGGGCGACGTAGCCGAGCGCGCCGCCCAACGCCACGCCGGTACCGGCCGCGACGAAGATGCGATGACGCCGCGCGCCGCACGGATGGGGTTGTCCCGGGGTCTGCGCGGGCGGATGAGGCTGCATCACTTAGCCCGCTGACCTTGCGTTGGTCACGCCTTTCAGGATGCCAGATCCGTTGCGCCCCGCCGTGCGAAGTCGGGGCACGGCGGCGGTTAGCGGCCCGACAACCTGTTCCGCAGTCGCGAGCCCCATCGCCGACGCGGTTCCGGCTGAGCCGGGGTCGTTTCGGCGGGCTCTTCGGGCTCGGGTTTTTCGGATTCGGGTTCGGTGGCCGCCGCCGAGTCGACGTCTGCCGTTTCAGGTTCGGCTGCCTCGGCTGTTTCGGCGACAGGCTCGTCGTCCGAATCCTCGTCGACGGACTCGTCTTCCGTTGCGGCTTCCGGTTCTTCGGCTTCAGGTTCTTCGGCTTCAGGTTCTTCGGCTTCCGCGTCGGCTTCGGCCTCCGGCTCGTCGGCTTCGACCTCGGTGGCTTCCGCTTCCGGTTCGTCAGGCTCCTCGGCTTCGGGCTTTTCCGCTTCGGGCTCTTCCGCTTGCAATTCCTCGGCTTCGGCTTCGGACTCTTCGGCTTCGGACTCTTCCGTTTCGGGCTCTTCCGCTTCGACCTCTTCCGGTTCCGCGTCGAGCTCTTCAGCTTTGCCTACCGGCTCGTCCGACTCGGAGCCCTCGGCTGCGGGCTCGGTTTCGGGCTCGGCTTCCGTTTCGACCTCGAGCCCGTCTGTCCCGGCCTCACTCGGTTCCACACCGGCGGCCGCTTCCGTCGAGTCCGCCACCGGTTCTTCTGCGGCCGCGGCGGCGCTGTCGTCAGCCTCCACCGTCTCCCCCGACCCTGGCGGCGCGTCGGCCCCCGCCGCAGCGCCCGCAGCAGTCGTCGCGACGGCCACCGGTGCGGGCTCATCCTCCGACTCGGCGACGGCCGCTCCCTCGTCGAGGTACTCGTTGCCGCGCAGGCTGGCGGGATCTTCGCGCCCCTTCGGCGCCGCCATCAGGTACACGACGGCCCCGATGAACACAAAAGTCGATGTGAACGAGTTGATCCGGATGCCGGCGATGTGGGTGGCGGTGTCGTCGCGCAGCAGCTCAACACAGAACCGCCCCACGCAATAGCCCGCCACATACAACGCGAACAGTCGGCCGTGGCCCAGATTGAAGCGCCGGTCGGCGTAGATCAACGCGATGAAAACCAACACATTCCAGATCAATTCGTAAAGGAACGTCGGCTGCACCACGAATGCGATCTGGCCCGTCGAGATGCCGTCCAGCGAATGCGGGTCGATGTATCCCGAGGGGTCTCGGCGGTAGAAGACCTCCAGGCCCCACGGCAGGGTGGTTTCGCGGCCATAGAGTTCCTGGTTGAAGTAATTGCCGAGCCGACCAATGGCCTGCGCCAGAATGATTCCCGGGGCCAGCGCGTCGGCGAAGGCCGGAAGCGGAATCCCGCGCCGGCGGCAGCCGATCCAGGCGCCGACGCCTCCGAGGGCCACCGCGCCCCAGATGCCCAGCCCGCCGTCCCAGATCCGCACGGCCGCCCCGAGTCCCGCGCCGCCGGGGCCCCAATAAGTGCGCCAGTCGGTGGCCAGGTGGTAGAGCCGACCACCGATCAACCCGAACGGCACGGCCCACAGCGCGATGTCGTAGATCACGCCGCGCTCGCCGCCGCGGGCTACCCAGCGCCGGTCACCGATCAGCAATGCGACCACGATGCCGGCAATGATGAACAGCGCGTAGGCCCGGATGGGCAGTGGCCCGAGGTGCCATACACCCTGCGACGGGCTCGGAAAATAGGCCAGTAGTTTCGTCACGAGGCGGCCGCCCTCTGACGAACACCGGCGGCGAGTTCTTCAGTCAGTGCACGCAATGCAGTCAACCCTCCGTCTCCCAGCGCCGACACCAGCGCGGACCCGACAATGACGCCGTCTGCGTAGCCGCCGATTTGGGCGGCCTGCTCGCGCGATCGCACTCCCAGACCGACGCCGACAGGTATGTCGGATATCTCCTTGACTCTGCTCACCAACTCGGGCGCCGCGTTGGACACGACGTCACGCGCCCCCGTCACGCCCATAGTCGAAGCCGCGTAGACGAAGCCGCGCGACGCCTCGACCGTCATTGCCAACCGCTGCGGCGTCGAGGACGGCGCGACGAGAAAGATCCGGTTCAACCGATACTCGTCGGACGCCGCCAACCACTGGGCGGCCTCGTCGGGGATGAGATCGGGCGTGATCAGGCCGTGCCCGCCGGCCGATGCCAGATCCCGCGCGAACGCGCCAACCCCGTAGCGCACCACCGGGTTCCAGTAGGTCATCACCACGGCGTGGCCACCCGCCGCGCTGATCGCCTCGACCGCGGCGAGCGTGTCGCGAACGCGAACTCCCCCGTTTAGCGCGATCTCGGTGGCCTTGGCGATGGTCGGGCCGTCCATGCCGGGATCCGAATAAGGAATGCCGACTTCGATGATGTCGCAACCCGATTCGACCAGTGCGGTCATCCCCTTCACCGATGTCGGCACGTCGGGGTAACCGGTGGGCAGATAACCGATCAGCGCCGCGCGGTTGTCTTTGCGGCAGCTATCGAATACCGACTCGAGCTTGTCCGCTTCACTGTGTTTGACCGTCATCGATCGCTGGATCCCAACAGCCCGAACCACTTCGCGGCGGTCTCGACGTCCTTATCGCCGCGGCCGGACAGGTTGACCACAATGATCGCGCCCCGCCCCAATTCCGGGCCCAATTTCAGGGCACCGGCTACCGCGTGCGCCGATTCGATCGCGGGGATGATTCCCTCCGTGCGGCACAGGATGCGGAACGCATCCATCGCTTCGGAGTCGGTAATCGGACGGTACTCGGCGCGTCCCGTCTCGCGCAGATACGCATGTTCTGGGCCTACTCCCGGGTAGTCGAGACCCGCTGAGATGGAATGGGATTCGATGGTCTGCCCATCCTCGTCCTGCAACAGGTACGAAAACGATCCCTGAAACGCACCAGGTGAGCCACCGCTGAATGTCGCAGCGTGCCTTCCGGTTTCGACACCATCGCCGGCGGCCTCGAATCCGATCAACCGCACGTTCGGGTCGTCGATGAAAGGGTGGAAGATGCCGATGGCATTGGAACCGCCGCCGATACAGGCCACTACGGCGTCGGGCAGCCGGCCCGCCTGGGCCTGGATCTGGGCGCGTGCCTCGAGGCCGATGATGCGTTGGAAGTCGCGCACCATGGCCGGGAAGGGATGCGGGCCGGCCGCGGTGCCGAAACAGTAGAAGGTGGTGTCGGCATTGGTAACCCAGTCCCGGAACGCCTCGTTGATGGCGTCCTTGAGTGTCTTCGAACCACTTTCGACCGAGACGACCGTGGCCCCGAGCAGCCGCATCCGAGCCACGTTGAGTGCCTGACGCTCGGTATCGACGGCGCCCATGTAGATCACGCATTCGAGGCCGAGCAAGGCGCACGCGGTGGCGGTCGCCACGCCGTGCTGGCCGGCACCGGTCTCGGCGATCACCCGCTTCTTGCCCATCCGCTGGGCCAGCAACGCCTGCCCAAGCACGTTGTTGATCTTGTGAGAACCGGTGTGGTTCAGGTCTTCTCGCTTGAGGAAGATGCGCGCGCCGGCCTGGTCGGACAGCCGGGGCGCCTCATACAGCGGCGACGGTCGGCCCGCGTAATTCGCCTGCAGGTAATCGAGGGTGTCCAGGAAATCCTGGTTGACACGTTCCTTCTCGTAGGCGGCAGTGACCTCTTCGATCACAGCCATCAACGCCTCGGCGACGTAGCGGCCGCCGTACACGCCGAAATGGCCACCCGCATCGGGTTCGTGACGGGTGGGTTCTGCGATGGCTGCGCTCGGGAGCGGAAGGTCCGGGCGGGACAGGTCCACCATCACCAAGGCTCTACGCGGGGATGGCTCATGGGTTCAACGTATCAGCGCAGGGGCTTGTGGAGTGACGTAGCGACTAGCGAGCCGGTTTCGGACAGGACGGATGTGTGCCCGCGGTAACCAGGTCGGCAACCGCGGCGCGCGGATCACCGCTTTTGACCAGGCCTTCGCCGACCAAGACGGCATCGGCACCCGCACCGGCATACGCCAGCAGGTCGCCGGTACCGCGCACACCGGACTCGGCGATCCTGATCACGTTGCTGGGCAGCCCGGGAGCGATGCGCGCGAAGCAATCCCGGTCCACCTGCAGTGTCGCCAGATCGCGGGCGTTGACGCCGATTACTTTGGCGCCGGCCTTGAGCGCCCGGTCGGCTTCCTCTTCCGTGTGCACCTCGACGAGCGCCGTCATGCCCAGCGATTCGGTGCGGTCCAGCATCGACACCAACGCCGACTGCTCCAGCGCGGCGACGATGAGCAGCAGCATGTCGGCGCCGTGCGCACGGGCTTCGTGGATCTGATAGGGCTGCACGACAAAGTCTTTGCGCAGAATCGGTATCGAGACCGCCGCCCGAACCGCGTCGAGGTCGTCGAGCGAGCCGTGGAAACGTCGCTCCTCGGTCAAGACGCTGATGATGCGGGCGCCACCGTCTTCGTAGGCGCGCGCCAGCTTGGCCGGATCGGCAATGGTCGCCAGGGAACCCGCCGACGGGCTCGCGCGCTTGACTTCGGCGATGACGCCGATTCCGGGCTCGCGCAGGGCGGCCATCACATCGCGTGGCGGCGGCGCGGCCGCGGCGGCGGCTTTGATCTCCGACAGGCTGATGAGCGCTTCGCGCGCGGCAACGTCCGCCCGGACCCCCTCGAGGATGGAGTCAAGCACGGTTGCCGGACTCATGCCTGTCGTTTCCCTTCGCCCTGTCGTCCGCTGTAATCCCACGGCCACTGTGTGTCCCGAGCCGATCGCGACGACGTCAATGAAGGGTAGCGGCCCGCGGCTTGCGGCCCGTCACCGACCCTCGGTGTCAGACTCACCTGCCCGATCGGTCGGGTCGCGTCCCTCGTCAAGCGCGTCCCAGATCATCCGCTCCGACATTCCCGGCGTCTCCGGCTCCTCCAGCATCGCCCCGTCGGCCTGTTTGCGTCGTGCAATCGACCGGCGCGTCGCCGGTGTCGCGTATTTCATTGCGCTCGACCGAGCCGACCCCGAGTCCGACGCCGACCGCATGAGGAGGACGGCGGCAACCAGCGTGCACGCCGCGGCGACCACCGTGATGCCCGCGCCCCAGTACCGTCGCTCGCTTCCGACCAGCGACATCACCGAGATATGCGCCAGCTCCGCGCCGCGGACCGCCACGTCGGGCAGCACCCATAGGCTGACCCCGAGGTAGCCGACTGCCAGACTGATCACCGCCAGCAGGCCCGCCAGCGCGCGCAGGAGCCAGCCCCGCACGGCGATGGCGGCGACGGCCGCGGCCAGCAGGAGCAACGCCAGCGGCAGCAGCGCCGTCGACCACGCCGCGCCAGCCAAGGTCACTTGCTTGGGCGGCCCCAGCCCGTCGAACGATCGGATGACGACCCACGGCAGGCGCGAGGCCACCCACAGTGTGCCGGCGGCGACCACCAGCGCTAATTGGGCAATACGGATCAGCCACCGGTTCCTCGGCCGTCCGGTGTCAGCGCCGGCCTCACTCATCGCCGACGGGTTCGGTCAGCGTCTCGGCGGCGGCGATCGCGCTGAGCACCGCGCGGGCCTTGTTGCTCGCCTCGGTGTACTCGTAGGGCCCGTTGGAGTCCGCGACTACCCCGCCGCCGGATTGCACGTACGCGGTGCCGTCGCGCATCAGGGCGGTGCGAATGGCGATCGCGAAGTCGGCGTTACCGGCGAAGTCCAGGTAGCCGACCACGCCGCCGTACAGGCCGCGGCGGGTCTTCTCCACCTCTTCGATGAGTTCCATGGCCCGTACCTTTGGTGCGCCCGAGAGCGTGCCGGCGGGGAAGCAGGCGGTCACCGCATCCAACGCGGTACGGCCCTCGCCGAGCGTGCCCGTCACCGTCGACACCAGGTGCATGACGTGGCTATAGCGTTCGATGTGGCTGTAGTCCTCCACGCGCACCGTGCCCGGCGCGCAGACCCGGCCTAAATCGTTGCGGCCCAGGTCGACCAGCATCAAGTGCTCGGCGCGTTCCTTCTCGTCGGCCAACAGCTCCTTTTCCAGCAGCTGGTCCTCCTCGTCGGTGCCCCCGCGCCACCGCGTTCCGGCGATCGGATGGGTGGTCGCGGTGCCGTCGGCGACGGTCACCAGCGCCTCGGGGCTGGAGCCGACGATCGAAAAGTCAGTTCCGCCAGCGTCATTCGGGACATGCAGCAGATACATGTAGGGGCTCGGGTTGGTGACCCGCAACATCCGGTACACGTCGATCGGATTGACGTGGGTGTCCATTTCGAACCGCTGCGAAGGCACCACCTGAAAGGCCTCGCCCGCGGCGATCTGTTCTACGAGGTAGTCGACGATCTTTCCGTACTCTTCGACGCTGCGCTGGGCGCGGTAGCGCGGCTCGGGGCGTTCGAACGTGCCGACCGTCGACGACAGCGGCTGGCCCAGCGCCGCCGTCATCACGTCCAGGCGCGCGATCGCGTCGTCGTAGGCCTCGTCGACCCGCTCGTCGGTCCCGTTCCAGTTCACGGCGTTTGCGACCAGCGTGATGGTGCCCTCGTGGTGATCGACCGCCGCCAGGTCGGTGGCCAGCAGCAGCAACATGTCGGGCAGCCGCAGGTCATCGACCGCCAGTTCGGGCAGCCGTTCCAGACGCCGGACCATGTCGTAGGCGAAGAATCCCACCATGCCGCCCGACAGCGGCGGCAGCCCCGGAACCGGTCCGGTGGCCAACAGCTCAATGGTTGCCCGCAAAGCCTGCAGCGGGTCGCCCCCGGTCGGTGCGTCCCGTGGCACCACACCCAGCCAGACGGCTTCACCGTCGCGCACAGTCAGCGCCGACGGAGCTCCTGCACCGATGAACGACCACCGCGACCAGGAACGGCCGTGTTCGGCGGATTCCAGCAGAAAAGTGCCTGGGCGGTCGGCGGCGAGTTTGCGGTAGGCCGACAACGGCGTCTCACTGTCGGCCAGCACCTTGCGGGTCACCGGGACCACGCGATGCTCGGCTGCCAGCTGGCGGAAATCCTCTCGTGAGGTCGTCGCGGCGAGGTGGGCGTGCACCGAACCATCCTCCCAGACGCGTTGCCGTGCTTCGGCCCAGCCTGACGCCGGCGGCGGCGTAGCGTGTCCGCCATGAAACCTGGTGACACCGTCGCGGACTTCGAACTACCCGATCAGACCGGGACGCCGCGCAAGCTCAGCGAGCTGCTTTCCGGTGGGCCCGTGGTCCTGTTCTTCTACCCGGCCGCGATGACACCCGGTTGCACCAAGGAAGCCTGTCATTTCCGCGACCTGGCCTCCGAATTCGCCGCGGTCGGGGCCAACCGGGTGGGTATCAGCGCCGACGCCGTGCAGAAGCAGGCCAAGTTCGCCGACATGCAGAAGTTCGACTACCCGCTGCTGTCGGACCCCGACGGCACCGTCGCCACCCAGTTCGGTGTCAAGCGCGGCCTGCTCGGCAAGCTGATGCCCGTCAAACGCACGACATTCGTCATCGACACCGACCACACGGTGCTCGAGGTGATCTCCAGCGAGTTCAACATGGACACCCACGCCGACAAGGCGCTGGCGACGCTGCGGACTCGCACGTAACCGTCAGGGATTGATCGCCAAAAACACGTAGGCGGCCAGCAGCACCAGGTGCACCTCGCCCTGCAGGCGGGTCGCCCGGCCGGGCACCACCGTCAACATGCTGATCACGACGGTCAGGGCAAGCAACACCAGCTGGATGGCGCCGAGGCCGAGCACCAGCGGCCCTTTGAGCCATATCGACGCCAGCGCGATCGCCGGGATGGTGAGCCCGATGCTGGCCATCGCCGAGCCGTACGCCAGGTTCAAGCTGATCTGGATACGGCCCTTTCGCGCCGACCGCGCCGCCGCGAGCGTCTCGGGCAGCAGCACCAGCGCCGCGATGATCACACCCACGAACGACTGCGGCAAGCCCGCCACCACCACCGCGTGTTCGACGGCCGGGGATTCCTCCTCGGCCAGGCCGACCACCGCCACCAGGGCGCAGAGCAGCAGCACCAGGCTGCTCAAGGCCTGCCGCCGGGAGGGTGGATCCGCGTGACTCTCGTCCTCGAACACGCGTTTTTGGCCCTTCTGCGCGATCGGCAGAAAGAAATCGCGGTGCCGCATGGTCTGGGTGAACACGAACAGCAGGTACACCAAGAGCGTTGCGATCGCGGCGAAGGCAAGCTGGCTAGGGGTGAACTCCTTGCCCGGGTGCCCGGTGGTGAAAGCGGGCAAAACCAGGCTCAACGTGGCCACGGTCGTGACCGACGCCAGTGCGGCTCCGGCGCCTTCCGCATTGAACAGCGTCACGCCGTAGCGCCGGGATCCGAGCAGCAGCGACAAACCGGCGATCCCATTGGTGGTGATCATCAGCGCGGCGAACGCGGTGTCCCTGGCCAGCGTCGCGGCCTCATTGCCGGCGGACGTCATCAGGGTGACGATGAGGGCCACCTCGATGATGGTGACCGCGGCGGCGAGGATCAGCGACCCGAAGGGCTCACCGACCCGGTGTGCGACCACCTCCGCGTGATGCACCGCGGCGACCACGGCGCCGACGAGGAACAGCGCAGCGACCCCGACAAGTACCGGTCCCAGTTTCTCGCCCCAGATCGCTGCCAGCACGACGACGGACAGCACCGGCACAACGGCGTTCCAGGACAACCATTTCGACATTGACTGCCATTCTTATCGAAGTCGTGCGCCCACTGCTGCGGAAGTGACCCCAGACACGCCTGGCCACGCTTGTCCGGTCCCACACCGCCGCCGCCCGGCGGGAATGCACACGCGCCGCGCTGCCCGCGCCCAACGGACTCAATGCGCTGCGGAGCTGATTCGGCGGGTCAGCGCTCCGGCGCCAGCAGCATGTCGGCGTCGAAGCAGCTGTGATCGCCGGTGTGGCAGGCCCCGCCGACCTGGTCGACCGTCAGCAGCACGGTGTCGCCGTCGCAGTCCAGGCGCACCGAATGAACATATTGGGTGTGGCCGGACGTCGCTCCCTTGATCCATTGCCGGCCGCGGGACCGTGAAAAATAGGTTGCCTCACGGGTTTCCAGGGTTCGGGCCAGGGCGGCGTCGTCCATCCAGGCGACCATCAGCACGTCACCGCTGCCGCGCTCCTGTACCACGGCGGTGAACAGGCCGTCGGCGTTGCGCTTCAGCCGCGCGGCAATCTGGGGGTCGAGGGTCATCGCACGGTGATCCCTTCTGCGGCCATGGCGGCCTTCACCTCGCCGATGGTCAGCTCCCGGAAATGAAACACGCTGGCCGCCAACACCGCATCGGCGCCGGCCGCGATGGCGGGTGCGAAGTGTTCGGCTGCCCCGGCGCCACCGCTGGCGATGACCGGCACCGTGACCGCAGAGCGCACGGCCTGCAGCATCTCCAGGTCGAATCCGGCTTTGGTGCCGTCGGCGTCCATCGAGTTCAGCAGGATCTCACCCACTCCGAGATCGGCTCCGCGCGATGCCCACTCGACCGCATCGAGCCCGGTGCCGCGGCGCCCGCCATGGGTGGTGACCTCCCAGCCCGACGGCGTCGGCACCGCGCCCGGGGGCACCGTGCGGGCATCGACCGAGAGGACGATGCACTGAGAGCCGAACTGCCGCGCCATTTCGGCCAGCAGCTCGGGCCGGGCGATCGCGGCGGTGTTGATCGAAACCTTGTCGGCGCCCGCACGCAGCAATACGTCGACGTCGGCCACGGTGCGCACCCCGCCGCCGACGGTCAGTGGAATGAAGACCTGCTCGGCGGTACGGCGCACCACCTCGAGCATGGTGGCCCGTCCCGACGAGGATGCGGTCACGTCGAGAAAGGTCAGCTCATCGGCGCCTTCGGCATCATAGGCGGCCGCAAGCTCTACGGGATCGCCGGCGTCCCGGAGGTTTTCGAAGTTGACGCCTTTGACCACCCGGCCGCCGTCGACGTCCAGGCACGGGATCACACGCACCGCAAGGCCGTTGGGGTCAGGGGGCATCTCAGTAGTCCTCCGGCCGTCCGGTGGCGCGCAGGATTTCGAGGATCTCGGCATGCGCGGCGGGACCGGCTGCCAGCGCGGAATCCGATGCGGGAGTCCACGGCTCCCCGGCCAAATCGGTGACGAAGCCACCGGCGGCCCGGACCAGCGCTACTCCGGCGGCATGGTCCCACACGTGGCCACCGAAACTTATTGCCGCACCGAGTATTCCGTCGGCGACGAACGCAAGGTCGAGTCCGGTGGAGCCGTGCATACGCAAACGCGATGAGACCCGGCTCAGGTTCTCCAACAACGCGATTCGATAGCGTCCGGGGAATCGGCCCCGGGCGTCCGCGCTGAACGACCCGGCGCCGACCAGGGCGTCGGCCAGGTCGACGGAGGTCAGCGGCGGTTGCGGCACCCCATTCTTGCGTAACGGACCGCCCGCCACCGCGGTGTAGCGCTGGTCCATGAAAGGCAGCCAGGTCAATCCGGCCACCGGTTCGCCGTGACGCAGCAGGCCGAGCAGGATGCCGGCCATCGGCGATCCGGCAGCGTAGTTGAAGGTGCCGTCCACCGGATCCAGGACCCACACCCATGGCGAGTCGACGGCCGAGCCGCCGAATTCCTCGCCGTGTACCCCGATTCCGGTGGACTCTACGAGTGCCGCGACCACCTGCCGCTCGATCGCGAGGTCGACATCGGTGGCAAAGTCGTTGCCCTTTTTGCGGACCGCGGAATCGGCGCGATGACCGGCAAGGAACGGCTCGACCGCGTCGTCGAGAATCGCCGACGCCTGCGCCACCAACGTGTCCACGTCCATGCGGTGCTACTCCGCCACCGCGGAAAGCGCCTGGGGCAAGGTGAATCGTCCCGCGTAGAGGGCCTTGCCGACGATGGCGCCCTCGACCCCGCGCTCCGTGAGGGTGGCGATGGCACGCAGGTCGTCGAGGCTCGACACGCCACCCGAGGCGATCACAGGGGCATCGGTGCGCTCGGCAACGGACGCCAGCAAGTCCAGATTAGGGCCGCCCAGCGTGCCATCCTTGGTCACGTCGGTGACCACAAACCGCGAACAACCTTGCCCGTCAAGGCGTTCCAGCACTTGCCATAGATCACCACCGTCGGTTTCCCAGCCTCGCCCGCGCAGCCGGTGCTCACCGTCGACGATCTGCACGTCCAGACCAACGGCGACCTTCTCACCGTGTTCGCTGATCGCCCGGGCGCACCACTGCGGGTTCTCGAGGGCCGCCGTGCCCAGGTTCACCCGGGCGCAGCCGGTGGCCAGGGCGGCGGCTAGCGAATCGTCGTCGCGTATGCCGCCGGACAGCTCCACCTGCACGTCGAGCTTGCCGACCACCTCGGCAAGCAGTTCGCGGTTGGAGCCGCGTCCGAACGCCGCATCCAGGTCGACCAGATGGATCCATTCAGCACCGTCGCGCTGCCAGCTAAGCGCGGCGTCCAGTGCCGAGCCGTATTCGGTTTCACTGCCCGCCTTGCCCTGCACCAGACGCACGGCGCGGCCGTCGACCACGTCGACCGCGGGCAACAAGATCAACACATCTCCTCCTGTGTGCCGAGATTGCAACGCGTCACGTGCATCCCCGACTTGTGCTCGGTAGAAAGCGCTCTCGCGAGGACCTTCACAGTCCCTGGACCCAATTGCTCAACACGGCCGCGCCGGCATCCCCGCTCTTCTCCGGGTGGAATTGGGTGGCCGATAGCGGCCCGTCCTCGACCGCCGCCAGAAACGGGCCCTCGTGGCTGGCCCACGTCAGCACCGCATCGGGCGAACCCTCCCACTGCTGTGCGGCGTAGGAGTGCACGAAGTAGAACCGGGTGTCGGCATCGAGCCCTTTGAACAGCACGGTGCCGGGCCCGGATTCGACGACATTCCACCCCATGTGCGGAATGACCGGCGCCTGCAGCCGCGTGACGTATCCCGGCCACTGACCGCATCCCTGCGTCTCCACACTGAATTCGACGCCGTGGGCGAACAGGATCTGCATGCCGACGCAGACGCCCAGCACCGGCCGACCGGCGGCGACACGCTCGGCGATGATCCGCTCACCGCCGATGCCGCGTAGCCCAGTCATGCAGGCCTCGTAGGCGCCCACGCCGGGCACCATCAATCCGTCGGCGGCAGCCGCGGCATCGGCATCGCCGGTCACCTCGACCGACGCGCCGACCCGCTCGAGGGCGCGCTGAGCCGACCGCAGGTTGCCCGAGCCGTAGTCGAGGACAACTACTTTCTTCGGGTGGTTGAGCGCCGTCACAGAACCCCTTTGGTGGACGGCACATCCGAGACCCGAGGGTCGGATTCGACCGCCTGGCGCAGCGCGCGGGCAACCGCCTTGTACTGCGCTTCGGTGATGTGGTGCGGGTCGCGCCCGTATAGGACGCGCACGTGCAGCGCGATCCGCGCGTTCATGGCCAGCGATTCGAACACGTGCCGGTTGATGACGGTGTGATAGGGCACCGAGTTGCCGGCAATAGTGGTGTGCTGCAAGTGATCCGGCTCTCCGCTGTGCACGCAGTAGGGCCGGCCGGACACGTCAACCGCGGCGTGGGCCAGCGTCTCATCCATCGGGATGAAGGCGTCGCCGAACCGGCGGATGCCCCGTTTGTCACCCAGGGCCGCGCCGAGCGCCTGGCCCAGCGCGATGGCGGTGTCCTCGATGGTGTGGTGTCCCTCGATCTCGACGTCGCCCTTGGTGCGTACGGTCAGGTCGAAGCTGGCGTGACTGCCCAGGGCCGTGAGCATGTGGTCGTAGAACGGCACGCCCGTGTCGATGTCGACCTGGCCGGTGCCGTCGAGGTCGAGTTCGATGACGATGTCGGATTCCTTCGTGCGGCGCTCGATGCGCGCACGGCGGGTAGCGGTCGCTGTCACGGTGCTCCTACGGGGCTGGGGGTAACTGGTGCCAGTTCGGTGGCGGCGATCCGGGCGCTGGCGCGCAGGAAGGCGTCGTTCTCGTGCGCAAGTCCGGTCGTCGCGCGCAAGTAGCCCGGGATTCCGACGTCGCGGATCAGCACGCCGACATCCAGATAGCGCTGCCAGGCGGCGGGCGCGTCGGCGAATTCCCCGAACAGCACGAAGTTCGCGTCGCTGGGAATCACCCGAAAACCCATGCCCATCAGAGCGGTTGAGACACGTTCGCGTTCGGCGATCAGCGTCGCCACACTGCCCAGCGTGTCGTCGGCGTGCCGCAGCGCGGCGCGTGCGGCGGCCTGGGTGAGCACCGAGAGGTGATACGGCAACCGCACCAGCAGCATCGCGTCGATCACCGCCGGGGTCGCGATGAGGTAGCCAAGGCGGCCGCCGGCGAATGCGAACGCCTTGCTCATGGTGCGCGAGACGACGAGCTTGGTCGGATACTCCCCCACCAGTTCCACCGCGCTGGGCTGCGAAGAGAATTCGCCGTAGGCCTCATCGACGATCAAGATGCCGGGCACCGCGTCGAGCAGCCGGCGCAGGTCCGGCAGCGAAACACTTTGCCCGGACGGGTTGTTCGGGCTGGCTACGAATACCACATCGGGCCGGCGGTCGGTGATGACCGCCACGGCGGCGTCGACATCCAGGCTGAAGTCGTCGGCTCGGGCGGCCTGCAGCCATTCGGTGCGGGTGCCGTCGGAGATGATCGGGTGCATCGAGTAGGACGGGACGAACCCGATGGCGGTGCGCCCGGGCCCCCCGAACGCCTGCAGCAGCTGTTGCAGGATCTCATTGGAACCATTTGCCGCCCAGAGGTTCTCGGTTCCCAGCCGAACACCGGTCTGGGCGCTCAGGTAGGCGGCCAGGTCGGTGCGCAGGGCCACCGCGTCGCGGTCGGGGTAGCGGTGCAATTCGGCGGCGACCGCGCCCACCGACCGCACCACGTCGTCCACCAGTGCCTTGCTGGGCGGGTGCGGGTTCTCGTTGGTGTTCAGCCGCACCGGGACGTCCAATTGCGGTGCGCCGTAAGGCGATTTACCGCGCAAGTCGTCGCGCAGCGGCAGGTCATCAAGTGTCGGTTGGCGCGTGGTCCTCCCGGTGCTCATCGCTCGAACCTCCGCCGCACCGCTTCGCCGTGTGACGGCAGGTCTTCGGCCTCGGCCAGCGCGATCACATGCCCGGACACGTCTTTCAGTGCCGCCTCGGTGTAGTCGACCACGTGGATGCCGCGCAGGAAGGTCTGCACGGACAGGCCGCTGGAATGCCGCGCGCTGCCGGCGGTCGGCAGCACATGATTGGACCCAGCGCAGTAGTCACCCAGGCTCACCGGCGCATACGGGCCGACGAAAATGGCTCCGGCCGATCGGATTCGGCGCGCTACGGCGGCCGCATCGACGGTCTGGATCTCCAGGTGTTCGGCGGCATAGGCGTTGACGACTTCGACTCCGGCGTCCAGGTCGTCGACGAGGATGATGGCCGATTGGCGTCCGCCGAGCGCTGCCGTCACCCGCTCGCGGTGCACGGTCGTCTGCAGCTGGGCGGCCAGCTCGGCGTCGGTGGCGGCGACCAGGTCCGCGCTGGGGGTGACCAGCACGCTGCCCGCCATCTCGTCGTGCTCGGCCTGACTGATCAGGTCGGCGGCCACATGCGCAGGATCGGCGGTGTGATCAGCCAGGATGGCGATTTCCGTCGGGCCGGCTTCGGCGTCGATCCCCACGCGAGACCTGCACAACCGCTTGGCGGCGGTGACGTAGATGTTGCCGGGTCCGGTGATCATGTCGACGGGCGCCAGCTCGGCGCCGTCGAGATCGGTGCCGCCGTAGGCCAGCAACGCGACCGCCTGCGCGCCGCCCACCGCCCACACCTCGTGAACCCCCAGCAGGCGGGCGGCGGCCAGGATCGTCGGGTGCGGCAGGCCGCCGAACTGGGCCTGCGGCGGGCTGGCCACCACCAGCGAGGCGACGCCGGCGGCCTGGGCCGGCACCACGTTCATCACCACGCTGGAGGGGTACACGGCGTTGCCGCCAGGCACGTAGAGCCCCACCCGGTCGACCGGGACCCACCGCTCGGTGACCGTCGCGCCCGGGCCAAGGGTGGTCGTGACGTCGGTGCGGCGCTGGTCGGCGTGCACGGCGCGGGTGCGTTCGATCATCACCCGCAACGCGTCGGCCACGCCCGCGTCCAACCCGGCCAGGGCCTTCTCGAGCGCTGCATCGGGCACCCGGACTGCCGGGGGCCGGACCCCATCGAAGTCGGCCCCGAACTCCAAAGCGGCTTCGGCGCCGCGCTCGGCAACGGCCTGCACGATCGGCCGGACCTTGGGCAGCACCGTCTCCACGTCGGCGCCGCCGCGGGGCAGCGCCGCCCGCAGTCGGGCAGCCGTCAACTCCACGCCCCGCAGGTCGATGCGGGCCATCGGCGACGGTTGGATGGTGGTCACGGTGTCCATTGTCCCAGAGGAACTCAAGTCGATATCCGACCGGTACAGTGCCGGTATCGAGGCCATACCCCGCATTGCCGACCCAGGGAGCCGCCGTGTCCGCCAAGGATCACCCCAACAATGCCCCTGGCGTCCCGATGGTTTTCCCGCCCTGGTTCGAGCGTTTCCAGATCAAATACGTCAACCCGGCGCTCAGGCCGATCGCGCGGTACCTGCCCGGCACCGCGACGATCAAGCATCGTGGCCGCAGCTCCGGCAAGCCCTACGAGACGATCGTGACCGCTTATCGCAAGGGCAACACCCTGGCGATCGCGCTGGGCCACGGCAAGACGAACTGGGTGAAGAATGTGCTGGCCGCCGGCCAGGCGGACGTGGAATTCAGCCGCAACCGAACGGTGCACCTGATCAACCCGCGGATCCTGCCCGCCGGCTCGGATGGGGACGGCCTGCCGGGGATGGCGCGCATGCAGCTGCGCCGGATCGGGGTGTTCGTCGCCGACATCGCCTGAGGCCGTTTGGCCGCCGGCTCGGCGTCCAGTGTGCGCTGGCGGCGTTCAGGGTGCGCTCAAGGCGGCGACACGCCGAAAAGCGGCGCCCACGATGCACACTCGACGCGGCCGAACGCGCTACATATCGAGACCGATGTCCAAGACCCGCACCGAGTGCGTCAGCGCGCCGACGGCCAGGTAGTCCACCCCGGTCCCGGCGTAGGCGGCCGCATTCTCCAGGCTGAGCCCGCCCGACGATTCGAGCAGCACCGCGGGTGCGCGCGCGTCGCGGCGCTGCACGGCCATCTGCGTCTGCCACACCGGGAAGTTGTCCAGCAGGACCAGCTCAGGCTTTTCGGGCAGCACTTCGTCCAGCTGTTCGAGTGAATCCACCTCCACCTCGCAAGGCAGCTCCGGTGCCGCGTCGCGCACCGCCCGCAGCGCGTTGACCACCGACCCCGCCGCCACCACGTGGTTGTCCTTGATCAGGGCCGCGTCGCCGAGTCCCAGCCGGTGGTTCACGCCGCCGCCGACGCGGACCGCGTACTTCTGCAACCCGCGCAGGCCAGGCAGGGTTTTGCGGGTGTCGCGCACCTTGGCCTTGGTGCCGCGAACGGCGGCCACCCAGTGCGCCGTCGTGGTGGCGATCCCGGACAAGTGGCAGATCAGGTTCAGCATGGTCCGCTCGGCGGTCAGCAGTCCGCGCGTTTCGGCTCGTAGCGTCAGCACCGGCTGACCCGGCTCCACGTGGGTCCCGTCCTGGACGCGGTCGATCACCTCGTAGCCGCGGGCACCGAGCACCTCGTCGAGCACCAGCAACGCGATGTCGATGCCCGCGATCACGCCGGGCTCGCGGGGCACCATGGCCGCGGTCGCAATCGTTTCGGCGGGCACCGTCGCCAGGGTGGTGACGTCGGGTCCGTAACGGAGGTCCTCGGCCAGGCCGCGCTTGATGGTTTCGCGGGCCGCGGTCAGTTCACAGTCGGACATCGTGGTCATACGACCGCCGCCAGCGCCTCCACCAGCACCGTGTTCTCGTCGTCGCTCAGGCGCAGCACGTTGCTGCGCCCCAGCTCGGACGCGGTCTGCGGGAATTCCTCGCGGTGATGGCAGCCCCGGCTCTCGGTGCGGGCCAGGGCGGCGGCCGTGACCGCGCGGGCGGCCACGGCCAGCGCGACATCCTCGAAGTCGCGGCGGCCGGACACCGGGCGGATCCGCGCCTCTGACAACGCGGTGGACAGCCGGGTCAGCCCGGCGGCGTCGCGCACCACCGACGCGTCCCGGCTCATCGCGCGCTGCAGTTCGGCGCGCTCGGGCGCGGTGTGCACGACCGGCTCGGGCGCGACGGCGTGCACACGCCCTGTTGTCGCGGCATGCGCGGCCGCCAATTTGCCGGCCCGCCCGCCGACCACCAAGCCTTCCAGCAGGCTGTTGGACGCCAGCCGGTTGGCTCCATGCAGTCCGGTGCGCGCCACCTCGCCCGCGGCGAACAATCCGGGCAGCTCGGTTTGGCCGTACACATCGGTGACGATGCCGCCACAGCTGTAGTGCGCACCGGGGACCACCGGAATGGGTTGCCGGACGGGATCGATGCCGGCGGCCCGGCAGGCCGCCGTCACCGTCGGGAACCGGTTGGCGAAGTCGCCGATGTGGCGGGCATCGAGGAAGACGCAGGCATCGCCGGTGGCCTTCAACCGTGCGTCGATGGCCCCGGCGACGACGTCGCGGGGGGCCAGATCTCCCATCGGATGAACACCGGCCGTCACCGAATTACCTTGCCGGTCAACCAGTTTCGCGCCCTCACCGCGGATGGCCTCGGTGACCAGCGGACGGCGCCCACTGGCGGCGTCGGGCGCGAAGAGCATCGTGGGATGGAATTGGATGAACTCGAGATCGCTGACAGCGACACCGGCCCACAGGCCCAGCGCGAGTCCATCGCCGGTGGAGCCCTCGGGATTGGTGGTCGCGCCATACAGGTGCCCGAGTCCGCCGGAAGACAGGATCACCGACGGCGCGCTGATGATTCCGCACCCGTTCGCGGTGCCGACCAGGACACCGGTCACGCCCGCATCGTCGCGCAGAATCCGCAGCGCGACATGGCCGGCGCGGATGTCCAACATGCGCGCGGCGTGGTCAAGCGCGCGCTGTACTTCCGCACCGGTCGCGTCGCCGCCGGCGTGCACGATGCGGCGCCGGGAGTGTCCACCCTCACGGGTCAGCGCCCACTTGCCGGGCGCTGATTCGTCGAATCGTGCTCCGTCGCCGACCAATTCGGCGACCGCCGCGTACCCGTCGGCGACGATCGAATAGACCGCCTCGGGGTCGCACAGACCCGCGCCCGCGACAACGGTGTCGGCGACGTGGGCTTCCACCGAGTCGTCGTTGTCGGGCAGCACCACCGCGATGCCGCCCTGCGCATAGTGCGTCGCGGTCGCCCCGCGAGCCTGGTCGGCCTTGCTCAGCACCACGACGCTGCGCCCGGCGCGGTGTGCCGCCAGCGCGGCGGCCAATCCCGCGACGCCGGTGCCGATGACGACGACGTCGGAACTATACGTCCACTGGGGGCGGGCGGTCATTCGCCACCGCCCGGCTGGCCGATTTCGATCATTCGCTGCACGCTGCGCCGCCCGGCGGCGGCGACATCGGGGTCTACGTCGACTTCGTCGGCCCCCTCGATCAAGCAGCGCAGCAGCGCCGCCGGGGTGATCATCTTCATGAACTTGCAGGAGGCCCGATCGTTGACCGCGCGGAAGTCGACTTGCGGTGCGGCCCGGCGCAGTTGATACAACATGCCGACCTCGGTGGCGACCAGCACCTTGCGTGCGTTGGTCTGGTTGGCGGCCTCCAGCATGCCGCCGGTGGACAGGATCTTCACCCGGTCCGGCGGGAAGGCGCCCTCGCCCGCGAGATACAGCGCCGAAGTGGCGCAACCACATTCGGGATGCACGAAGAGCTCCGCATCGGGATTGGCGCGGGCCTGCTCGCCGAGTTCGTCGCCGTTGATCCCCGCGTGCACGTGGCATTCGCCCGCCCACACATGCAGGTTCTCCCGACCGGTCATCCGGCGCACGTGTGCGCCGAGAAATTGATCCGGGCAGAACAACACCTCGCGGTCCGGGTCGATGGACTCGACGACCTCGACCGCGTTCGAAGAGGTGCAGCAGATGTCGGTGAGCGCCTTGACCGCCGCCGTGGTGTTGACGTAGGAAACGACGACCGCGCCGGGGTGTTCGTCCTTCCAGGCGCGCAGTTCGTCGGCGGTGATGGAGTCCGCCAGCGAGCATCCGGCGCGCTGGTCCGGGATGAGCACCGTCTTGTCGGGGCTCAGGATTTTCGCGGTCTCGGCCATGAAGTGCACGCCACAGAACACGATGGTGTCCTCGGGCGCCTCGGCGGCGATCCGCGACAGCGCCAGCGAGTCGCCCACGTGATCGGCGACGTCCTGGATTTCGGGCAGCTGGTAGTTGTGCGCCAGTACGGTGGCGCCGCGCAGCTTGGCCAGGCGGCGAACCTCGGCGGCCCATTGCTCATCACCGGCCACACCGGCGTACCCGGTGGGTGAATTCGTGATGTCGGCAACCATGCTTTCGGCGAGCGTGTCCATGCGATTGATAACCGTCATGGCGGCTCCTTTCAGCCCAGGAGGTTTTCGACTTATAATCGAAAACATGGCCCATGGTAGCACCGCCCACGAAGTGCTCGCGGTCGTGTTCCAGGTTCGCGGGGTGACCGGACAGGCTACGAAGGGACGCCACACCGCGAAACCGCAGCTGAACGTGCTGTTATGGCAGCGCGCTAGGGAGCCGCAGCAGGGTAAGTGGTCGCTGCCGGGCGGGCAGCTGCGCAACGACGAGGACATGATCACCTCCGTCCGGCGGCAACTCGCCGAGAAAGTCGACCTCAAAGAGCTGGCACACCTGGAACAGCTCGCGGTGTTCTCCGATCCGCACCGGGTGCCGGACACCCGGATGATCGCGTCGACCTTCCTGGGCCTGGTGCCCTCCCCCGCCAGCCCCGAGCTGCCGCCGGACACCCGCTGGCATCCGGTGAACTCCCTGCCGCCGATGGCCTTCGACCACAATCAAATGGTGGACAACGCCCGCACCCGGCTGATCGCCAAGCTCTCCTACACCAATATCGGCTTCGCTTTGGCGCCAAGGGAATTCGCGCTTTCCACGCTGCGCGACATCTACGGCGCCGCGCTGGGCTATCAGGTCGACGCGACGAACCTGCAGCGAGTGCTGGCCCGGCGCGGCGTGATCACGGCGACCGGCACCATCGCGCAGTCAGGGCGCAGCGGCGGACGTCCGGCCGCGCTATATCGGTTCACCGACGCGGCGCTACGGGTGACCGACGAATTCGCCGCGCTCAAGCCGCCGGGCCTTCCTGGCTAGGCTGATGGAAAAGCGTCGTCGGGCGACGCGCGGGCGAATTCACTTGATTAGCGCTCTGACCTGGCCAATGTGACGAGAAGTCGCTCACAATGCGGCGATTACGTTTTGGTTACCTGCCGTTCGTGCGCGAGAATGCCGGGTGGCCACGAAGGGAGCCTCAATGGCTGAGCTCGGCAACCTGGCAGGCACGCACGGCGCGGAATGGATCGCCCGGCCGCCACACGAGGAACTGCAGCACAAGGTGCGTCCGCTGCTGCCCTCGGACGACCCGTTCTACCAGCCGCCGCTGGGTTTCCAGCACGCCGAGCCCGGCACCGTGCTGCGCTCGCGCGACGTCGAGTTGGCGTTCCTCGGGCTGATCCCGCAACCCATGAAAGCCGTCCAGCTGCTCTACCGGACCATGGACATGAACGGCGAGCCGGAGGCCACCGCCACGACGGTGATCGTCCCCGCCGACCTCGCGCCGGGTCAGTCGTGCCCGCTGTTGTCGTACCAGTGCGCGATCGACGCCGTCTCGTCGCGCTGTTTTCCCTCCTACGCGCTGCGGCGCAGGGCGAAGGCCTTGGGCGCCATCGGCCAGTTCGAGCTCTTCCTGATCACCGCCGCCGTCGCCGAGGGGTGGGCCGTCTCGGTGCCCGACCACGAGGGCCTGCGCGGCTTGTGGGGAGCGCCCTATGAACCCGGCTACCGCGTGCTCGACGGCATCCGGGCCGCGCGGAGCTCGGAGCGCCTGAACCTGTCCTCGTCGGCCCCAGTCGGGCTGTGGGGATACTCCGGCGGCGGACTGGCCAGCGCATGGGCCGCCGAGATGTGCGCCGAATACGCGCCCGAACTGGACATCGTGGGGGCAGTGCTGGGCTCACCCGTCGGGGACCTCGGTAACACCTTCCGCCGGCTCAACGGCAGCTTTCTGTCCGGGCTTCCCGCGCTGGTGGTAGCCGCGCTTGCGCACATCTATCCCGACCTGGACCGGGTGATCCGGGAGCACACCAGCGAGGAGGGGCGCGCCCTGCTCGACTCGCTGGAGAAGATGACGACGGTGGAAGCCGTGGTGCGGATGGCCGGCAAGAACATGGGCGACTACCTCGACGAGCCGCTCGAGCAGATCCTGTCCACCCCTGAAGTCACCTACGTCTTCGACCACATCAAGCTGGGTGCCGCGGTCCCGACACCCCCGGTGCTGATCGTGCAGGCAGTGCACGACTACCTGATCGACGTGCACGACATCGACGTGCTGGCCGATGCGTACTCCGCCGGCGGCGCGCACGTCACCTACCACCGCGACGCCTTCAACGAGCACATGATGCTGCATCCGCTGTCAGCGCCGATGGCGCTGCGCTGGCTGACGGATCGCTTCGAAAGCCGCCCGCTGACCGAACACCTGATCCGGACCACGTGGCCGACGATGTTCAACCCGATGACCTACGTCGGCATGGCCCGGCTGATGAAGATCGCGGCAAAGGTGGTCACGGGCCGCAAGATCGGCCGTCGTCCGCTATGACATGGGCGCTTCCGCGGGGCCTCCACCCGCCACGGGCAGCGCTTCGGAAAACCTAGGCTGCGGCGGAAGCGCACCCAGGTCGTCGCGGGCGTCGGCGGCCGCACGCACGGCGTAGATCAGGGCCGCGATACCGGCCGGCCACGACAGGGTCATCGCGATCTGCAGCGGGCCGTCCGAGAAGAACACCGGCGGCGCCTGCACGACGTAGGCGACCGACGGGCTGTTCGTCAGCGGTACCGCGTCGAAGTTCAGGGCACCGTAGCTCAGCCGAACCAGCCCGGCCCCCACCGCCGAGGCCGCGGTGGCCGCCGCCACCATGCCGCTCGACAGGGCGATCACCATCGCCGGCCCGCGGTGCTCGCGCCACTGCCACACCCCGACCGAGGCCACCGCCGCCAGCACGGTCAACAGCCCCAGCATCAGGGCCGGCGCGACGAAGAACTGCTCGGACTCGTTACCCAGATAGTCATGAACGCGCTCACCCGAGCGGGTGAGCGCCACCACGGCGTGGATCGGCGGGGCGATCCACGCCCACGCTCCGCCGATCACCACACCGGTGACCGCGGACCCCAAGACCACGACCAGGAGTGCGCGCGTTCGCGCCCGCCGGGAAACGTCGGACGCGGCGCCATCCACGGCGTCCGACTTGGCCGGGTCGGTCACCGCTGCGTCTCCAGATCACCGGAATCGACCTCACCGTGCCGCGAGCAGCGCGCCCGCCAGCCGTCGGGCCGGACCTGCACCACCATCCGGCGCCCACACGCCGCGCAGAACCGGGGAGGCTCGAGACCCAGCTGAGCCGCTGTCGGCACTGAGGTGCCCCCTAATTCCCCGGTGTAGACGTTGTAGACGCCGGCGCTCACCGCAGCGCCCAGATCGCCAACCACAAGTCTCCAACCCTAGCCGCGACAGCCGCCTACAAGCTGGCGTTTAGCCCCTTGAGGGGCATCTGCAGATCGTCCAGCAATTCCAGGTCTGATTCGGCGGGACGACCCAGCGTCGTCAGGTAGTTGCCCACGATCACAGCGTTGATGCCGCCCAGGATGCCCTGCTTGGCACCCAGGTCTCCCAGCGTGATCTCGCGGCCACCGGCGAATCGCAGCATGGTGCGCGGCAGGGCCAGACGGAAGGCGGCCACAGACTTCAGCGCCTCGCTCGCCGGCATGACCTCCAGGTCGCCGAACGGGGTTCCGGGCCGCGGGTTGAGGAAGTTCAGCGGCACCTCGTCGGGGCCGAGTTCGGCCAGCTCGGCGGCGAATTCCGCGCGCTGCTCGAGGGTCTCACCCATGCCGAGGATGCCGCCGCAGCAGACCTCCATGCCGGCGTCACGGACCATCGACAACGTGTCCCAACGCTCCTCCCAGCTATGGGTGGTCACGACGTTGGTGAAGTACGAGCGGGCGGTCTCGAGGTTGTGGTTGTAGCGGTGCACGCCCATCTCGGAGAGCTGCTCGACCTGATCGGCCGTCAGCATCCCCAGCGAGCAGGCGATGTTGATCTCGACTTCGTTTCGGATCGCTTCGATACCGGCCGCGACCTGGGCCAACAGCCGCTCATCGGGGCCGCGCACCGCCGCCACGATGCAGAATTCGGTGGCACCGGACTTTGCGGTCTGTTTGGCCGCCTCGACCAGGCTGGGAATGTCCAGCCGGGCGCTGCGCACCGGCGACGCGAACAGGCCCGACTGCGAGCAGAAGTGGCAGTCCTCCGGGCAGCCACCGGTCTTGAGGCTGATGATGCCCTCGACCTCGACCTCGGGGCCGCACCAGCGCATCCGCACCTCGTGTGCCAGCGCCAGCAATTCATCGAGCCGGTCGTCGGACAGCTGCAGCACCCGCAGCACCTGCTCCCGGTTCAATCCCTGGCCGTCCTCCAGCACCTGCTGCCGGGCCACCGCCAAGATGTCCTCGTCGTTGCCGGTTTCGGCCGTCGGTCGAGTTGCCGCTTGCGTCACCAGGTACTCCCCTGCCTCTTTTTCGTGTCCGCACGTGGGGACACACCTGCCACATGGTGATGGCAGCGATGAATGAAAAGTGTTCAAAGTAGGGTAACGGCCGAAGTACACGACCTACCTATGGGTATACGACCATGGTGACTTTCCACGCCGAAATCCTGGCGCACCACATGCTGCTATTGGCGGCGCCGGCGTTCCTGCCTGCGGTGATCGTGGTGGGGGTCATCTTGTACATCGCACTGCGCGACCGACGCGCGGGCCGCAACGCCACGCGTTCGGTAAACGACGGCTCCCAGCCCGACACGCCCGACAAAAAGCGTGATTGACGAGCCCTGCGTCGGGGCATTAAACAAACAATCACGTACCTACTTGGCGGTAATAAGCGGTTGAGGGAATCGGATCCTCCGGGGCAGCCCGGCGCGGTTGGGAGGCACGACGATGCGGTCGAATGAAATGACGATTCTTGCCGAGTCACCGGCACGCGGTGCGGGGCTGAACCAGGTGATCGGGCTCTCGATCGCCGCGCTGGTGATCACGCTGCTGATGCTGTGGGTGGGCCATGCCCATCGCACCCGTCGCATCACCTGGTTGACCCGCCTCGCCGACAAGCTCGGCGAGAAGTTCCACCGGCCCGGCTGGGTCGCCCTGCCGGTGCTGGTGTTCACCACCTCGATCATCTGCGCGCTGTTCGGTTTCATCTGGGACGTCAGCTGGCATATCGGCAACGGCCGCGACCCGGGGCCGTTGGCCAACCCCGCGCACTACTTCATCATCATCGGACTGTTCGGAATCTTCGTGGGCGGAATGACGGCCGTCGTCCTGCCGTATGACCAGCCAGGCCCGGCGGCGGTGCGCATCACGCAGAACTGGCGCGCACCGGTCGGGGGTGTGCTGATGGCCGGCTGCGGGCTGTACGCGATGATCGGGTTCCCGCTCGACGACATCTGGCACCGAATCTTCGGCCAAGACGTAACCCTTTGGGGCCCAACGCATTTGATGATGATCGGCGGTGCCTGTTTCTCGTTGTTCGCGGTGCTGATGCTGGAGCGCGAGGGTGAGGCCGAGGAAGGCGAAGACGTCTACCACGGCGTCTTCATCACCTTCCTGCGTTACCTGTCCTTCGGCGGGTTGTTCATCGGCCTGTCGGTCTATCAGATCGAGTTCGATTTCGGCGTCCCGCAATTCCGCCTGGTGTTCCAACCCATGCTGATCGCCGGCGCTTCAGCCCTGGCGGCGATCGCTGCCCGCATCACCATGGGACGAGGCGCGGCCCTGATCTCGGCCGTCTTCGCCATCGCCCTGCGTGGTGGTGTCGCCTTTCTGGTCGGGCCGATACTGGGCGCGCCCATCAACTGGTTCCCGCTCTACCTCGGACCCGCGCTGGCAGTCGAGCTGGTCGCGCTGACCCCGCTTTTCAAGCGCCCCATCCTGTTCGGCGCCGTCGCCGGGCTGGGGGTGGGCACGGTCGGGCTTTGGCTTGAGTCGCTGTGGATCGCGGCGGTCTACCACTACCCCTGGCCGATGAGCATGTGGCCCGAGGCCCTGGCCACGGCCGTGCCGGTGGCGGTCCTGATGGGTATGTGCGGCGCCATGTTCGGCATGGTGCTCACCGGGCAGCGCCTCCCCGGACGCGCCATCGGCATTTCGGTGATCGTCGTGACGGTGTTGGTGATCGGCGGCGCCGTGGCCAACGGCTTGCACATCGTGGTGCCCAGCAAGAACAACGCCACCATCACGTTGACCGATCTGCCCAGTCCGCCAGGGCAGCGCATGGTGTCGGCCGACGTCCAACTTCTGCCCTCCGACATGGTCAGCGACAATCCGGACTGGCTGACGATCCTGTCCTGGCAGGGGCGCATGAATAACGACCGCGGCCTGGCCATCGACCGGCTCGCCAAGGTCGGGCCGGGGCACTACCGCTCCACCCAGCCGGTCCCGGTGTGGGGGGAATGGAAGACGCTGCTCCGGGTCCAGGACGGCCGCACGATGACGGCCGTGCCGATCTGGGAACCGGCGGACGCCGCCATTCCGGCCCCCGAGGTCCCGGCGCTGGCATCGAGCACGCGTCCGTTCGTCCTGGAAGTCACCATCCTGCAGCGCGAACGCGACCAGAGCGCGCCTGCCTGGTTGTTTACCGCGGGCGGGATCGTGGTGCTGTTCCTGACGCTCATGGTGATCGCCGGATTGACCTGGGGCGCCGGCCGGCTCAACAACTCCCTCGCCGAGCCGGAACCCGTGGAAGACAAGCAGCCGATTCCGCGGGCGGCGTAGGTCGATGTCACTTCGAGGCACCCTAGTAGCGGCGTGCGCGGCGACGCTGGTCTGCGGCCTGGTCGGCTGCGGCGGCGGCTCCACCAGCAAGTCTCCGGCCGCACCGCTGACTATCGACGTGACCATCGCCAACGGGCAGGTCACTCCGACCAACGCCACGCTGCAGGCCAAGGTGCATCAGCAGATCACCCTGCGCGTCAGCAGCGACGCCACCGACGAGCTGCACGTGCATTCGACGCCCGACCATAAGTTCCAGGTCGCGGCCGCACCCAACCAGACATTCGGCTTCGCCGTCGACGTGCCCGGCAACGTCGCGGTCGAGCTGCACCATCTGGACCGCACCATCGCAACAATCCAAGTGCAGTCGTGAGCCCCGCCGCCGCGGCGGTGGTGCTCGCGCACGGTCTCGGTGGCTCGGGTGACCTCCCGGTGCCCTATGCCTACGCGATGGTCGGGGCGGCCTGGGCCCTGACCTTCACCTTCGCCCTGGTGGCATTCGCGTGGCGGCGGCCGCGGTTCGATCCGCTCAAGCCGGGCCGGCCGTTGCCGACGGCGCTGACGACGTTGGTCGACTCCCGGGTGGCGCGCTGGTCGGCGGCCGCGGTGGCCCTGGTGTTCGCGGCGTGGGCGGTCGCCGCCGGAGTGTGGGGTCCCGAATCGGAGTCCAACGGTCTTTTGGGCGCGTTCTACGTGCTGCTGTGGGTCGGCCTGGTAGCGCTGTCGTTAGCCGTCGGACCGGTGTGGCGGGTGATTTCGCCGATGCGCACGGTGTATCTGTTGCTCCGGCGCATCGTCCCGGAGCGGCTCGGCCGGCCACGGCTGTCCTACCCCGAAAGCTGGGGGTATCGGCCCGCTGCCGTCGGCCTGTTCGCCTTCGTCTGGATGGAGCTGGCCAGCCCCAACTCGGCGTCACTGCCCTGGGTGAGGACGTGGATAGCCTGCTACGGCGTGCTGATGCTGGCCGGCGCGTGGCTGTGCGGGCAGCGCTGGCTGGCCCGCGCCGACCCGTTCGGCGTTTACAGCATGGCGGTCTCCCGGCTGTCGCCGTTTCGGCGCGGCCGGGAGACCGGAAAGATCGTCATCGGCAACCCGCTCGACCACCTGCCGTCGCTACCGGTGCGGCCCGGGGTCGTGGTGCTGCTCGCGGTGCTGCTCGGCTCGACGGCGTTCGACAGTTTCTCGTCATCTCCGACGTGGCGCGGCTTTTCCGACCAGCTCACCCGCGATTTCGGCGCGTCCCCGACCTTGGCGTCGTCGGTGCTGCGCACGATCGGTCTGATCGTCTTCATTTGCGTTGTGGCAGTGACATTTTCACTCGCGGCACGCGCCACCGGCGGGGTCACCGCAGAGCAGCGCCGCGAGTTGCCCGGCGAGATGGCGCATTCGCTGATCCCAATCGTGGTGGGCTACATCTTCGCGCACTACCTGTCCTACCTGGTGGAGCGTGGCCAGCAGGCGCTGTTCGCGCTGGCCGACCCCTTCGGCCACGGGTGGAATCTGCTGGGTCTGGCGCATCTGCACGTGGCCTACGTGTTGTCCATGCACCCTCCGGTGCTGGCCGCGGTCAAGGTGACGTGTGTGGTCACCGGGCACATCGTCGCGGTGATCGCCGCCCACGACAAAGCGCTGCGGCTGCTGCCCGCAGGCCATCAGCTCACCGGGCAGCTGACGATGATGCTGGTGATGGTCGGCTACACATTCACCGGGTTGTATTTGCTCTTCGGGGGCTAACCGCCGATCAAATGCTCGACCTTCTTGTTGCCGTCCCAGCGCCGCAAACCCGCGAAGCTGCCGTCGATTTGGGTGGGCCGGGCCGCCACGCGCAGCGCTCGCCCGAGTTGTGCGCCGCCGACACGGCGCGCCAGGGTGACGTGCGCGGTCCACTGACCGGGCAGGCTGTTGGGCATCGGACCGGGCTTCAGGTGCGGAGCGCACACCCGGTGCACCTGGGCGTGCAGGGCCAACAGCTCGCCGGACGGCACCACGAGCCGCGCGAAAACCGCAGTGGCGCGGCCGAATAACACCGGCGCACCGATGAGGCAGCGCAGTGGCAGCCGCTCGGTCAGCGGGCTCAGCAGCTCGTCGACGTCGGCGGCGATGCCGTCGGCCACGGCCAGCGTCACGTGCGGTCGGCTGGCGGGCGCCTGACTGGGAATTCCCGCCGAGGCCAGCGCTTCCCAGATGTGCCGGATGGCGGACTCGGTGTCGCGGTCGAAGACCAGCTCGATGGAGTGGACCATCAGCCCACCAGCGAGGTGACCCAGTCGCGGTCGAACGCCTGGGCGCACATGGCCGCGAATTCGGCGGCGTCCAGCGACGCCGCACCTTCGGGCAGCACCGCGCGAACCGCCGCCAGCCGGGCCAGCGCGGGCCGGTTCGTCGTCTCCACCGCCCCAGGCCGCCGGGGCCAGCTGCCGATGACCAGGCCTGCGCATGAAAGATTTTGCGCGGCAATTGATTCCAGAGTCAGCGCCGTGTGATTGAGGGTGCCCAGGGAGGGGCTGACCACGACCAACACCGCGGCGCCCAACGCGACAGCGAGATCGCGTGCGGTGACACCGTTTTCACCGAGTTCGACCAGCAGCCCCCCGGCGCCCTCGACCAACGTCAGCCGGCCCGGCCGGTCCAGCTCACCGATGAGCGCCAGCAGTTGCTCACGGGGGGGCAACGGCATTCCGGCCGCCTCGGCGGCGGCCACCGGCGCCAGCGGCTGCGGGTACCGGGCGAACCCGGCCAGCTCGCGCACCCCGGATAGCCGGGCCACCTCGGCGAGGTCGTCGTCGCCGGCGTCGATGCCGGTCTGGACCGGTTTGCACACGGCGACGTCGAGGCCGGCCTGACGGGCGTGACACGCCAGCGCCGCGGTGGCCACCGTCTTGCCGACCCCGGTGTCGGTGCCGGTGACGAGCAGGACCGTCACCGGCGCGCCTCAGCCAAGCTTCCCGAGCACATCGGTCAGGACTCGGCGCGCGACCTCCAGCTCGGCGTCGTCCAGCGACGCGCGGGCGGTCAGCCGCAGCCGCGACGTCCCGGCGGGCACAGTCGGGGGCCGGAAGCAGCCCACCCGCACGCCGGCATCCAGGCAGGCGGCCGCGGCAGCCACCGCCACGTCCGGGTCGCCCAGGATCACCGAGACCACCGCCGATTGCGGGGCCTCGCATACGCCGCAGGCCCGGGCCAGGATGGCGGCGTGGCGCAGCACCGCGGCCGCCCGCCAGGGCTCCGAACGCAGCACCGCCAGCGCGGCCCGCGCGGCGCCCACCGCCGCAGGGGCCAGGCCGGTGTCGAAGATGAACGTCCGCGCCGCGTCGATGAGATGGGCGCGCACCGACGCCGGGCCGAGCACCGCGCCGCCCTGACTGCCCAGCGCCTTCGACAGTGTGGTGGTCATGACCACGTCGGGTGCACCGGCCAGCCCGGCCTCGTGCAGCAGCCCGCGCCCGGCGCCGCGCACCCCCAGACCGTGCGCCTCGTCGACGATGAGCAGGGCGCGGTGGCGACGGCACGCCTCGTGCAGTTCCCGCAGCGGTGCCAGCGCGCCATCGGTGGAGAACACCGACTCGGTGATGACGACCGCGCGCTCCTCGTCGCGCGCCCGCAGCGCCGCCTCCACGGCGCCGACGTCGCGATGCGGCGTCACCGCCACCCGCGCTCGGGACAGCCGACAGGCATCCACCAACGACGCGTGCGAATACTCGTCGGAGACCAGGAGCGAACCCCGGCCCGACAGCCCGACGACGGCGCCCAGGTTGGCCGCGTAGCCGGACGAGAACAGCAGCCCGGATGCGGCGCCGACGTAGTCGGCCAGCTCGGACTCGAACTGCTGGTGCAACTCGGTGTCGCCGGTGACCAGCCGGGACCCGGTCGCCCCGGCCCCCCACATGCGCAGCGCGGCGACCCCTCCGTCGATCACGTCGGGGTGTTGCGAGAGGCCGAGGTAGTCGTTGGAGGCCAGATCCAGCTCGGTGGCGACCGCGGGACGCGGCCGCAGTGAGCGACGCAGCCCGGCCTCGCGGCGCTGCCGTTCCACCGCCTCCAGCCAGGCCAGCGGGGAAACCTCGATTGGTGCCTTCATCGGCGTTCAGCCTACGAGGCGGACGACCTGCACCATCGCCGAGGTGATCTTGGCGATCTCGTCGGGCGTGCAGATGTAGGGCGGCATCGCGTAGACCAGGTTGCGGAACGGGCGCAGCCAGACGCCGCGGTCCAGGGCCGCGGGGGTGGCGACGGCCAGGTCGACGGGGCGCTCACACTCGACGACGCCGATGGCGCCGCACACCCGTACGTCGCTCACGCTGGGCAGCGCCCGGGCCGGCTCGAGTCCGGCGGCCAGGCCGGCGCCGATCTCACCGACCCGCGACCGCCAGTCCTGCCCGAGCAGCACCTCGACGCTGGCCACCGACACCGCGCAGGCCAGCGCGTTCGCCATGAAGGTGGGGCCGTGCATCAGCGCTCCGGCCTCGCCGCCGCTGATGGTGTGGGCGATGTCGGCCGTGCACAGGGTGGCGGCCAGGGTCAGGTATCCCCCGGTCAGTGCCTTGCCGACGCACATGATGTCCGGGCTCACGCCGGCGTGGTCGGCGGCGAACAGCTCGCCGGTGCGCCCGAAGCCGGTGGCGATCTCGTCGAAAATCAGGAGCACGTCGTGCCGTCGGCAGATCTCGCGCAGGTCACGCAGGTATCGCGGGTCGTGGAAGCGCATGCCGCCGGCGCCCTGCACGACGGGCTCGACGACGACCGCGGCCAGCTCGGCGGCGTGCCGGACCAGTTGCTCCTCGAACGCCGCGCTGTAGCCGGCGTCGTAGTGCCGCGGCACCTGCGGGGCGAACACCTGCTTGGCCAGGATGTCGGTCCACAGCGAGTGCATGCCGCCCTCGGGGTCGCAGACGCTCATCGGCGTGAAGGTGTCGCCGTGGTAGCCCCCGCGCCACGTCATCAGCCGATGCTTGCCGGGCCGGTCGCGGCTGCGCCAGTACTGCAGCGCCATCTTGACCGCCACCTCCACCGATACCGAGCCGGAGTCGCTGAAGAACACCGTTTCCAGGCCCGCCGGGGTGATCTCCACCAGCAGCTGGGCCAGGCGCGCCGCGGGTTCGTGGGTCAGCCCGCCGAACATGACGTGGTTCATGGCGCCGAGCTGGGCGGATAAAGCCGCATCCAGTACCGGGTGGCCGTGCCCGTGGATCGCGGTCCACCAGGAGCTCATCGCGTCGAGCGCTTCGACGGGCTTGCCGTCACGCATCAGGGTGAGCCAGGCACCGCGGGCGCCGACCGCCACGACGGGCGCAACGGATTCGGCGCCGATGGTGCTGTAGGGATGCCACAGATGCGCGGCGTCGATCGCGCTGATCTGATCGGGCGTCAACCCGGCCTTCGCCGCGGGCATAGTGATCGAGGGTAAAGCAGCCGATTCGCGCAAAACTCCGACGTCGGGAAGCATGGGACATCATGGCCACGCCGCAGCAGCCCGACAGCGCAGCGCAGGGAGCCGAAGCCGGGCCCGCGCCGGGGCCGGGCTGGTCCCGGGACACCCACTACCCGCTGTTGGAGTACGACGACGAAGCGCCGCGGGTGCTTCGCGTGCGCGTGGCGCCCTGGGACATCATCTGCACCGTCGTATTGCTGGTCCTGCTCGCGGTGCTGGCCACGGCGACCACCTGGCCGACGCGGCTTTTCGGCTTCCTGGCGAATGTCTGCGAGGACGAGACCTGCGGGCCGGTTCCCTATGGACTCGACCTGTACATCCACCCGGTGGTGTGGGGCGGCATCGGTGCGGCCATGACCGCGGCGGTCATCGGGCCGGTCGTATCCCTGCTGAAGGGCTGGTACATGTCTTTCTGGCCGGTGCTGTCGCTGGCGCTGGTGATGGTCAGCTCGATAGCCGGATCGCTGCTGACGATGTTCAGCGAACGCTACTGGCTCTGATCGCCGCGCCGCCGGCCTCCGGCGGACGCGCGGATCTGTAGCGCTGAGACCGAAATCACAACTGCGCATACGGGATTGGGCGCGCCAGTCACCGTCCGGTCACGGTACGACAAAAAATCCAGCGTGGACCTGGCGGCCAACACCATCTGTTGTCAAAGTGGCTTGTGTGACTGATGTGAACTAGCGGCTCGGCCGTTGATTCACTTCGCAAGTGCCATGGACCGCGTCCGGCCCCAGCGTGGGGGCCTCGGTTGGTCCATGACCCGGGGGCGGACGCGCGAAGTCACCGCGCCGAGGCCATTGAGCGCCTGGAGAGGCCAGAAACATGAAACGCATCTACGCCTTCGCGATCGGCTTGGCCCTGCTCGGGGCGCCGATGGTGGTTCCCGCCATCGCGACCGCCGACCCGGGCGCCAGGTCGATGGACTACCAGCAGGCCACCGACGTGGTGGTCGCCCGCGGTCTGTCGCAGCGCGGTGTGCCGTTCTCCTGGGCCGGTGGCGGCATCAACGGCCCCAGCCGTGGCACCGGCACCGGCATCAATACGGTCGGTTTCGACGCTTCGGGGCTGATGCAGTACGCCTACGCCGGCGCCGGCATCAAGCTGCCGCGGTCGTCGGGCGCGATCTACCGGGTCGGCCAGAAGATCGTGCCGCAGCAGGCCCGCAAGGGTGACCTGATCTTCTATGGCCCCGAGGGCACCCAGAGCGTCGCGATGTACCTGGGCAACAACCAGATGCTCGAGGTCGGCGACGTCGTGCAGGTCTCGCCGGTGCGCGCCAACGGCATGACGCCCTACATGGTCCGGGTGCTCGGTGCCTCCGCGCCGGTGCAGCAGGCGCCGCTGCAGCAAGCGCCACAACAGCTGCCCGCCCAGCAGACACCGCAGCAGCTGCCCGCCCAGCAGGCACCCGTGCAGCAGTCGCCGTACCAGCAAGCGCCACAGCAGCTGCCCACCCAGCAGGCGCCCCTCCAGCAGGCACCCGCCCAACAGGCACCGCTGCAGCAATCGCCGTATCAGCAGGCCCCGCAGCAGCTGCCCACCCAGCAGGCACCCGCGCAACAGGCCCCGCAGCAGCAATCGCCGTTCCAGCAGCCTCCCGTGCAGCAGCTGCCGACCCAGCAGTCGCCGTTGCAGCCGACCGGCGCCGGCATCGGCAGGTAATTTCCCTAGTCCATCTCCGACCGTCCGACGCCCGCCACTTGCTCCCCGCCGCCCGGCGCGGAAGCTCAGCGACCCACCTGAGCAGCCGCCGCGCCGCGAGCTGCCGGGAGCCCGTGGCGGGTTTTCGGTAAATTGACTGTCGATCATGCAGACCCCGCCACCGTCTCTTGCGCCGGACGCCATCGCCGATCCGCGGGCCACGGGGGTGCACAAAGCGGGGTCCGAGAGGTTTTATCGCTACGACCTTGACGGCCTGCGGGGCATCGCTATAGCGCTGGTCGCCGTCTTCCATATCTGGTTCGGTCGGGTCTCCGGCGGCGTGGACGTGTTTCTCGCGCTGTCCGGATTCTTTTTCGGCGGCAAGGTCATTCGCGCCGCACTGAACCCGACTGTGACTCTGTCGCCGGTGTCCGAGGTGATCCGGCTGACCCGACGCCTTGTCCCCGCCCTCGTCGTGGTGCTGGCCGGTTGCGCGGTCTTGACCATCCTGGTTCAACCCGAGACCCGCTGGGAGACATTCGCCGATCAAAGCCTCGCCAGCCTCGGCTACTACCAGAACTGGGAGCTGGCCAACACCGCGTCCGACTACCTACGGGCGGGCGAAGCCGTCAGCCCCTTGCAGCACATTTGGTCGATGTCGGTGCAGGGTCAGTTCTACGTCAGCTTCCTGGTTCTGATCGCCGGCCTGACCTATCTGTTCCGGCGCCGTCTGGGCGCCCGGTTGCGCGCCGTGTTCGTGGGGGTGCTGACCGCGTTGACGGTGGCCTCGTTCGTCTACGCGATCATCGCGCATCAGCACGACCAGGCGGCCGCCTACTACAACAGCTTCGCGCGGGGTTGGGAGCTGCTGCTGGGCGCGCTGGTTGGCGCGCTGGTCACCCGCGTCCGCTGGCCTATGTGGTTGCGGACGGTGTTGGCCACGGTCGCGCTGGGCGCGGTGCTGTCCTGCGGGGCGTTGATCGACGGCGTGCACGAGTTCCCCGGGCCGTGGGCCCTGGTGCCGGTCGGCGCCGCCATGCTGATGATCCTGGTCGGAGCCAACCTGCCGGGCGGTCGCGGTGGCCGGCTGCCGCTGCCCAATCGCCTGCTGGCGACGCGTCCGTTGGTGGAGTTGGGCGCCATGGCGTATGCGCTGTACCTCTGGCACTGGCCGCTGCTGATCTTCTGGCTGTCCTACAGCGGCCATAAGCACGCCGGCTTCGTCGAAGGCGCGGTGCTGCTGCTCGTGTCCGGTGTGCTGGCGTATCTGACCAACCGGCTCGTCGAGGACCCGTTGCGCTACCGCGCATCCTCGCGGCCGGCTGCGGCGGTGCCGACCATTCCGTGGCTGACGCGCCTGGCCCGGCCGACGATGGCGCTGGGATCGGCCATCGTGTTGCTGGGAGTGACGCTGACCGCGACGTCGTTCACCTGGCGCCAGCACGTCACGGTCTTGCGATCGGCCGGAAAGGAGCTCAGCGTCCTCAACCCGCAGGACTATCCGGGCGCTCGTGCCCTCACCGAACACCTGCGCGTGCCCGCGTTGCCCATGCGGCCCACGGTCTTAGAGGTCAAACAAGACCTGCCCGTTTCGACCCGGGACGGCTGCATCAGCGACTTCGTCAACCCCGCAGTGGTCACCTGCACCTACGGCGATGTCGCCGCCGACCGAACCATCGCACTGGCGGGTGGGTCGCATGCCGAGCACTGGCTGCCCGCGTTGGACATCCTGGGCAAGCAGCACCGCTTCAAGGTCGTGACGTACCTCAAGATGGGCTGCCCGCTGTCGACCGAGCAGGTCCCACTGATCATGGGCAACAACTCCCCCTACCCCCAGTGCCGGGAGTGGGTGCAACGAACGATGACCAAGCTGGTCACCGACCGGCCCGATTACGTTTTCACCACCACCACCCGGCCGTGGAACATCAAGACCGGCGATGTGATGCCCGCCACCTATATCGGGATCTGGCAAACGTTGTCCGACAACAACATTCCCATCCTCGGCATGCGAGACACGCCCTGGCTGGTCAAAAACGGTCAACCGTTCGACCCGGCGGACTGCCTGGCCAAACGGGGCGGCACCGCGCAGTCATGCGCGATCAAACGGTCCGACATGCTCTCCGACCACAACCAGACACTCGATTTCGTCGAGCAGTTCCCGCAGCTCAAGGTGCTCGATATGTCGGATGCGATCTGCCGCGCCGACGTGTGCCGCCCGGTCGAGGGGAACATCTTGATCTATCACGGCGCCCACCACCTGTCCCCCACCTACGTGCGGACCATGGCACCCGAATTGGGCCGCCAGATAGCCGAGGCCACCGGCTGGTGGTGACCCGCCTTACTCCTGGCCTCCAACCCGCGTGAGCGCAGCCGGGCGCGGATAAGGTCGATGGGTGTCAACCAACAGTCCCGCTTCAGAAGCAGGCGGTAACCACCAACCCAAACTCGCCAGGGTGTGGCCGGGCGAGCCGTATCCGCTCGGCGCCTCCTACGACGGCGCGGGAACCAACTTCTCGTTGTTCTCCGAAATCGCCGAGAAGGTGGAGTTGTGCCTGATCGACCATCAGGGCAGCGAGTCGCGGATTCCCTTGGAAGAGGTGGACGGATTCGTCTGGCACGCCTATCTGCCGAACATCACCCCCGGCCAGCAATACGGCTTCCGCGTCTATGGTCCGTTCGATCCGGCCGCCGGTCACCGCTGTGACCCCAGCAAGCTGCTGCTTGACCCTTACGGCAAGGCTTTTCACGGCGACTTCACGTTCGGCCAGGCGCTGTTCTCCTACGACATGAAGGCCGTTGACCCGGACGGACCCAACGCCGATGGAGCCGACCCGGGCGTTCCCCCCATGGTCGACTCGCTGGGCCACACCATGACCAGCGTGGTGAGCAACCCGTTCTTCGACTGGGGATCCGACCGCGCACCGCTGACCCCCTATCACGAGACAGTCATCTACGAAGCCCATGTCAAGGGGATGACGCAGACCCACCCCAGCGTCCCCGAGGAGCTTCGGGGCACCTATGCCGGGCTGGCCCACCCGGCCATCATCGACCACCTCAAGTCGCTGCGGGTCACGGCCATCGAGCTCATGCCCGTGCACCAGTTCATGCACGACTCGCGGCTGCTGGACCTGGGGCTGCGAAATTACTGGGGCTACAACACTTTCGGGTATTTCGCTCCGCACAACCAGTACGCGGCCAACCGCACGTCCAGCGTCGCAGAGTTCAAGTCCATGGTGCGCAGCTTCCACGAAGCCGGCATCGAGGTGATCCTCGACGTGGTCTACAACCACACCGCCGAGGGCAACCACCTGGGACCGACCATCAACTTCCGTGGCATCGACAACGCCGCGTACTACCGGCTGGTCGACACCGACCTGCGGCTGTACAAGGACTACACCGGCACCGGCAACAGTCTGAATCCGCGCCACCCGCACGTGCTGCAGCTGATCATGGACTCGCTGCGCTATTGGGTGACCGAGATGCATGTGGACGGTTTCCGCTTCGACCTGGCCGCCACGCTGGCCCGCGAACTGCACGACGTCGACCGGTTGAGCGCGTTCTTCGATCTGGTGCAGCAGGATCCGATCGTCAGCCAGGTCAAATTGATCGCCGAGCCGTGGGACGTCGGCGAGGGTGGCTACCAAGTCGGAAATTTCCCGGGTTTGTGGACCGAGTGGAACGGGAAGTATCGCGATACTGTGCGCGATTACTGGCGGGGCGAGCCCGCAACCCTGGGCGAGTTCGCTTCCCGGCTGACCGGGTCGTCGGACCTGTACGAGGCGACCGGTCGGCGCCCGAGCGCCAGCATCAACTTCGTCACCGCACACGACGGGTTCACCCTGGCCGACCTGGTGTCCTACAACGAGAAACACAACATGGCCAACGGGGAGGAGAACCGGGACGGGGAGAGCCACAACCGGTCGTGGAACTGTGGCGTGGAGGGCCCCACCGACGACCCCGACATCATCGAGCTGCGCTGCCGCCAGATGCGCAACTTCTGGGCGACCCTGATGCTCAGCCAGGGCACGCCGATGATCGCCCACGGTGACGAGTTTGGCCGCACCCAGAACGGTAACAACAACGTGTACTGCCAGGACTCCGAATTGTCTTGGATGGACTGGTCTTTGGTGGACAAGAATGCCGACCTGCTGGAGTTCGCACGCCGGGTGACCACGCTGCGTAAGCGGCATCCGGTGTTCCGCCGGCGCCGGTTCTTCGAGGGCGAACCGATCCGCAGCGGCGACGAGGTGCGCGACATCGCGTGGCTGAATCCAAGTAGCCGCGAGATGACGCATGAGGACTGGGGTGAAAGCATTCACAAATGTGTCGCGGTGTTCCTCAACGGCGAGGCCATCACCGCACCCAACGCCCGCGGTGAACAGGTCATCGACGACTCATTCCTGTTGTGTTTCAACGCCGGTGAAGATCCGGTGGACTTCGTGACGCCGAACAGCGACTATGCGAAAGAGTGGACCGTGGAACTGGACACCAACGAACCGGCGGGACGCAAAGGAGGAGCCGATCAGGTGGTGACCGCAGAGGAGAAGGTGTCGCTGCCCTCGCGTTCACTGCTGGTATTGCGTAAGACGCAGTGACGCATGGCTTTACCCGTCATCTCCACTTACCGTTTGCAACTGCGTGGTGAATCCAGTGGGTTCGCGTTCACCTTCGCCGACGCGGAAGGTCTGCTCGACTACCTGAACGACCTCGGGGTGTCGCACCTGTACCTGTCTCCGATCATGACCGCGACCGCGGGATCGAGCCATGGCTACGACGTCACCGACCCGACGACGGTGTCTCCCGAGCTCGGGGGTCGTGACGGCCTGGCGCGGTTGTCGGCGGCGGCCCGGTCGCGCGGCATGGGCCTGATCGTCGACATCGTGCCCAACCACGTGGGCATCGACCAGCCGCGGCAGAACCCGTGGTGGTGGGACGTCCTGCGCAACGGCCGTTCTTCGCCCTATGCAACGTTTTTCGACATCGACTGGGACCTGGACGACGACGGCCGCATCGTGCTGCCGGTGCTGGGTTCCGACGACGACGCCGCCGATCTCACGGTCGACGGGGACGTGTTGCGCCTGGGCGATCTGGCGTTTCCGATCGCGCCAGGTACCGCGGGGGAAAGCGGTCCCGAGGTACACGACCGTCAGCACTACCGGCTGGTGGGATGGCGCAACGGCGTATGCGGCTACCGCCGCTTCTTCTCGATCACCTCGCTGGCCGGGTTGCGTCAGGAGGACCGCGCTGTCTTCGACGCCACCCACGCCGAGGTCGGCCGGTGGTTCGCGGAAGGGCTGGTTGACGGCATCCGCATCGACCACCCCGACGGCCTGTCCGACCCGTGTGGGTATCTGGCATGGCTGCGCGAACTGACCGGCCCGGAAGCCTGGATTGTGATCGAGAAGATCCTGGCCGTCGACGAGGCGCTCGAGCCCACCCTGCCCGTCGGCGGCACCACCGGTTATGACGTGCTGCGCGAAGTCGGCGGCGTCCTGGTGGATCCCAGCGGCGCCCCCACCTTGACCGAGCTGGTGGAATCCGCCGGCGTGGACTACGCGGCGATGCCGGACATGCTGGTGGACCTCAAGATCCATTCGGCCACCGACACGCTGGCCAGTGAGCTGCGTCGCCTGCGCCGCAGCATCGTGGCGGCCGCAGGCGCCGACCACCCGCTGCTGCCCGATGCGGTGGCCGCGCTGCTCACCCATATCGGGGTCTACCGCTGCGATTACCCCGGTCTGGCCGCACTGCTGCCCACCGCGCTGGCCGAAACCGAGGCGACCGCACCGCAGTTGGGCCCCGCGCTGCAGGTGCTGGCCGCGGCGCTGGCCCGCGGCGGGGAGCCGGCCACCCGGCTGCAGCAGCTGTGTGGCGCCGTCACCGCCAAGGCCGTCGAGGACTGCTTGTTCTACCGCGACGCCCGGTTGGTGTCGCTGAACGAGGTGGGCGGCGAGCCGCACCGGTTCGGTGTCGGCGCGGCCGAATTCCATCACAGCGCCGCCACCCGGGCCCGGCTGTGGCCGCAGACCATGACGGCGCTGACCACCCACGACACCAAACGCGGCGAGGACGTGCGCGCACGCATTTCGGTGCTGTCACAGGTTCCCTCGCTGTGGACGGAGTTCCTTGCCCGCTGGGAGATCGACGCGCCCTCCCCCGATCCCGCGACCGGACAGTTCCTGTGGCAGAACATCTTCGGCGTATGGCCAGCCAACGGGGAGGTCACCGACGCGCTGCGCGAGCGGTTGCACGGCTACACCGAAAAGGCCATCCGGGAAGCGGCCTGGCATACCTCGTGGAACGAGCCGGACGCCGACTTCGAGGGCGCGGTGCACCAATGGCTGGACACCGTGCTCGACGGCCCGGTGGCCGGCCAGCTGACCGAGCTTGTCGCCCAACTCAATCCGCACGCCGCCAGCGACGCGCTGGCCCAGAAGCTGCTCGCGCTGACCGTACCCGGAATTCCGGACGTGTATCAGGGCACCGAGCTATGGGACGACAGCCTGGTCGACCCGGACAATCGCCGTGCCGTCGACTATGCCGCCCGCCGCGCCGCCCTGCGGGCCCTGGAGCATCCAAAGATCCGCGTCGTCACCACCGCACTTCGCGTGCGCCGTCACCATCAGGACACCTTCCTGCACGGCGACTACCTGCCGCTACTCGCCAACGGCGACGCCGGCGATCACGTGCTGGCCTTCCGCCGCGGCGAGGACATCGTGGTGGCGGTGACCCGCTGGACGGTCCGGCTGGCCGAAATCGGCTGGGGCAATACGGTTTTGCCGCTGCCGGACGGAACCTGGAAGGACGCCCTCACCGGGGCGATAGCCGACGGTCCGACGTCGGCCGCCCAATTGTTCGCCGACCTGCCGGTGGTCCTGCTGGAGCGCCATCATGACTGAATTCCGGGTCTGGGCGCCCAAACCCGCGCAGGTTCGGCTCGACGTCGAGGGCCAGGTGCACGCCATGACGCGCTCGGCCGGCGGTTGGTGGCATGCAACCGTGGACACCGCGCCGGACGCCCGCTATGGCTACCTGCTCGACGACGACCCCACCGTGTTGCCGGACCCGCGCTCACCCCGCCAGCCCGAGGGAGTGCATGCCCGCTCGCAATTGTGGGATCCCGCCGCCGCGACGTGGACCGACGGCGGGTGGGCCGGGCGTGCGGTCGAGGGCGCGGTGATCTACGAGCTGCATTTGGGCACGTTCACCGAGGCCGGAACCTTCGACGCCGCCATCGAGAAGCTGGACTATCTGGTCGACCTCGGCGTCGACTTCGTCGAACTGATGCCGGTGAATTCTTTTGCCGGTACCCATGGTTGGGGCTACGACGGTGTGCTGTGGTACAGCGTGCACGAGCCCTACGGCGGCCCCGACGGGTTGGTGCGCTTCGTCGACGTCTGCCACGCCAAGGGTTTGGGGGTGCTGATCGACGCGGTCTTCAACCACCTCGGACCGTCGGGGAACTACCTACCGCGATACGGGCCCTACCTGTCGTCGGCGAGCAACCCGTGGGGCGAGGGCATCAACATCGCCGACGCCGATTCCGACGAGGTGCGCCGCTACATCATCGGATGCGCGCTGCGCTGGATGCGTGATTTCCACGCCGACGGCTTGCGGCTGGACGCCGTCCACGCGCTGGTGGACACCACCGCGATCCACATCCTCGAGGAGCTCGCCACCGAAACAGACTGGCTGGCACAGCAATTGAGGCGCCCGCTGTCGCTGATCGCCGAGAGCGACCTGAACGACCCGCGGCTGATCACCCCGCGCGACCGTGGCGGCTACGGTCTGACCGGGCAATGGGCCGACGACATTCATCACGCCATTCACACCGCTGTTTCCGGTGAGCGTCAGGGCTACTATGGCGACTTCGGCAGTCTGGCCACCCTGGCGCAGACGCTTCGCCACGGCTTCTACCACGCCGCCACCTATTCGTCGTTCCGGCATCGCCGCCATGGGCGGCCGCTGGACACCAGCGAGGACACCGGCATCCCGGCCACCCGGCTCATCGCCTACACCTGCACGCATGACCAGGTCGGCAATCGCGCCCTGGGCGATCGTCCGTCGCAGAACCTGACCGGCGGACAGCTGGCCGTCAAAGCCGCACTCGTGCTCGGATCCCCGTATACCGCCATGCTTTTCATGGGTGAGGAATACGCGGCCTCGACCCCGTTCCAGTTCTTCAGCTCGCACCCCGAACCGGAGCTGGCCCGGGCCACAGCCGAAGGACGCAAGGCCGAGTTCGCCGAACACGGCTGGGACGCCGACGAGATCCCCGATCCGCAAGACCCCCAGACATTCGCGCGCTGCAAACTGGACTGGAACGAGGTCGGCGCCGGCGAGCACGCCCGGCTGCACCGCCTGTATCGGGACCTGATCGCGTTGCGGCGCAACCACCCCGACATGGCCGATCCGTGGCTGGACCACCTCACGGTCGACTACAACGAGGACGAGCGATGGATCATCGTCTACCGCGGCCGGTTGCGCATCGTGTGCAACCTCGGCGGCGAGCCGGTGAGGGTCCCGGTCAGCGGTGACGTGGTGCTGGCCTGGGACGAGCCGACCGTCGATGCCGACGGCACTGTGCTAGAAGGCCATTCGTTGGCCATCCTGTCGGCTGTGGATAACTGACTGGCGGCTCCGCGGGCTCACCCCGGATGATGCCGCCATGAGCCAATTCGGTCAACGACGAATCTGCCGGAACCAGCCGAGCCATCGCGCGGACACCGTATCGGACCGGCGTACCGTGCGCCACGACATCGTGCCCAATGCCGGCGTCGAACTGTTATGGAGCGAACCCGCGCCCCCTGCCACCGACGAGGACGCCTGAGCTGGGCCTACACGATCATCCGGCCGTCGGGACGCGCCGCCCGTGCGACCGCGTCGGCGAGCGGGTCGATCTCGTCGAGAGTCAGCTCGGAGATCGTGATGCGGATGCCCGCGGGCGTGTTCATCCGGAACCGGCTGCCCGGTGCGGCCGCCCAGCCCGCGCCGAGCAACCGGGAAACCGCGACCGCCTCATCGGGAACCGGCACCCACACATTGAGTCCGGAGCGTCCGTGCGCCGGCAGGCCGCGTTCGGCCAAGGCGTCGCATAGCCGTTGACGTCTGGCGGCGTAGTGATGTTCGGCCGTCGCGACAAGCGCCACCGACGCCCGGTCGGACCACAAGTCGACGGCGAGGCGCTGGAGGAAATGGCTGACCCAGCCCGGCCCGAGCCGCAATCGGCCATGCACCCGCTCGACGGTGCGCTGGTCGCCGGCGAGGACGGCAACTCGCAGATCGGGGCCGTAAGCCTTGGAGGCCGAGCGCACGAACGCCCAATGCGCGGTGCAGCCGGCCAGGGCGCGCAGCGATACCCCGGAAATGCCCGCGCAGTGATCGTCTTCGACCAGAAGCAGATCGTCGGCCCGCCGCGTCAGCAGATTGCGCAACGATTCGGCGCGATCCGCCGAAAGCGCTGCGCCCGTGGGGTTTTGCGCGCGGTTGGTGAGCACCAGAGCACGCACCCCGCTTCCCAGCGCCCGGGCCAGGTCGTCGGGCAGTGGGCCGTCGTCGTCGACCCGCACCGGCTCGGCCGAGAGTCCCAGCGCCGCAAGGAGATCGAGCAGGTTCGCCCAGCCTGGATCCTCGACGGCGACGCGATCGCCGGGGCGCAGATGCGCGATGAGCGCGCGTTCGATGCCGTCCAGCGCGCCGCTGGTCACGGCCAGGCGATCGGCGGGGATCCCGTCCGCGGTCAGCGCGCGGCGGGCGAATTCCTCCAGCTCGGCCGAGAGGGCGTGCTGGCCGTAAAGAGCCGGCTGGCCGGCACCCGAACCGGCCAGCGAGGCGCGGGCGATGGGCAGCAGGCCCGGGTTCGGGTTGCCGGTCGATACGTCGCGCACGCCTGCGGGCACGTCCAGGCCGAGCAGCGAGCGCGGCGTGGTCGCCGGGCGGTGGCGCACGCGGGTGCCACGCCGGCCGGCGGTCTCGACGGCCCCGCGATGACGCAGCAGGCGGTAGGCCGCGGCGGCGGTGTTGGCGTTCACGCCGAGCTGGCCGGCGAGCTCACGGACCGGCGGGAGCGCGTCGCCTGGCGCCAGGGCACCGGTCGAGATCGCCGCCTCGATGCTGGCGGCTATGGACTCCGCACCCCTTCCGGCTATGCTGTTTTGTACTGGCACGCAACTTATTATGTACTAGGACAAAACTGAGGGCAAACTCGTGGAGACCGAATATCAGCCGACGGCACGCACCACCCCGACCCGCTACCGCGAGCGCGCTCGCTACGACCGCCCCGCCATTCACGCCATCCTCGACGAGGCGCTGATCTGCCATCTGGGTTACTCGACCGCCGGTCGGCCGGTGGTCTTGCCCACGACGCACGCCCGCTGCGACGAAACCCTCTACCTGCACGGTTCGACGGGCAGCGGCCCGTTGCTGGCGGCCAAGGCGGCCAGCGCATCAGGGGCGGGCCTGCCGGTCTGCGTCACCGTCACCCTGGTCGACGGTCTGGTGCTGGCCCGGTCCGCGATGCACCATTCGGTCAACTTCCGCTCTGTGGTCGTGCTGGGTGATGCGCGCGTCGTCGACGATCCGGCGGAGAAGTCGCAGGCGCTGCGCTGCCTGCTTGACCACATCGCGCCGGGGCGCGCCGAGGACTGCAGGGCCCCCGATGCCCGCGAGCTCGCCGCGACCGGGGTGCTCGCGCTCGACCTCGTCGAGGTGTCGGCGAAGGTGCGTAGCGGTCCGCCGGCCGACGATCCGGAGGACATCCCGCTGCCTCATTGGGCGGGCGTGGTGCCGCTGAGCCTGACGGCCGGAACGCCAGTGGTGGCCCACGACCTCCAGCCCGGCATTCCTGTGCCTCCGTACCTTCGGCAGCACCGCCTCTGATCCGCCGGGGGTGCTCACGCGTCCGGCCGTCGCGGGCCCGCGCGCGTGGTGCTGTCCCACCAGAATCCGGCGAGCATTACGACGCCGGCCCAAGCGATGCCCAGCATCCAGCCGGCGAGCACATCGCTCACGTAATGGACGCCCAGATAAACGCGCGAGAACCCGATCAGGAACACCGAACCGATCGCCACGGTCCAGACCACCACGCGTGCGGTCCACCACGGGATCAACCAGCGGGTCAGCATCCACGCGGTGATGACCGTGATCGCGGCGGTGCCGGTTGCGTGCCCGGAGGGAAACGAATACCCGTCCGCGTCGACCAGGGCGAACGGCACGGGCGGGCGTTCTCGACCAACCAAGGCTTTGGCGGTGAAGAGCACCAGTGGAATCCCGCCGCCACAAACGAGGACAAGCACCACGGGCCGCCACGACCTGCACCGCCAGGCGGCGGCAACCGCAATCGGCAACGCAAATGCCGCCAGCAAGAGTGGACCGCCCGCATGGGTGACCACCCGCAGGGTGTTCGTCAGCCATAGATCACGGTGGGCCGCAAGCCACGAAGTT
>NZ_LZMB01000003.1 GCF_001673555.1 Mycobacterium sp. 1165178.9 | reverse complement strand
CGACACCACCGCCGATCTCGAAGCACTGCACAGTCGCGCCAACGTCGACGGCTCGACGCCGTCGCAGCAGCCGATGCCTTTCGAAGAGGTTCGGGACTTCTTCTACGACCGCAAGAACTACATCGGCGAACTGGATATTGCGGCCGAAAACCTATTCAACGAGCACCGTTGGCGCGACTGTGCAGTGCTTCGAGATCGGCGGTGGTGTCGTGCAACCGACGGTGCAGGTTGACCAGCGTCTGACCGACCGCCGGCATACGGGCGACCAGCTCCTCGACTTGCGCGGGTGTGGCAGACGTATCGGCCAGAACTTCGCGCAGGTCCGAGACCAAGCGGGCGTCCGACTCCGGCGCAAAATAATGCGTGGGCAAGTCGAACCGATCGGTGAGAGTGAGCAGCACCGGGACGGTGATCGGACGCTGATCGTTTTCGAGCTGATTGACGTAGCTGGTGGACAACCCCAGGACGCGCGCCAGCGCCACCTGGGTCAGCCCCTGCTCCTCGCGCAAACGCCGTAACCGTGCGCCGGCGAACGTCTTCGCCACCCGTCACACAGTACGCCCGGCCTTTACGCAAGATTCGCAAATTGTCGCGGTCAAGGACACATGATTACGCTTTTACAGGGCATTTACCCCGGTCGCGACTCTGCGTACTGTGCGAGATATGCGGATCCACGACGTTCGAAGCAGGCCCAGCGCCGATGACTTCCCCCGCGATGAGCACCTGGCCTGGAAGATCGCGGAGGTCGCAGCCGACCCGGTCGCCGTGCCGGCGGACACCGAGGCGATGGTGATCAACCGCGTCATCGACAACGCCGCGGTCTCGGCGGCCGCGGTCACCCGCCGTCCAGTCGCCGCCGCCCGCGCTCAGGCGCGGGCGCACCCGTTCAAGGGCGCCAAGGTTTTCGGTATCCAGGGCGACTACTCACCGGAGTGGGCGGCCTGGGCCAACGGCGTCGCCGTGCGCGAACTGGATTTCCACGACACCTTCCTGGCCGCCGAGTACTCGCATCCGGGCGACAACATTCCCCCGCTGGTCGCCGTGGCTCAGCACCTCGGGGTCAGCGGCGCCGACCTGATTCGCGGCATCGCCACCGCCTACGAGGCTCAGATCAATCTGGCTAAGGGAATCTGCTTGCACGAGCACAAGATTGACCACGTCGCGCACCTGGGTCCGTCGGTGGCCGCCGGCCTGGGCGCCATGCTGCGTCTCGACAAGGAGACCATCTACCAGGCGATCGGTCAGGCACTGCACTTGACCACCTCCACCCGGCAGTCACGCAAGGGCCTCATCTCCAGCTGGAAGGCGTACGCGCCCGCCTGGGCCGGCAAGGTTGCCATCGAAGCCGTCGACCGTGCGATGCGTGGCGAGGGCGCACCGGCCCCCATCTGGGAGGGTGAGGACGGGGTGATCGCCTGGCTGCTTTCCGGACCCAAACACACCTATCAGGTCCCGCTGCCCGGGCCCGGTGAGCCCAAGCGCGCCATCCTGGACAGCTACACGAAGGAGCATTCCGCCGAATACCAGAGCCAGGCGCTGATCGACCTCGCCCGCCGGATGCGGACGAGTATCGGTGATCTGGAACAGATCTCGGCGATCGTGCTGCACACCAGCCATCACACCCACCACGTGATCGGCACCGGAGCGGGTGACCCGCAGAAGTTCGACCCGGATGCCTCCCGTGAGACGCTGGACCATTCGGTGATGTACATCTTCGCGGTCGCGCTGCAGGACGGAACCTGGCATCACGAAAGGTCTTACGCGCCGGAGCGCGCGCACCGGCCCGACACCATCGAGCTATGGCGCAAAGTCTCGACGGTCGAAGATCCCGAATGGACCCGGCGTTACCACTCAACCGACCCCGCCCAGAAGGCGTTCGGCGCCCGTGCAGAAGTCACCCTGAACAACGGGGACGTCATCGTCGACGAGATCGCCGTTGCTGACGCACACCCGTTGGGGACCCGGCCGTTTGAGCGCAAGCAGTACATCGGCAAGTTCACCGAGCTGGCCCATGGTGTGGTCAGCGGCACCGAGCAGCGGCGCTTCCTCTCAGCGGCCGAGGCTCTTTCGGACCTGCAGGCGGGCGCGTTGGGCGCGCTCAACGTCACGGTCGATCCGCTGGTGCTCGACCAGGCGCCGACGATTCCCCCGGGAATCTTCTGATGCGCGCGGTGATCGGCGGGGCCGAGTCGGCCACGACGAAACGCGCGCACTTTCGTGCCGCGCTGAAAGCCGGCCGGCTGCAACGGTTCCCCGGAACCTTCTCGCCCCTGGTTGCCAAGTTGATCGCCGAGCTCGGGTTCGACGGGGTTTACGTATCCGGGGCGGTGATGTCGGCCGACCTCGGTCTGCCCGATATCGGCCTGACCACCCTGACCGAAGTCAGCGCCCGCGGAGCACAGATCGCCTCGGTCATCGATCTGCCCACCCTGATCGATGCCGACACCGGCTTCGGCGAGCCGATGAGCGCGGCGCGCACTGTGGCTGTGCTGGAGGACGCCGGGCTGGCCGGCTGCCATTTCGAAGACCAGGAAAACCCAAAGCGGTGCGGGCATCTCGACGGCAAGGCCGTGGTACCGACCGGCGAGATGATCAAACGCCTGCGGGCCGCCGTAGCCGCCCGGCGGGACCCGAATTTCATCATCTGCGCGCGCACCGATTCCGCCGGGATCGAGGGAATCCCCGCGGCAATCGACCGAGCCAAGGCCTATGCCGATGCGGGCGCCGATCTGATCTTCACCGAAGCGCTGCGCACCCCAGCGGAATTCGCCCAGTTTCGGGCCGCCCTGGACACGCCACTGCTGGCCAACATGACCGAGTTCGGCAAGTCGGAGCTGTTGAGCGCCCAGCAGCTGTCCGACATCGGCTACAACGTGGTGATCTACCCCGTGACCACGTTGCGGTTGGCCATGCACGCCGTCGAGGTCGGCCTTCGCGAGATCGCGGACACGGGAACGCAATCCGGACTCGTAGACCGCATGCAACACCGCCGCCGACTTTACGAGCTGCTGCGCTACGCCGATTACAACCAATTCGATTCCGATATCTACAACTTCGCGCAAGGAGTCGTGCAATGAGCACCGTCGGAGACAACCAGCCCCGCATCTACAAGGGCCTGGCCGGTGTCGTCGTCGACACCACCGCCATCTCCAAGGTCGTTCCGGAGACCAACTCCCTGACCTACCGTGGGTACGCGGTGCAGGACCTGGCGGCGAGTTGCCGGTTCGAACAGGTTGCCTACCTGCTGTGGCACGGCGAGCTTCCCGACGACCAACAGCTTGCGCTGTTCTGCCAGCGGGAACGCGCGGCCCGCCGCATGAACCGATCCCAGCTGTTGCTGTTGACCAAGCTGCCGGAGACCTGCCACCCGATGGACGTGGTGCGCACCTTCATCAGCTCGATGGGTGCCGAGGACCCGGACGAGGACGACAGCAGCCCGGCGGCCAACTATGCCAAGGCGCTACGGATGTTCGCGGTGCTGCCCACCATCGTCGCTGCCGACATGCGCCGCCGGCGCGGCCTGGATCCCATCGCCCCGCACAGCCACATGAACTACGCGCAGAACTTCTTGCACATGTGCTTCGGTGATGTGCCCGAGCAGGTGGTGGTGGACGCGTTCGAACAGTCGATGGTCCTCTACGCCGAGCACAGCTTCAACGCGTCGACCTTCGCCGCCCGGGTGGTCACGTCCACCCAGTCCGATATCTACAGTGCGGTCACCGCGGCTATCGGCGCGCTCAAGGGCCCGCTGCACGGTGGCGCCAACGAAGCCGTCATGCGCGACATGCTCGAGATCGGCACCGCCGACAAGGCCGCAGAATGGTTGCGGGGCAAGCTGGATCGCAGAGACAAGATCATGGGTTTCGGTCACCGGGTGTATAAGAACGGTGACTCGCGGGTGCCGACCATGAAGGAGGCGCTCAAACGGGTGGCCGCGGCGCGCGACGGCCAGAGGTGGCTCGACATTTACGAAGTCCTGGAGAAGGGCATGGCCGAGGCCAATGGCATAAAGCCCAACCTGGATTTCCCGACCGGTCCCGCATACCACCTGATGGGCTTCGACATCGACATCTTCACGCCGATCTTCGTGATGAGCCGGATCACCGGGTGGACCGCGCACGTCATCGAGCAGACCGCGTCCAATGCATTGATCCGTCCGCTGAGCGAGTATGTCGGACCTCCGCAACGCGCTCTATCGTAAATACCGTGTTTGCGAAGGTACTGGTCGCCAATCGCGGGGAGATTGCGATCCGCGCGTTCCGCGCGGCGTATGAGCTGGAGATTGGCACGGTCGCGGTCTATCCCTACGAGGACCGCAATTCCGTGCATCGGCTGAAGGCCGACGAGTCCTACCAGATCGGCGAGGAGGGCCACCCGGTCCGCGCCTACCTATCGGTCGACGACATCGTCGCGACGGCACGCGCTTGCGGGGCCGACGCTATTTACCCCGGCTATGGCTTCTTGTCGGAGAACCCGGACCTGGCGGCGGCGTGCGTGGCGGCGGGCATCACCTTCGTCGGCCCGAGCGCGGAGGTGCTCGAGCTCACGGGCAACAAGTCGCGGGCGATCGCGGCGGCGCGGGACGCGGGTCTGCCGGTGCTGGCTTCGTCGGCTCCCTCGACGTCGGTCGACGAGCTGCTGGCGGCCGCCGAGTCGATGACGTTTCCATTGTTCGTCAAGGCCGTCGCCGGCGGCGGCGGACGCGGGATGCGCCGGGTGGCCGACGTCGCGTCGCTGCCCGAGGCAATCGAGGCCGCCAGCCGTGAGGCCGAGTCCGCGTTCGGGGACGCGTCGGTGTTTCTCGAGCAGGCGGTGATCAATCCGCGCCACATCGAGGTGCAGATCCTGGCCGACACTCAGGGCAACGTCATGCACCTCTACGAGCGGGACTGCAGTGTGCAGCGCCGGCATCAGAAGGTCGTCGAGATCGCCCCTGCGCCCGACCTGGACCCGCAACTGCGCCAACAAATCTGCGCGGACGCGGTGGCTTTCGCGCGGAGCATCGGCTATACGTGTGCCGGCACGGTGGAATTCCTGCTCGATGAACGCGGCAACCACGTCTTCATCGAGATGAATCCCCGCATCCAGGTGGAGCACACCGTCACCGAGGAGATCACTGATGTCGACCTGGTGTCGGCGCAGCTGCGGATCGCCGGTGGGCAGAGCTTAAAAGACATTGGCCTAAGCCAGGATTCGATCGTGCCGCACGGCGCGGCGTTGCAGTGCCGGATCACCACCGAGGATCCGGCGAACGGTTTCCGCCCGGACACCGGCCGGATCACCGCCTACCGCACACCCGGCGGCGCGGGAATCCGGCTGGATGGCGGCACGACGCTGGGCGCCGACATCAGCGCCCACTTCGACTCGATGTTGATCAAGCTGACGTGCCGGGGCCGCGATTTCGCCACCGCGGTGCGCCGCGCACGGCGCGCGGTCGCAGAGTTTCGGATCCGGGGCGTGTCGACGAATATCCCGTTCCTGCAAGCGGTCCTGGATGACCCCGATTTTCAGGCCGGGCGTATCACGACATCGTTCATCGAGGAGCGCCCGCAGCTGCTTACCGCGCGCAGCTCCGCTGACCGCGGCACCAAGATCCTCAACTATCTGGCCGACGTGACGGTCAACAAGCCGCACGGCGAGCGTCCGTCGGCGGTCTACCCGCACGACAAGCTGCCCGACATCGACCTGTCGGCTGAGCCCCCAGCCGGTTCCAAGCAGCGGTTGACCGAGCTCGGGCCGGAGCGCTTTGCGGCCTGGTTACGCGAGTCGCGCGGCGTCGGCGTCACCGATACGACGTTCCGCGACGCGCACCAATCCCTGCTAGCCACGCGCGTGCGCACCAGCGGCCTGATCAAGGTGGCGCCCTACATCGCGCGGACCACACCGCAACTGCTGTCGATCGAATGCTGGGGCGGGGCCACTTACGATGTGGCGCTGCGGTTTCTGAAGGAAGACCCTTGGGAGCGGCTGGCAACGCTGCGCGAGGCGCTGCCCAACATCTGCCTGCAGATGCTGCTGCGGGGGCGCAACACGGTCGGCTACACGCCGTATCCGGCGACGGTCACCACGGCGTTCGTCGAGCAAGCGACGGCGACGGGCATCGATATCTTCCGGATCTTCGATGCTCTGAACAACGTCGACTCGATGCGACCGGCGATCGACGCCGTGCGGGAAACGGGGGCGGCGGTGGCCGAGGTGGCGATGTCCTACACCGGCGATCTCAGCGATCCGGCCGAAAAGTTGTACACGCTGGACTATTACCTGAAGTTGGCCGAACAGATCGTCGACGCGGGCGCCCACGTCCTGGCGATCAAGGACATGGCGGGTCTGCTTCGTGCGCCGGCGGCGGCGACGCTGGTGTCGGCACTCAAGTCCCGATTCGACCTGCCGGTACACGTGCACACCCACGACACCCCGGGCGGCCAGCTGGCGACGTACCTCGCGGCCTGGCACGCCGGCGCCGACGCCGTCGACGGCGCCGCGGCCCCCCTCGCGGGTACCACCAGTCAGCCCGCGCTGTCGTCGATCGTGGCCGCCGCGGCGAACACGACCTACGACACCGGGTTGTCGCTGCCGGCCGTCTGCGACCTGGAGCCGTATTGGGAGGCGCTGCGGAAGGTGTACGCACCCTTCGAATCCGGTCTTCCCGCCCCGACAGGACGCGTCTATAACCACGAGATCCCGGGCGGCCAGCTGTCGAACCTGCGCCAGCAGGCCATCGCTCTGGGCCTCGGTGACCGGTTCGAGGACATCGAAAACGCTTACGCCGGGGCCGATGCCATCCTCGGACACCTGGTCAAGGTCACCCCGTCCAGCAAGGTGGTCGGTGACCTGGCGCTGGCGCTGGTGGGCGCGGGCGTCAGCGCGCAAGACTTCGCCGACGACCCCGCACGGTACGACATCCCGGATTCGGTGATCGGCTTTCTGCGCGGAGAGCTCGGCGACCCACCGGGCGGCTGGCCCGAGCCGTTGCGCACCAAGGCGTTAGAGGGGCGCGGCCCGGCGAAGCCGGAGCAGGCGCTGTCGGCCGACGACGAGAAGGCGCTGGCCACCCCGGGCGTCGAGCGGCAGGCGGCGCTGAACCGCCTGTTGTTCCCCGGGCCCACCAGGGAACTCGAGGACCACCGCGAACAGTACGGGGACACCTCTCGTCTGAGCGCCAATCAGTTCTTCTACGGATTGCGCCACGGGGATGAACATCGCGTGGAGCTCGAGCGCGGTGTGGAGCTGTTGATCGGCCTGGAGGCCGTCTCGGATGCCGACGAGCGCGGCATGCGCACCGTGATGTGCATCCTCAACGGTCAGCTGCGGCCCGTCGTGGTGCGTGATCGCAGCATCGCCTCGGACGTGCCCGCCGCCGAGAAAGCCGATCGTGCGAACCCGGATCACATCGCCGCGCCCTTTGCCGGCGTCGTGACCGTAACCACCGACGTCGGCACGGAAGTCGAAGCCGGCCAGACGATCGCGACGATCGAAGCGATGAAGATGGAGGCGGCCGTCACCACCCCAAAGGCCGGGAAGGTCGCACGAATCGCGGTCTCGCAGACCGCGCAGGTGGAGGGCGGCGATCTCTTGGTGGTAATCGACTAACGGCGATCGTTGATCAGGGCCGCGCGCGCCAGGGTCTGCTCCGCCTGCTTCACGTGCGCGGCGTCGACCAGGACACCGTTCACGCCGACCGCGCCGCGGCCGTTGGCCTCGGCTTCGCGGTACGCGGCGACATTTGCTTCGGCCCTGGCGATTTCATCGGCGGTCGGGGCATAGACCTCGTTGGCGATGGGCACCTGATCGGGGTGGATGGCCCACTTGCCGGTGTAGCCGAGTAACGATGCGCGCCGCGCGTCGCGCTCGTAGCCCGTGAGGTCTCGGTAATCGGGATACGGCGCGTCGATCGCGTTGATGCCGGCGATGCGCGCGGCGACGATCACCTTGTTGCGCGCGTAAGCCCAGAATTCACCGGGGTATTCACCGAGCGGCACGAAGTTGGTGTCCACCCGGGCCCCCTGGGACAGCGAGAAATCGCCCACGCCGAATATGAGGGCATCCAGGCGAGGGCTGGCCGCCGCGATCTCTTCGGCGTTGGCCAGGCCTTCCACCTCCTCGATGAGGACTTCGAGCCGAATGCGTTTGTCCAGGCCGAGTTTCGATTCCAGCTGGGTGAGCAGCACGTCCACCCACCACACGTCGCGGGCGCGGCGGGCCTTCGGGATGATGATCGTGTCGAGGTTCTGACCGGCGTTGGTCACCACGTCGACGACGTCGTCGTGGCACCACTGGGTGTCCAGGCCGTTGATCCGGATGGCGCGGGCGGTGCGACCCCAGTCGATGTCGTTGAGGGCGGCGATCGCCTTGGCGCGTGCCTCTTCTTTGAACGCGACCGGCACCGCGTCCTCGAGATCGAGGAACACCAGATCGGCGCCGCACTGGGCGCCCTTCTCGAACATGTTGTCGTTGCTCGCGGGCACCGCGAGTTCGGATCGGCGGAGCAGATCGGTCACTGGCGAGTTTCTTTCTGTCACAGCACGCCGCGCGCGCGCAAGCCGTCAATGTCGTTGGCAGTCAAGCCGAGTAGCTCGCCGTAGACCTCGGCGTTGTGCTCGCCCAGGCGGGGACCGAGATGGTCTACCGTTCCGGACGTCGACGAGAAGCGCGGGACGGGCGCCTGCACCGTCATCGCCCCGAGCTCTGCATCCTCGACGGAGATGAACACCTCACGATGCGCCAGCTGCTCGTCGGCGACCAGGTCGTGGATGTCATAGACGGGGGCCGCGGCCACCTCATGGGCGTCAAAGACCTCCATCGCCTCCGAAAGCGTCTTCGTGGCAACCCAGTCGGCCACCACGGCGTCGACCTCGCTGGCCCGCGCCAGCCGCCGCTGCGGGTCTGAGAAGTCAGGATCCGTCACCAGATCGTCTCGCCCTATCGCCCGGAACACGCGCAGTGCCAGCGCCGGCGAGCTTCCCGACATGGCCAGCCACCGCCCGTCGGCCGTTTGATAGGTGTTGCGCGGCGCCGAGATGTCCCACCGGTTGCCGGACCGCTCGGGCACCAGACCCAACTGGTCATAACCCAACAGCGTCTGTTCGAGCAGCCGGGTCAGCGGATCGATCAGGTTGACGTCGATCAGCTGACCCGGGCCGCCGTGCACGTCGCGATGGTAGAGCGCCATCATCACCGCGTAGGCGCCATTCAATGAGGCGACCCCGTCGGCCAACATGAAGGGCGGCAACGTGGGTGGGCCACCGGCCTGTCCGGTGATGTGCGCGAATCCGCTCATCGCCTCCCCCAGCGTGCCGAGCCCCGGGCGCCCACTCTTGGGTCCGCTCAGCCCGTAACCCGTGATGTGCAGCATCACGATCCGGTCGTTGACGTCACGCAGGCTCTCGTAGTCCAAGCCCCACTTGCGCAACGTCTGCGGACGAGTGTTGAAGATGGCGACGTCGGCGTGCTCCACCAAGCGGCGCACCAGCGTCTGGCCTTCGGCGCAACGCAAGTCGAGGGTGATAGAACGCTTGTTGCGCGATAACGACTTCCACATCAGCCCGACGCCTTCACGGTGGTTACCCCACCCGCGAATCGGGTCGCCGTTGCGGGGGTCCTCGACCTTGATCACGTCGGCGCCGAACTCGCCCAAATACGTCGCGACGAGCGGGGCCGCAGCCAGGGTAGCGACGTCGAGAACACGAACGCCGTCAAGCATTGGCACCCGCGGCAACGCTCGTGTTCGAAGGGCGTGGCAGCCCAAGGTGTCCCCGCAGCGTCGACGACCCGTATTCGGGCCGGAACAAACCGCGGCGTTGCAGCTCCGGAACCACCATCCGCACGACGTCTTCGAAAGCTCCGGGCAGATGCGTTGCGGCCAAAACGAATCCGTCGCAGGCGCCGGTTTCGAACCAGTCGGCCATCTGATCGGCAACCTGCTGACCCGTGCCGACGAAGCGCGGTCCCTGCAGCAGGGTGGCGCGATGGTTGGCGAGGTCACGCAACGTGACGGGGCGGCCCCCGCCCTCGGCGGAGATGTCGGTGCGCAAATTCTGCACCAGCCCGCGGATGCCGGAGACCGAGGCGAGCAGTTCGTCCGTAATAGGGTCGTCGAGATCGTGTCGCGCGAAGTCGTAATTCGTCAACTCCGACAAAAGGATCAGAGATGCCATGGGGTGAACCAGATCATCGAGGCACATGGCTTCGCGCTCCTTGGCGTGGGCCTCGGACTCGCCGACGACAGCGTAGGCCATGGGGCAGATGCGGACCGCGGCGGGATCGCGGCCTGCGTCGGCTATGCGGTCCTTCTGATCCGCGTAGTGGCTGCGCGCGACGTCGATGCCCGGGTCGCCGGTGAAGATCAATTCGGCCCACCGCGAAGCGAATTCGCGTCCACGGCCGGACGACCCGGCCTGGATGATGACCGGTCGGCCCTGTGGGGTGCGCGGCACCGTCAGCGGGCCGCGCGCGGAGAAGAACTGGCCGACGTGTCCGAGCTCATGCACCCTTGCGGGATTCGCGTAGTGCCCGGACGCGCGGTCGTGCAGGATGGCGTCGTCTTCCCAGGTGTCCCATAGGCCGGTGACGACGTCCATGAATTCGTCAGCGCGGTCGTAACGTTCGTCGTGGCCGAGGTGGGCGTCGACGCCGAAGTTCTGTGCCTCGCTGTCGTTGACCGAGGTGACCACGTTCCAGGCGGCGCGGCCACCCGAGAGGTGATCCAGCGAGGCGAACGTCCTGGCGACGTGGAACGGCTGGTAATACGTCGTCGAGTAGGTGGCGCCCAGCCCGATCTTCGAGGTGGCTTGCGCGAGCACCCCGAGGATCACGCTGAGGTCCAGCTTGACGGGCCGCGCGCCGTAATGGACGGCCTCGTCGACCGAGCCGCCGTAGACCCCCGGCATCGCCAGGCGATCGTCGAAGAACATCAGGTCGAAGCAGCCCTCTTCGAGCTGACGGCCGATTTTGGCGTAGTAGGACGCGTCCAGATAGCGGTGTTCGGTTGCGGGATGCCGCCACGAGCCCGCGTAGACGGACGTGCTGCCTGCCTGCATGAAGGCGACGAGGGCCATTTTGTCGGTGCGCATCTTTGAAACGTAACATCTGATATTTCAGATATCAAACGCTGTGTTTGGTATTCTGCGGAGGTGGCAGGCATTGACATTTCCGGAACCGTCCGCGAGCGGGCGGCCCGCGAGCTGCGCGACCGGATCCTCACCGGCACCCTGCCCGCGGGATCACGGGTCGACCTCGACGCCATCACCGAGGAATTCGCGACCAGCCGGACACCGGTGCGAGAGGCGCTGCTGGAGCTGTCCTTTGAGGGGCTGGTTCAAGTCGCCCCGCGCAGCGGCGTGACGGTCCTCGGCATCAGCCCGGACGACGTGCTCGATAGCTTCACCATTCTGGGCGTGCTGACCGGACAGGCCGCGGCGTGGGCCGCCGGGCGCATCGAGCCGCAGGAGCTCGAGACGCTGCGTGAACTCGCCGCGGACGTTGTCGCACGGTCCGGTGACGACAGCATCGGCGAGGCCAACTGGCATTTCCACCAGATGATCCACCGTGCCGCGCACTCGCCACGCCTGTTGAATCAGATCAAGCAGGCCGCCCGGGTGGTGCCGAGCAATTTCCTCACCTTGTTCCCCGAGCACGAGAAGCACTCGCTCGACGAACACCAGGAGTTGCTGGACGCCCTCGGTGACAAAGACGCCGAACGGGCCCGCACGATCGCCGAACGACATGTGCTGGACGCCGGCCGCTCGCTCGCCGACTGGCTGGAACAGCGCCGCGACGGCTAACTGGTCCCCCCGTCAGGCGAGGGCGGGCAGGACTTTGTCCGTGAGCAACTGCACCGACTTCCACGCTTCGTCGACCGGCATGCCACCGACAAGGGGGTGCATGACGAGCGGGCCGTAATCATCCGCGTCGCGCACCTCCGCGATCAGCTGATCGGGGGTGAGAAACCGGTATCGTCCCGATTCCCTGACCTGCTCCAGAGTCTGGACACCCGGCAAGTGCATGAGCGACCGCTGGTCGGTCGACCATTGGCCGTAAGTGACTGCTTCCCAAAGGATATGGTCACCCAGCTCCGCCCATGCCCGATCCGGATCCTCGTGCAGGTAGATCATTCCGCGGTTGACCGGACCCGGCATGAGGATGAACGGCGTCATCCCGGCCTCGGCGCACAGCTCGCGGTAGTAATCGGCGATGTCGGGCAGATGGTCCGCCAAACTGAGCGGCAACCGGAGCCGGGCCGCGCGGCGCGCCGTGGCACGCGCGCCCCCGCCGATGTACAGCGGTGGATGCGGGCGTGACCAGGTGCCGACGCCGGCCCACATGGCCAGCATCCGTTCGACCAGGGCGTCCATCAGCTTGCCGCGCTGGCTGAAATCCACACCAAATTCGTCATATTCAACCGTCCGGTACCCCAGACCCACCGTGGTGTGCAGGCGGCCGCGGCTCATGTTGTCGACGAGTGCGATGTCTTCGGCGAGCCGCACCGGGTTCCACAGCGGTCCCAGTGCGCAATCGACGCTGGCAATCAGCTTCGAGGTCCGGGCCAAAAACATTGCCGCGGCCATGATCGGATTGCAGCTCCATCCGTGCCCGGTCGCATGATGCTCGTCGACGCTGATGGAGGTGATGCCGTGGGACTCCCCCCATTGCCCCAGCTCCAGAGCAGCGGACAAAAGCTCACCCTGTGTGCATGGATCTCCTTGCGGGGAAGCGAAGTTGAAGCGCAGCACCGTCAAAAGCATCTGGCGGCCCGCCTACTAGGCTTCCGGCCCGGCCGCCGCCAGCAGGAAGGCCGGGAAGTCCGGGAACAGCGCGCGGTCGACGATCTCGATGCGGGTACCCGCAGCGTCCAGATAGTAGGCGAAGAGCGATAAGTCCGGCGGAGCGGTGTCAGCGGTCGCCTCGAAGGTGAAACCGTTGTCCTCCAACATCTTTGCGCTCTCGGCCAAGTTGTCGGTCCAGTAGCCGAGGTGATGGATCGAGTTTCCGGGCGCTGCCGTCCACGCCGTACCTGGCACCTCCTTGATCAGTTCGACGTGCGGAGCCTGTAACGAATAAACGAAAGTTGCAGTCACTTCTTGAGTTCCGGCGGTCGTGCGAAAGGGCAAGGTGTAGCTCACCGGGCTGATCCAGCGGTAGCCGGCGAGCGCGCTCAGACGGGCCATCGCGGCGTCGAGATCCGGCACGATGATGCCGGTGTGGTAGAAGTCCTCGGGTCGTAGTGCGAATGCCGTCATGCGTTCCTCGCTATCTGGCTGCGAAGCCAGGCACTTTCCCAGAAGTTCGTGCTGCTGGCGAGAAGTTTTTCATGGGCTTCCCGCAGCACGTCACGGACCCCCGGATGGTCCGCGGGGACAAGCTGCGCCAGGTGGATGGCCTGCAGAGTCCGATCGGCGGCAAGGTGCGCCCGGGCTCGATCCACCAGCGCATCAGCGCCGGCCAACTCGACAACGTCGGCGGCGACGGAATCGAATCCCACGGGGTATAGCTCAGTGGTCGATTCGTGGTGGAACCATCCCGAGTAGTTCTCCCAGATCGCCCGCACATCCCAGGCCACTTTGCCGTAACCCTGTCCCACTTCATATTCCGCGGGCAGGGCGATCTCACGCATCAAAGTGCGGACGTCTTTGCCGGCGTTCATCCCCGCCACAGTCTCATCGTGAATGTACTGAATCGCGTCGCGCAGCCGAGTCAACTCCACGTCGATGCGTTCGGCGCCCTTGACCGGCGCGAAGTGACCGGTCACCAGCACCTCGGCCCGCAGGTCGCGGACCCTCTCCACCGATGCGATAGCCGTCAACGCGTCCCGATAGCGGTCGCCGCGCATGGTGACGAGATTGGGAACATGACCGATCAGGGGTCCAAACGTGTTTCCACACAGACAGATTCGCTCCCCGGGCAGCCAAATCACCAGCGAGTCGGTGGTTTCGCCGCCGGGCACGGAGATCAATTCCATGCGCCGGCCACCGACCTCCAAGCAGAGGGTGTCCTCGAAGTCGATGTCGACGACGGGCACGCTCTGACCGGCCAGCCGTGTGGTGCCCAGGCGCCGCCGGATGGCCTGGATACCGCTGGCGAGTGTGTCTTTGAAGGCGAACGCGCTGCGGTTGGCTCGGTAGGGGATCAACCGATCGTTGTCGTCCCGCCACGCCTTCCAATTCGCTTGCGCCACAACGGTCGTTTCGGGATCGCGCACGCTGTCCAGGCCACCGACATGATCCACATGGCCTTGCGTGAAGATGATGTAGCGCACCGGTGACGAGTCCACGGCGTCGAAGTTGGCGCGATGCACCGGTCCCTCGAACCCCATGCCGGTGTTGACGATCACCCGGCCCGCGGTGGTTGTGAGCAGGTAGGAGTTGGACAAGCCCGGCGAACACCATAATCCCGGTGCGATCTCCTCGGCCTTCTCGGCCGAGGCCGGGCGCATCGCGTCGGCGCCCGGCCTACTGCGATAGATAGGCTCTGACATCGCTGTCGGCTCCTTTATTCGGGACGGACGTCGAACTTGTCGAAGTAGAAGTCGAAGCGGCCACGGAGCTCGTCGGCGGAGGTGCCGAAATGCCGCTCCAGTTCATAACGGATGCGGCCGTGTTTGCCGCGCGGGTTGCCGTCCAAGTATCGCTGAAAGCGTTGTTGCACGTTGGGCGGTAAGTCGACGCCCCCGCACTGGTATAGCTGCTCGAGCAACGGCATTTCGTTGCCGTTCAGCTGATGGAAGTTGACGTCGATGCTGCGTTCGGATGCGACCAGGTCGCGATCACGGACGCATGCGCTGAGCAGTCGGTGCACGCGGTCGCTCCAATAGTCCAACAGCCACTGCGGGTCAATGCTGTGACGGCGCAAGCGGTCCGAGTACGCCATCATGGTGATCGCCGACTGGATCACCGAGACGGGATCGCGGTGGGTGAAAGCCACTGTCGCGTCGGGAAACGTCGCCATCAGTGGGCCGAGCTGCTCGCAGTGCTGCGGACTCTTGAGCACCCAGGTGCGCGGGCCGCGCAGGAAGGTCAGCGCCTGCAACACCTTCTTCATGTAGGCATAGTGCCGGGTTTGGTCGAGACCGAGATAATAATCGCGCCAGTCGGGCACGCGCGCATGCCATTCCAGCACATATGAGGCCAGATCGAGGTCAAGCAGCTCCACCTCCTCCTCGATCGCCTCGGGGAACCGGTCATGCATGGCGGCCACCACCGGCGCGCTCGTCATCAACGCATCGTGTTCTGACTTGGCCCGCGCGTAGCGGGGATCGACGCCGAAGATGTCCGGACCCTGCCCGCGGGCGGGGATGGGATCCTGGCTCTCCCAATACGGCAGGGCGCGCCGGCGTGGGTCGGCGGCGATGAGGTTCACCAAATGTGTGGTACCCGAACGCGGCATCCCGACGACGATGAACGGCTTTTCGATCGGGATGGATTCAATCTCGGGATACCGCCGGATGAGCTCCGTAAGGGACAGCCGGTTACGTAGCAGGCGCACGATTCGCTGGCGCAGCGAACCGCGGGTGAGCCGGCGCAGGCCGTCGTCGGCTTCGATCGCCGCAACGTGCACCTGCAGGCGGTCAGCGAAGCCGTCGGTGTCGTCGAGGTCGGCGGCTCCGGTAGTCACGCCGGCCTGCTCGATCGCCTCCGCGAGCATCTGGTCGATGTCGAGGTCAACCGGCTTGGCTTCGGTGAACTCCAGGATCTGACGCTGCACGTCGGTCAGCCGGGGCTCCGTCAAATCGTCGAAGTCGATGTCATCCACCGCAGAACCCACTCCGAACCCCTCTTCGACGCGCCAGGCGATATGACACAGACGCTAGACACGGCGGAGATGCATCGTTCATCCACCTCGCCGGCGGTCGCGCTACAGGTTGGCCAGATCGTCGGGAACGTCGACCTTGTGTTCTTGCAGCGCCTCCAGGGGCACCACCTCGAGGGTGCTTTCGTGCGTCGCCGCCAACACCACCGGCGCGGCGCACCCGTCGTCGTGAGCGCGTAGCCAGTTCAGCGCGGTCACGCACCAGCGGTCGCCGGGCAGCAGGCCGGGGAACCGATACTCGGGAACCGGCGTCAACAAGTCGTTGCCGATGGAACGCTGATGCTCCAGAAATTCGGCGGTCATCACCGCGCAGATGGTGTGCCGCCCGAGGTCCTGAGGGCCTGTCGAGCAACAGCCGTCGCGGTAGAAGCCGGTCAGCGGGTCTGTGCCGCACGGTTCCAGCGGACCGCCTAACACATTTCGATCGGGCACCCGTTCAGTATTGCGCTCCCGAGGGTGAAGTTTGAAGCAATTCCGCCGACTGCGTTGTCGGGTTTCCGATGCCGGATAGCGCCGCCCACCGATGTGGACGGCCGGGCATCGGACGTGTTAACTCGAATCGATGTCGAAGCCGCCCAACCAACCCCCGAATGCGCCCGGTGAGCCACCGTGGGGCTGGCAGCCGCCCGGTTACGGAGCGCAGCCGAATCCATACACCCCGCCACCGCCGCCGGGATATCCGCCCCCGCAGGCTTACCCCGGTTACCCCAGCTATCCGGGCCATCTCGGTTACCCGGGTTATGTCGACCCGCAGGCTCCCTTCGGTCGCGATCATGCTACGGGGCTGCCGCTGTCGGATAAGTCCGCCACCACCGCCGGCTTGCTTCAGTTGTTCTTCGGCCTATTCGGGATCGGGCGCTTCTACATCGACTCGACCCAGATCGCGGTGGCGCAGCTTTGCGTCGGTCTGTTCGGAGTTCTCTTCAGCCTGTTCTGTTTTGTCGGTCTCCCAGTTCTGCTCGGCGGCATCGTTTGGGCCATCGTCGACGCGATCTTGATCTTCACCGGCAACGTCAAAGACAATCACGGTCGCCAGCTGCGATAGGCGTCAGACACGTCGCCGCCATTGATCGATTGTCCGACAACGCCTTTGGTACAGCGCGGAGCGCATTTTAACCTCACCGGTCTGCATGTCGGTGTCGGCTCGCCGATTGCCGATGATCACGGATTGGTCACGAAGAGCAGCGAGCTTCCTCGCTCGACGGCGCCGATGACGGTGCAGTAACGATCGTCATCTGAAGTCGTCGCGACGCGCTGAGCAAATCCCAGGGAAATCGCCCCGGAAACTTATCGTCACATCGTGGAACGACGTACGGCGCTTAAGCTCCCTCTGTTACTGGCGGCTGGCGCCGCAGTTGCCCGGATGCCGCGGGCCACCGCGGAGGAAGCGGGCCGGTGGTCACCCGAGCGCGCCAACCGTTGGTATCAAGCGCAGGGCTGGCTCGTTGGCGCCAACTACATTCCGGCGAGCGCCATCAACCAGTTCGAGATGTTCCAGCCCGACACCTTCGACCTGCGGCGCATCGATACCGAGCTCGGCTGGGCCCAGTTCTACGGCCACAACACCGCACGGGTGTTCCTTCATGATCAGCTCTGGGCGGCCGATCAGCGCGGCTTTCAAACGCGCCTTGGGCAATTCGTCGACGTCGCCGCGCGCCATCGCATCAAACCGCTCTTTGTTTTCTTCGACTCCTGTTGGGATCCGCAACCGCGTGCGGGACGCCAGCGCGCGCCGAGGCCCGGTGTGCACAATTCGGGTTGGGCGCAGAGCCCAGGCGCCGAACGCCTTGGCGATCCGAAGTACGTCCCGGTCATGCATGACTACGTGACGGCGGTGATGACCCAATTCCGCAATGATGACCGGATTTTGGGCTGGGACCTGTGGAACGAGCCCGACAACCCCGCACGCCAGTACCGCAGCGTCGAACGAAGCGACAAGGAGCAACTGGTCGCCAACCTGCTCCCCCAGGTCTTTCGCTGGGCCCGGGCGGTGGACCCCAGCCAGCCGCTGACAAGCGGTGTGTGGCGCGGGGATTGGGGTCAACCACAGGGCCGCAGCGCGATCAGCGACATACAGCTCGCCAACGCCGACGTGATCACCTTCCACTCCTACGCGGGCCCCGCCGGTTTCGAGAACCGGATCAACGAGCTCACCCCGCTGGGCCGGCCGATCCTGTGTACGGAATACATGGCGCGACCCCAAGGCAGCACCGTCCAATCGATTCTGCCGGTTGCCAAGCGCCACAACGTCGGCGCCATCAACTGGGGCCTGGTGGCCGGCAAGACCCAGACCTACTTCCCCTGGGACTCATGGGATCACCCCTACACCTCGGTCCCCAAAGTATGGTTCCACGATCTGATCCGGCCCGAGGGACGGCCGTTCCAAGACATCGAAGCGCTGACGGTCCGAAAGCTGGCCGGTAGCCAGACCTGAAATTGGGTTGCGACCTCCGTACCCCTGCGTCAAGCCAAGCAGCACCACCCGCCATAGGCCTTCCGGTAGTAGGGTTGTACCAGCTCAGAAGGGGGCGGCGATGCGCGTCGGTGTTTGTCGGCTGCTGGCGGCGCAATGACGTGGGAAAACCTGAGCGAAGCGGAACTGATCGCCTCGGCCGGCGGCGATCCGTGGGCAATCAACCAGAGCCTGCAGGCGGGCAGTCCCTTTCAGATATCGCAGTTGGCGCAGGCCTTTTACGGGGCCGGTCGGCACACCGCCGAAGCCGATCACGCTTTTGAGGAGGCGCGGAAACGCTTCGCCGCCGCCTGGAACCACCAGGATGGTGGCCACCCGATCAACGACTCAGATGAAGTCCAACGGGTTACCAAATCCCTTGGTGCGCAGTCAGAGAAACTGCCGAAGATCGGCGCCGATCTGGAGTCGGTGGCCGCCGCCTTAGCCGACGCGCAAAAACAAGGAGCGCAAGAAATCGCCCTCCTGGACAGTGAGCTGCGGGGGCTCGACAGGCTCATCGGCGCGATAAAACATGACTTGACTCTCGAACTCCCCGCGTCGGAGCGCTCCAAATTGGAGCGGCTGAAAGAGGCTGCCCACGCCCAGGCCGTGGACGATGTCCGCGATGCCGTCAAGCAGATGAGTTCAATTCGCAATGCCTACTCGGACACGTTGCGGAAGTCGATGGACGCCCTGCACACCGACGGCTATGACCCCCCGAAAGCTGTAGACGACTGGATCGAGAGTCCGCTGAAGCCGGGTGAGGTAAGGGATCTTGGGCCGATCGCCGGGACCGGCGGCATTCCCGGCATCCCAGGGATCGGGGCGGCCGACTTAGGGGAAGTCGTCGAGGTGCCCGGGCAGCCCGGGAAGTACCTCGCGATCTTCGGGGATTCGTTCTCCGGCAATAAGGTCGGGGAGGGCGAGCACTATCGATCTGTGGCCGTGCCCGTGACTTTCGACGCGGACGGACGCCCGCATTTCGGGGCGCCATTGACGGGAGCAAAAGACAGCGGTCGTGAGCTGTTCCCCATGCCGCCAGAGGCGGTCAAGGCCGGAATCAACGATACGTTGCCAGCCGGGACAATCACGCTCGGCGACAAAACATACATGATGGTGACGGGCACTCAGGGTGATTTGAAGCCAGTGGCTTCGTGGCTGGTCGAAGTCAACGGCGATCCCGGCAAGGGGTGGGCTATGGTGCCGGGTTCGTTTCGGGGCGCGGGTGACGCGCCCACGCAGGTCAGCGGCTACAAAGGGTCAGACGGCAAGGTCTACATCGCCGCCGATTCCTTCGACCGCAGCCGAGGCATCACCATGTATCGCGCGGATCCCGGCAACGTATTCGATCGTTCAACCTGGCAGCCTTGGAACGGAAACGAGTGGGGAAAGCCCGGACAGCAGGCCGTCCAGGTGACCCCCAACCGCTACGGGGAGCTGAGCTTTCGAGAAATCGGCGGGAGGCCCGTCTTGTCCGGCTTCAACGTTGATGCGCATAAGGGAAGTATCGAAGTGCGGGTAGGGACCAACCCGACCGACATGTTCGGTGCGAACGTGCCTACCACCCTCGTCGCGCAGAACGGCGATCCAGCGGCCCCGAAGTTCATCCCACAACCGTACGGCGGATACATCCTGCCAGGATCAACGCTTGACGATCTGAAATTGTTTGGCAGCCAATGGAATACGCTTAAAGATACGAACGGCGTGCCGTTCGGTACTCCGTACAACACCCGAGAGTTTCAACTCAGCCCCTATCACTGACCGCCTAAACCGATTGGATGCATATGGTCATCAAAAAGCTGGCCGGCGTCATGACACTCGTCGGAGCCACTTTCTCAGTTGCCTGCACGGCGCATGCCGACCCACCCAAATTTCCCGACCTGAGCGCAGACGCCCCAGTGGACATCCGCGATTACACGATCGACGTTCCCAACCCTGGCCGGCCGCCGCTGCCAACGGTGTATTTCCTCACTCCCGACGGGGTCGTCTGCAACTACACGCCTGATCAAGCGCAGTGCACCGGAAATAACTTGCCCGCGGTCCCCCCTGCGCCTTCGAATCCCAATGCGGGGATCACCGGGGTCAATTGGATTGGCACCACTACTGGGCTGAAACAGACGAACGAGGACGAGCCATCACGCGTGATTGACGGACGGCCGGTCAAAACGCTTCCTCCAGGTCATTCCATCACCGTCAACGGCATCATCTGCGGGGTCGACAACGCAGGCACAACGGCTTGCAAAGATCCGCAAGGCCGCGGCTTTGTCCTGTCCCCCCACGGGTCTGGTTGGCTGCCCCACGTGTGATCTCCGCTGCCGGCCGCAGCGGCCATACGAAACATTTTGGCCGGAAAGGCTTTACGAAGCCGCGAAGTCACCGACGGCGGTCATTTTGTTGCCGTCCCAGGCGGTGGCGAAGCCGCCCGCGTTATATGCGCAATTCAGGATGATCGCTCGGTGTGGGGGACTTTGCATCCACATGTCGAGGGCCTTGTTGGGATTCGCGGCGGATCCGGTGCCCCAGAAGACGATCTCACCTGAATACCTGCTCCGATAGCCCGCATCCGTGATACGGACCTGCGGCGAAGAGCCGTCCGAACCGATGTGCCCGTTCACCCCGCTGCGCAGCATGTCGTCGGCGTGCCGCTGGGCCGCTTCGGCCAACCGCGGGTCATCAGTGATGGCCCCGCATCCCTGACGAAGCTGGTTGATGCCGCTGTACAACACGGTCCCCGAATCGTCTGCGCGCGCTAGGAAGCCGGACACTGTTCCGGGAGCCGCGATGAAGGCAGTACAGATCGCGGTGACGGCGATGATCCGGACTGTCTTGGCCATGACGCCTCGTGCCGTGCGCTCGTTGTGCTGCTTTTGGTACTCAAATGTTATCCATTTACGACCTAGAGCGATCGCGAATCGCAAATCCGTCCGCGCCGGCCGACACGGCGCTGGCCACGGGTGGGGCTCGAGCCGCTCCTAGTGGCCGACGTTGTGCACCAGATCGATGGCGTACTGGCTCACGAAATTGCCGGCCGGCGGATCACCTTTGCCGCACGTTCCGTCGGATTCACCCGGACGTTTGATCCACAAGTAGGCGTCGGCGTGCGCTCCTGCGGTAGCCGCGGTAGGCGGAGTGCCCAGTGCGCGGCCGCTGGGGTTGCACCAGTTCAGGTCGGAGTCGGGAGCCGGTCCGGCACCATTACGCGACGTGTCGATCACATAGTGCGAACCATTCGTGAGGCCCGAAATCGCCTCGCCATAACCGATTTCGTCCTCGGTGGTGAAGAAGTTCGCAGTGTTGATGCTGAAACCCCGCGCGTGACCGACACCCGCCTGGTTCAGCCTGGCGGCCATGTCCTCGGCCGTGTGCCAGCGCAGGTGACCTGCGTCCACGTAGACGGCCGCGTTCGGATCGCGAGTCAGCGTGTCGACGGCGTAGCGAACCAGGTCGAAGCGCTCTTGGCGTTGACCGCCCGACAGGCAGTCGGCCATGGCGAGCGCGTCGGGTTCGACGATGATCGCAACCCGCGAGGCGCCAACGCCGGATGCGATGCCGTCGATCCACGCCCGGTAGTCGTCGGCCGACGCCATCCCACCCGCAGCGAAGCTGCCGCAGTCGCGGTGCGGGATTCCGTAGATAGCCAGGATTGGGATGGCGCCCGCGGCATTGGCATCGCCGACATACTTGCCGACCGTGCCTGCCGACGGGCCCGGGACGATCCAGTACGCCTGCGGTGTGTTGGCGATGGCGGTCAACTCGGGGCTGGGCGGGTCGGCGCTCTGCGCGGCGCGCATGGCGGCCGACGTCGGGTTGACGTAGAAGGGCGCTCCGGCCAATGGGTCGCCGTCGGCGACCAGGCGCAGCGTCGGGGCGGGACGAACCTGCAGCGGGTCGCCGACTTGACCCATGGCGACGACGGCCGCGACCGTAACCAAGGGGGCGATCCACCGCACGACTGCACCAGCAGCTGAGAACTTCACCTCAGGGAAGTTAGTGGTTGGCAAGCATCGAGCGCCAATCGTCGGCGGCCCGATTCGTACGCTCGGTCAAAAAAGATGGCCACGGCCATCCGCTTACATGGATCCCCCGCCAGAACCGCCACCAAGACGACTGGCCGCGAAGGCTGCGCCCTGGTCGATCACCGCCATGTTGGTCGAATAGGTGTCATGTGCGGCGAAATTCATGCCGTCCGAGCAGATGGGGTCCTGGGCAGCGCACACCTGGATGGTCTTCGCCTGATAGAGCGGACCGATGACGACCGGCGGCTCATTGAAGAAGTTCATCGCCTTCTCGTTGGGCAGGGCGAAAAGCACAACAGAGGAGACGTGATTGGCCACTTCCGGTTCCAACGGTTTGGGCACGGCCGCTGGATCGATCCCATTCGGTACGACGGGCGAGGTGACGAAGCCCATCACGGCCGCGCCCTGGGAATAACCGCCGAGCACCATCTTGGTGTTGGGACAGTCGTGTGCCATCGAAAGGACGTGTGCGCCCGCGTCTCTGACGCCGGCCTCCCCCGCGCTCGTCCAGTCATGGGTGGCGGGGTAATCGACCGCATATACGTCGAACGACTTGGCGTTGATGCGCGAGTGCAAAGAGTCGACGAATGCCTGTCCGGTCGGACCGAGGCCAGGTGGATCGTCCGTGCCGCGGGCGAACACCACCTGGACATCCGGACAGGGTTCTGCGGCGGCGGCGGGGATGGCGGACACGAGGACACCGGCGGCAACGCCCAGTGCCGCGGCTACTGCGGAAGCAAGGAGACGAGAGCTGTGACGTGCGATCATGCCGCTGTTTGCCCGAAAACGCGATTTCTAAACCGCGGTTTCCGGCCACTGCCCCGACCTGGACACGGCGCGCAGCCACGCCGTACGCCGATCGCGGGAATGCGCGTGCGCAACGGCCTTAAGGCTGTTGAAAAACGCCTTGGGACGCGCGGGGGTTCAGTTTCCGTTTATGCGCGACATCGATGCCAATCGACTCCGAGCTGACGTTGGTGGCGGCTCTTCGCCATGCAGCTCGGAAGCGGGCGGCCGACTGAGAAACGGTCTGGCGTGCTAGCCAGTGCAGTTCGCTCTAGCCGGCACGTGGACCGCGACCCTTATGCCTCATCCAAGATGTCTGGCTGCGCCGCCACAACCTTCGCAATCTCGCTCAGTTTTACGTTGATTTTTTGCGAAGAAGCCCGCAGTATGTCGAACGCTCTTGCAGCCGAAATGTTCCGCCGTCCCATGAGGATGCCCTTCGCTTGGCCTATGACGTCGCGGCTATCTATTGCCTGACGCAGTTGAGCTTCGCGCAGCTTCGCAGAGGTAACCGCTTCGGTGGTGGCCAGGGCCAAGGATGCGTGGGTCGCCAAAAGTAAGATCGCGTCTTTGTCGATTATGTCGAGCCCATCGCGTGAGCTTGAGTACAGATTCAATGCCCCGGAAAGCCGCGGGGGGATAGGGGTCGGAAGCAATGAGAGCGAAAGAACAGCCTGGAAACCTAGGTTGCGTATCGCTCGTGTGAAACCCGGCCAGGGCGACTCATGTTGGCACTGGGCAGACCACGCCGCGAAGCCCGGCCCCGGGTTAAGGGCAGCGGTTACACATGGGCCTTCGCCCAGTTTGTACTGACACGAGTCGAGTAATTGAGCCACCGGGTGCGTGGCGACAGGCGTGTGAAACCTTCCATCGGGAGTGCGAAGCGTCACGCTCACAACATCTGCCTGAGGGGCGAAGGCGGCCGTCGCGTCCACGACCTGTTCGAGGACATCCTGAACAGTAGGCGCATCAAGTAAGGCAGCGGTCAATCTGGCGAACTGGCGAGCCAGAGGACCCAACGGAAATCCGTGATCCCGCGTGGGCGAAATCCCTTGCCGGGTAGCTTCGTCGGCGTCGGCAACGAATAAGCGCCGGTCGTGACCCCACCGGTCATCAAGATTGGCCACGCGGCCCATCTACTTCCTGCGATGGAAACCCGCGACGCATCGCCTCGGGCTCTCGCTTTATGGAGCGGTGGCTACGAAACCTCGCTGCCGGCTTACAAGGGGCGCCGCTGCTGCTGGACGACGATGGAACAACGAACCTCATCCATCACGGTCGCACTACGTGCAGTCTTCGCCATGTAACCGCTGCGCCAGAGTCTACTCCGGGCCTAACGGCAGCAGGATTGACAAGCGCAAAGAAGTGAGCCTGTTCGTAATTTGGATACTCGATCCGCATTTAGCTGGCGGTTGACCACGTTCATCGATTTCACCGCTGCAAGATTCCCGCGTCGTTGCAACCGCTTCGTCAACCTGCCCAAAAATGCCACCCACTGGCGTGCTGCCGCGGGCTGAGTCGCTACATGTCTCGGGTCGTCGAGGATGGCGGCCAGTGCTAACGCCCCCCTGTCAGGCCGGGGCGTTCGACAGCGAGTTCGTCGCGCACAACCTCCACCACAGAACCGTCGGTTGACGAGACCGGTGGAGAGTCAATCATGCTCAGCTTCAAAGGGGCCAGCGGGTCGACTGTAAGCCCTCGCCGGCAGCGGTAGCGCTTGCGCTGATAGGCGCGCTCGGCAGCCTTGCAAACCGCGCAGCGGCGAACCCGGGGTCGAGGCCTCCCCGCGGTTTTTGCCAACGAGTTTTGGACTACAGATGCGAGACCCGGCTCGTGGGCGAAAGATTGCCGCACCCTTTTGGCTCGTCCGGATGGTGTTGATGGCGTTTGCACACCCCTGACCAGGTGCGTTCCGGAGGACCACCCCACACCATGATTGCGAAGCCGTAGCGTGGGAATGTAGCAACAGTGACTTCGGACCACAACGACCCAGACCTTCACCTTGAACGCGCCTACCAAGAATTGCTGAAGCGACTTTCGCTGCGGGGCAATACCGACGTAGCTGCCACCGCGGCGTTTCGACCCCTCGCCGCGTTTCTCACCGTCTTGCACCCTGTCGAACGGGTCCTGGTGTACGAGAGCGACCTGCTCCAGCGATGTCAACGCGCGCTAGATCGGGCGCGACGACTATGCGAGACGGCCGAGCAGATTGTTTCGAATTCGGCAGCGACACTCCGCCTTTCTCAGTCATAGACGCCCGCGCGCTTAGCATGGGCAGTCTCGGCGTGCATTTATGGACGGGAACAGGCCGCTAACTTTGCACTCCGCCTACGGGCAGATATAGCCGACGCCAATTCGTCTCGGCGCGTACCGAGCAAACGGACAAATCCCGTCTGCGTCTGCGGATGCCGGGACAGTCTTGGCGGTGGCGGAGGGATTTGAACCCTCGGACGGTTTTAGCCGTCACACGCTTTCGAGGCGTGCTCCTTAGGCCGCTCGGACACGCCACCGCCGAGCAGCTTACCCAACCCATGGCCCGTCACCCCAATCGCTGGCGGGCGAAGAAGGCCTCCAATGGCGCAGCGCACTCCTGGACCAACACGCCACCGCGCACTTCCGGGCGGTGGTTGAGCCGCCGATCGCGGACCACGTCCCACAACGACCCGACCGCTCCGGTCTTGGGCTCCCAGGCGCCGAACACCAGCCGGGCGACGCGCGAGAGCACCAGCGCGCCCGCGCACATGGTGCAGGGTTCGACGGTGACCGCCAGCGTGGTGCCTTCCAGCCGCCACCCGTCCCCGAGCACCTTGGCCGCCGCGCGCAACGCCAGGATCTCGGCGTGCGCCGTCGGGTCCCCCCACGCCTCGCGGGCATTGACCGCGCGGGCCAGTTCGGTTCCGTCGGCGCCGATCACCACCGCCCCGATGGGCACGTCACGCGGACCCGCCGTCGCGGCAATCGATAGTGCGGAGCGAATCAGGTCCTCGTC
>NZ_LZMB01000002.1 GCF_001673555.1 Mycobacterium sp. 1165178.9 | reverse complement strand
TGGCGGCGCGCATGATGGGTCGTAGGGTGCGTTGCGCGATCAGCATCCCGGTGCCGGCGGCGGCCGATCCGCCGAGCAGCACGCCGAGCACGATGGGCAGCAGAAGCTGCGGCCTGCCAGTCAGATTCAACAGGATGAAGATCCCGCCGGTCAGCGCCCAGGACGTCACCAGGATTGCCGACTGGCGCCCGGCCAGCTTCATCACGGCTTCGCGTTGGTCCGGGTTGGGTTCGTCGCCCGCGACGAACCAGCGCACCGTGGGAGCCAGGCTGACCGCGCCGGCTATCGCCACACCGACGGTGCCCAGCACGACGAGCAGCACCACCGGCACCGTGTTCTGCCGCGCGAAGTCGGCGTTGGCGCCGACCGAAGTGTGGCCCCGCAACGGAATCAGGATGGCGGCCGCTTCGATGACGGCCAGAAAGTAGGACAGGCTCAGATCGAACCCGTACTGAAACAACCACCGTCGAAAAGACTTTCGTTGCCCTGTGGCGTGCTCTGGTGCCGGGCCACGCCACGACGGCGGAAGCCGATCCCGAAGCCAGCCCGCGGTGATCATACGAAAGTAGCCGCGGGCGGTCCGAAATTTGCGCTACGCACCGTTGTTCGGCCCTCCGGAGTTCTGCCCGGGGATGTCGGTGATCGGGAGATTCGGCATCGGTTTCGGCGAGGGTGTGTTGGGCAGAGTGGGGATGTCGCCGGGTGGGATGTCGTGCAGTCCGTTGACGGGCGGACCGTTCTCCCGGCTGCCGTAACTGCTGCCCGGAGCGCGTGACCCCAGCAGGTCGCTGACGGTCACCAGCCGATAGCCGTTGGCCTTGAGTACCGGGATGAACTGGTACACCAGGTCGACGGTGCTCGAGTACGTGTTATGGAATAACACCACCGAGCCTGGCTTGATGTAAGTCATCAACATGTAGCGCGTCGCCGCCGTGTTCGAGTCGTTAGCCCAATCGAAAGGGATGACATCCCAGAGGATTTCGGCCAGCCCGAATTGGCCGGCGGTCTGGCGCACCACCGGGTCCGACAGCCCACCGGCGGGGCGATACAGGTTCGGCGTGCGCCCGGTCGCGGCGGTGATCGCGTCGTTCGCCTTAGCGAACTGGGCGGCGATGTCTTCGCGCGGGATCGTGGTCATGTTGGGGTGTTCCCAGGTGTGGCTGCCGATTTCCATCCCCGCGTCGGCAATGCGCTTGGCGCCGGCCGGGTTGGCGGCCACCTTGTTGCCGATCAGGAAGAAGGTGGCCTTGGCGTCGTTCTGCTTCAGGATTTGCAGCAGTCGCTCATCGAACGGCCCCGGCCCGTCGTCGAAGGTCAACGCGACGCACTTGACCACCGAGCAGCTCAGGTCGTCGGCCCGCGTCACGTGGCCCGTGAGCCCGCCGATCACCAGCACCGCGGCGGCCGCCGCCACACCAACAACCGTGCGCCAGTAGCGCCAGGCCTGGGTGTCGAGTCGTTTCGCCACCGTGGAAGTTTATCGAAGGGGGCCTTACCCGGGGTCGAGCGCGCTGGTCGCCGGCCCTCACTGCGGGCCGGCGATCTCCTCGAGCATCTCGGTGACCAGGGCGGCTATCGGTGATCGCTCACTGCGCAACAGGGTGATGTGGGCGAACAGCGGGTGGCCCTTGAGCTTCTCGATCACCGCCGCGACCCCGTCGTGGCGGCCCACCCGCAGGTTGTCGCGCTGCGCGATGTCGTGCGTCAGCACCACCCGCGATCCGGTGCCCAACCTGGACAGCACGGTCAGCAGGACGTTGCGCTCCAGCGACTGCGCCTCGTCGACGATGACAAACGAGTCGTGCAGCGACCGGCCCCGGATGTGGGTCAGCGGCAGGACTTCGAGCATGCCCCGGGACAGCACCTCCTCGAGCACCGCCGGGCTGGCCAGACCCTCGAGGGTATCGAAGACGGCCTGCGCCCACGGGCCCATCTTTTCGCTCTCGCTGCCGGGCAGATACCCCAGCTCCTGGCCGCCGACGGCGTAGAGCGGGCGGAAGACGACCACCTTGCGTTGGGTGCGCCGCTCCAACACCGCCTCCAGTCCTGCGCACAACGCGAGCGCCGACTTGCCGGTGCCCGCCTTGCCGCCCAGCGACACGATGCCCACCGACTCGTCGAGCAGCAGGTCGAGCGCCACCCGCTGTTCGGCGGACCGCCCGCGCAGTCCGAACGCCTCGCGGTCACCGCGCACCAGCTGAACGCGTTTGTCCGCGTTAACCCGGCCCAGCGCATGAGAGCTGCCGCCGAG
>NZ_LZMB01000001.1 GCF_001673555.1 Mycobacterium sp. 1165178.9 | reverse complement strand
GCCAAAGCGCAGGACTACCCGCTCGTGAAACTCCGTTAGCCGCACGGCAGTCAACATACCCAGCGAGCGCGCCTGAGACACCTGAGCCCGAAGCGCGCTATCTCCAGCTGGCGGGCAGGTCGACGATGTGGTTGGGGCAGTCCTCCTGCACCGCAATGGACATCACGTCGCGCGCGTGTTGGGCCGACATAGTGGCGCGCAACTGCATGAAGGCGTACTCGGCCGGCGCGAGTCCCTGCTGGGCGGCGGCCGGATCGTCCATCAACTGGCACGCCTGCTGTTCCTCGGGACTGTCGGCGTGCGCGACGGGCGCGACGGCCATCGCACCCGACAGCAGGGCGCCGGCGGCGATTGTCGTGATGATCCTCATCGCTGTGCCTCCCGCCGAAGCATAGGTCGGCCGGGACCGCGCGCCGCGGATCATCCGGTCACCGCGAGCGCGTCGCGGCATACCCGGACCGGATCGGCGACGTCGGTGATGCCGCCCGCCGCCGTCTGCGCCGCCGCCCGGTAGCGGGGCGACGACAGCACCTCGTTGACGGCGGCCACCAGCGCCTCGGCGGTCAGCGGCCGGATCAGCCGCGCGCTGCCCTGGCGCAGCACCCGGTTGGCGATCTCCCACTGGTCGCCGCCGCCGGGCACCACCACCAGCGGCACGCCGGCCAGCAGCGTCTTGGCCACCATGCCGTGGCCGCCGCCGCAGATCACCAAGTCGGCGTGCACCAGCAACTCGTCCTGACGTCCCAGCCCGACCGTCGCCCATGGCGGCACGGTCAGATCCGGTCCGTCCAGCCGCGACACCAGCAGACGAGATCCCGCCGGCAAGGTCTCCCCCGGCGTCAAGCACCCCAACGCGACCTCGGCGAGGCCCTCGGTCCCGATCACGGCGGTCGACGGCGCAATGACCACCACCGGGCCGGAGCCCGCCGGGACCTCGAGGATCCGGTCGGTCGGCTCAAAGTGCAGCGGCCCGACGACGACGGCCTCGGCGGGCCAGTCGGGACGGGGTACTTCCAGCGCGGGCAGCGTCGCGATCAGCCTTCGCAGCGGCCCGGGGTCGTGCGCCGGCAGCCCGATCTCGACGCGCGAGTTCGCGCGCTGCCGCAGGCCCGTGCGCACGGATCGCGCCGTCAGCGCGCGCATCGTGGCGTCGCGCAGCCGCCCGCGGATGCCGGTCCCCGGCGCCAGCCCGCTGCCTATCGGCGGCAGTCCTTTCGACGGCAGGTACAGCGGATGCGGGTTGAGCTCGATCCACGGAATGCCCAGCAGTTCGGCGGCCATGCCGCCACCGGCGGTGATGACGTCCGACACCACCAGGTCGGGCGCCAGTCCGCGCAGCGCGGGCACGTTGAGCACTGCCATCCGCGCGGCGCGCCGGTGGATCCTGGCCCCGGCGTCGACGTCGTCGTCGGTGGCCGCCAGCCCGTCCAGCGCGAATGCGCCGATGCCGGCGCCGCGGGCGGTGTCGAGCCATTCGGCGCCGGTGAACAGCGTGGGCTCATCGCCGGCTTCGGCGAAGCGCCGGCACAGCGCAATGGCCGGGAACGAATGCCCGGGATCCGGCCCGGCGACCACGGCGACACGCATCGTGCTCACCCTGCCACAGCGCCCGATTGCCACGCGCCTACGCTGGCAAGATGACCGAGCTAACTGGCACAACCGTTGCGAACACCCGTACGGTCGAAGGATTCCTGTACGCACTGCAGGACGCGGATTACGACGCCGCCGACGCCGCGCTGGCCGACGACCTCGTCTACGAAAACGTCGGCCTGCCCACCATCCGTGGCCGGGCCAGAGCCATGAAGCTGTTTCGCCAGATGGAGGGCCGCGCCGCCTTCGAGGTGAAGATCCATCGCATCGCGGCCGACGGCGGCGCGGTGCTCACCGAACGCACCGACGCGCTGATCTTCGGCCCGCTGCGGCTGCAGTTCTGGGTGTGCGGCGTGTTCGAGGTCCAGAACGGGCGAATCACGTTGTGGCGGGACTACTTCGACTTCTTCGACATGCTCAAGGCCACCGCCCGCGGTCTGGTGGCGCTGCTGCTGCCGTCGCTCAAAGCCTCGTTCTAGCAGGTGATCCGCGGGACACGCCGGTGAGCCGAGAAAGCTAGCCCGTCCCGCGCAATCCGCCGAGTTCGTCGAACGCCTGCGCCCAACCGACCAGGCGATCGGTCGCGCCGGCCAGCTCAGCGCGGTACTGCTGCGACGCCGCGGATCCGTCGCCGTTCGCCGAGGACACCAATTGCGCGGCCGCGGTGACCATTTCGTTGTATTGGCGGACGCCGGCGGACAGCTGCGCGGTGAACGCGTTGATGGTGGGCACCAGATACGACCGCGATTCCTCGCTGGCCTGCGCCGCCCGCTCCATCGACACCACCTGCGCCGCGGTGGACGCCATGGCCGCCGAGGTCCTCGTGGCGGCCGCGGTCAACTCGCGGATCTCGGCCGCCGGCAACATCGCGCCCCGCTCGATCACGGCCACCAACGACGTAAATCCGCGCTCCGAAGCACCCAGCGCGTACATCGCGGGGCGCGCCGCCGAACCCGGTGGCGGCAGCCGGCGCGCGCCGGCGGTCCGGGGTGTCGGCAACGGCTCGGACCGCAGCCAGCGATAGCGGAGCAGCAACAGCGTCGCCGGAATGGCCATGAAAACCGCGACGCCCCCGGTGATTTCCAGCAGCAAGGCGAACCAGCCCCATGCCGCGAGCAGCAAGGTCACCGCCGCCCAGAACACACACCCGGCGCAAAAGATCAGGCCCCACCGAAGCGCGCGGCGGCGGCGACGCAGCTGGCGTGCGCGCGGATCGGCCACCGCGCTGATCCTGCGGGCCACCAGGTCGGAGACGTCGGCCGCGGGGACCAGCCCGC